>JAERRN010000002.1 GCA_016735445.1 Rickettsiales bacterium | reverse complement strand
ATTCCAGTTCTAAATATAACAGAAGAAATTATTGAGCCTACTTTTATATTTTCAGGCAATAAAAAACATATCTATTTTATATCTGGTGATTATTTTGATGATAATCGTATTGTCAATTCATCAAGAGATGATTTTAATATTCCTAAAAAAGATAAGGATTTTAAGACTGATATGGATTTATTTCCTGAAGAATGTATTGTATTAGATAATCTTATTTCAAAATTAAAGAATAAGTTAGAAACTGCAGTTAACGAAATTAAACTAGCGAGAGAGAGAAAGGATAAAGAAATAGAAAGTATTGGCTTTGCACTAGGGTGTAGCGATTCTGATATCAAAGCAGTTAAGCAAAAAGCATCATTGTCGTCAATAAATGAAGAAATTGTCAAAAAGCTTGGAACCGAAAGAGGTATAAATAATATAAATAGCCAACAAGATATTAATAAAGAATTTATTAAATTTAAAATATACGAAAATTTCAGTAAAGATGAAAGATTAAAAATTGCAAATACAATTATTTTGTTCATTAAAGAACAAAATAAAAATGATCTTTGCCAGTATGTTATTAGAAGGCAAATAGAAGTAGAGTTATTAAATGAATTTATTAAAAATAACGCAATTGAAGTATATATACATAATTTAATTTTTCAACAAAAAACTGATAACAAAAACAACTCAGAGCATAATTTATGGATGATTAATGAAGATTTTGCAAACTATGATTATATTGCATCAGACATCCCACTGAAAAATATAAAGTATAAAAATGAATTAATTTTTGCCAATGATATTGAGAATAAAGATATTTTAAAAAAATGCGGTATTACACAGGATAATTTAAACAACAAAAGACCAGATATGTTAATATTTCACAAATTAGGAAGTATTGTTATTGTTGATTTTAAAAAACCGGATAAACATTGTTTTGAATACATAAATCAGATTCAAGGATATGCAAAGTTAATTGCAAACAAATCTAATAAAAAAATAAAATCATTTTTTGCCTATATCATTGGGGAATCACTTGGAATTCCAAATGATGATTATTCACAAACATCTGACTCAGAAGGTTATTTTAGACAAGGAGTTCCAATAAAAGATTTTGAAAATATCAATCAAATTGGTAGCGTTTATATGGAAATTTCAAAATACACTAGATTACAAAAATTAGCAAAACTTAGAAATAGTAATTTTGCTAAAAAATTACTCAATATAGAAAACATTGAGACAATAGTTAATAATATCGTAAAACAGAGATGAAGATAAAAAATTAATGATTCCTTTGTTTTTTGAAAAAACTAAAGAGAGAAAGAATCTACCAATCTACCTTAATGAAGACAATGAGTATCAGTTAAAGAAATCTTTCTTTCTAGAGGGTGAGGAACTTTTAAAAGAGTTATGCTGTGATATTTTTAGAAATGAAAAGCATTCTGATAAGATGCTAAAAGATAACTCAGATAGACATAAATATTATGTAAGCTTAAAAAGTATTAAGAAAGTAAAAGAGTTTAAGAAGGGGAGTAGGGAGTATATAAGGCAATCAAACACAAAAGGAGGTAAAAACAGATTTAAGAATAAAGATATCGAAGATATTGATGATACTAAAAAAGGAGACAGAGAATTTTTAGCTAATTTTCTTAAGGAAAGGTTGTTTAGATATATGTACTGGTCAGAATGTTTTAAGGGCATTAAATCACCATGCAAAAAGGCGGAGGCAATATATTACACCCTTGTCTTAGTGCAAGAAATTAAACGCATTGCTGGAAATACTTCAACCTCAGAAAAATTATTATCAGATATGCAAAGCTTTATCAAGATACACAGAATTTCAAAGAAATTATTAAAATCTTTAATAGATAAAATCTACGAAGAAATCAAAGCGGATAAAAAGCTTATCTTTAGAAGGATATCCACAATGATTGCTACGATTTATAAAGTAAATTTAATGTATATTGAGGATTCAATGGATTATGTAAAAAACGATGAAGACCAATTCTGTCAATTTTATAAAATGTGTCTTAAAATTGATAAAGAATTGAATAAAAATGACACCTAAAACGAGTCCATATTAAAATCTTTTTCCTGAGAACTGTTAAAAGCCCCTTATAAACACTAGGTTTTTTGTGTCCCCGAGGTGGCTCATCGCATATCTAAAGAGGAAAAGAGCTACAGTCATTATACAAGTTTAATTCTTGTATTAATGAAAAATTTAAATAATGTAATTTCTGAAAGTTACAATAAAAAAGATGTTTCTGTCTCTGAAGCTGAAATCAGATTAGCCTCTGATGGGTTCATTGGTTTTGTTGATTTATTGACTAAAATAAGAAACAGAAGGGATGAGGAATTGTCAAAAAAATCCAAATCAAATGAAAGTAATTTTGTTAAAAATGACATCCTTGAAGAAATTTAGTATATAGTATATGTTAGTAATTAGTGAAGTTCAAATTGAATTCATAAAACCTGTAAACGGCTTGATTGGATTTGCTAGCTTGGTGATTAATGAAAGTGTATACATTTCAAGTATAGCTATTCATAAAAAATTAAATGCAGAAGGTTATCGCTTAACATATCCAAGTAAAGGAAAATTTGCTATATTTCATCCAATAAATAAAGAAACTTCGCAAGCAATTGAAGAGGCTATTTTTAACAAACTAAAAGAAGTAAAAATTAAAAAATGTAATGATCATGATAGATACAATAAAAATTCTAATACCTTTGAATAAGGTTAAAATTATCAAGCCTGAGAGATTCGGCGGAGAGAAACAAACAAAATATCTTAGCAACGCCTCTTGTTACAGCAACGCTTCAATGAACTGCCACAATATAGTTACGACAAAAGAAAAACAACAAGGCTACTTTCCAAGAACCGCAATAATGACAAATGCTTTTATGATAAATGATTCTTTTACAAATTTATCAACTGAATGCTCTTTGCCAAAGATTTTATTTGATAATAATGTTGAAGAGTTAAGAGATTCCGATTTTGAAGATATAGTTAAAAAGTTACGAGAGAAACTTTTAATTCTTGGCTATGATGTATCTGGGGAAGATATAAAAGATAGTTATGTTCAAAAGGTAGATTTTTCAAAGAACTTCATTATTAAAAATAATCCTAGATTTTTTATAGATTCTTTAAAAAAGATTGCCATTGATTCAAGACTGGGTGCGACAGAAACAGATTACCAAAGATGTGGTACTGGAATGAAATTCTACACAAAGTTATATCATATAACTGTTTATGATAAAATTTTAGAAGTTGAAAAATCATTAAAATATTCAGATAATCGTTCGCTTACGCAAGATAATTATAGCCAAAAAGAAGTAATAAATCTTTTAAAAAAGAATAATCTTAGTATGATTCGCTATGAAATCTCATTAAAAAGACGAAAAATAAAAAAATTACCGATAGAAGAGAAAACTTTAAGAAATGTTTTTAGTAGTGAACTGTCAAAGCAAGTTTTAACAAAGTATATTGAAAAAATGCACACAGGGATTCGTGGAGTCAGTTTTGATGATAAGAATTCATTTTTATTAAATGAGACAATAAAGTCAGCATTTCCTAATATAAAATCAAACAAACTATCTTCTTTAAAGGGATATATGAGCGATATTGCAAAGTATGGTTATGATTTCTTAAAAACTGAATACGAAATGAGTTCAAGTCAAATTTGCAGGCTAAGAAACGATATAAAAGCTATAAATAAAATAGAAAAATCAACAAATCCAATCTTAAATGACATTGATTTAACAGAGTCGTCACTTGAGAGATTTAAGGCTTTAAGATTGAAAAAATAGTCGAGTAGGAATATATCTTTTATTTTAAAAAATATCCTTATATAAAGCATATAAAAAGATGTAATTATATGAAAGCAGTAATTTTCGCAAGAGTCTCAACTCAAGAGCAAGCCCAAGAGGGTTATTCAATAGTGAGTCAAATTAATAGACTGACCGAATATTGTAAAAGACACAGCCTTGATATAATAGAGACATTTAAGGTATCTGAAAGCTCAACAAAGGGGGAGAAGAAAGAATTTAACAGAATGGTAAGTCTTGTAAAATCTTATAAAGATAAAGTGGCGATTGTCGTTGATAAAGTGGACAGACTTAATAGAAGTGTCAATGATTTACCAAAACTAGATGAATTAATGTCTACAAATAAAGCAGAATTACATTTTTTAGACATAGGAAAACTTGATAGCGATGCAAACACAACTCAAAAGCTCATGTCTAGAATAATGACTGCGATAGGTAATACATTTAATGATAATCTTTCTGATCATGGCAAGCGAACATATACGCACAAAGTAACCAATGGAGAATGCCCAAGAAAAGCACCTCTCGGCTATTTAAATGTTGTGGAAAATGGCGATAAAACTGTAATTGTAGATAACTTAAGAGCTCCATTGATAAGAAAAATGTTCGAAATGTACTCTCTTGGCAAAACTTCGCTTGGAGATTTGGAAAAGTTCGCAGAAGAGCATAGATTGGCTAATAATTTCTTTTCAGAGTTAGAAGTTAAAACGTTATCAAAAAGCGTTATAGCATGTTTATTAAAAAATCCCTTCTATTGTGGATTCATCCAATGCAAAAAACAAAACAATAAATTATATCCTCATAAATACGATAGATTAATATCTCAACAACTCTTTGATGAATGTCAAAAAATCAATGAAGAACGATGCAAAGTTAACAATAGACATCAATCTATACAAACATCAAAGAAAGGTAAGGATTTTATATTTAAAAGCCTCGTCACCTGTGGAACAACTGGGAGAAGAATTACATGCGATAGAAAGGAAAGGGTAAATAAATCTTACACACGTTTAATAGTATGGGATCTAGAGGATATAAAAAACAAATATGGGTTAATGAAAATGAAGTTTTAGCAAAAATAGAAGAAGTATTTAAATCAATGACAATTCCAAAGGAAATGCTTGAGTCTGCCATAAATCACCTACAAAGCTTACACGATGGAGAAAAAGATTATTACAAAACAAAGATAAGCGATTTAAACAGAAGACTAGCCTTAGCTCATTCAAAATACGATAGATTAATAGATATGAATTTAGAAGGAAGTATAACGGGGGACATCTTTGCAAAAAAGGACAAAGAATTGAAGGAAGAAATAGCAAATCTTAAAACGGACATATCTATGAACGATATAGCAGACGAACGCTTCAAAACCCTTGTAGTTGGCGTATTAGAGCTGGTAACACAGGCTCATGAATTATTTCTTTATGCTAATGTGTCCGAAAAGCGTTCACTAATCGATTTTGTATTTTCGGACATCACCTTAACAGGCAGAAACCTCCGTTATTGCTTAAGAAAACCGTTTGATTTAATAGTGGATTTGGGCAAGTATCACACTTGGCTCCCCGGGAGGGACTCGAACCCCCGACATTTTGGTTAACAGCCAACTGCTCTACCAACTGAGCTACCGAGGAAAAATTAGGAAGCACATAACTTGCACGTCGATTGGCAAGATACAGTATAAAATATCTAAAATCAAGATAATTTTAACTCTATAATAGAGTAAGTTATTTGATTAGAAAAAACATTGCAACAGATTGCATCAAGACACTGCTACTTCGTAAAACTTACGCAATTTATATAAATAATAGTATAATTGGTAAACATAACGCTATAACGTAATGAGACATGTACGTTCTCACTGTAGCATAAGCGGCATCTGTGGTGTGGTAACGCTATGTTGCTGTTGTTACCAACGGCGCATAAGTATATATAAAACTTTTATAGGTTTATTAAGTAATTGTTTGCGAGATGTAACAAATAGTGAGTTACTTTGGTATTTTTAAGATTTCACCCCTTGCAATTTGGTCAACAAGTTCATTTTTGTCGTTACCATTGTGCGCTTTTACCCAATGTACTCTAACGGTGTGTTTTTGTTTTAACTCGTCTAAGTCTTCCCAAATTTCTCTATTTTTAATTGGCTTATTGTTGGCAGATTTCCAACCATTTTTTTTCCAACAATCAATCCACTTTATCAATCCATCTTGTACATACCTGCTATCGGTACACAGGTCTACATCGCAAGCAATTTTTAAAGCTAATAGCGCTTTTTTTACGGCAGTAAGTTCCATAATATTATTTGTTGTGTAGACATTCCAACCAGAAATAATTTTACGAGACTCTCCACATTCCAGTAAAGCCGCCCATCCGCCCTTACCAGGGTTACCAGAGCAAGCGCCATCAGTATATATAGAAACCTTTTTTAATGACACGGTATTTTAATATTTAGTTTAAAAAAGACATCAGTAATTAAATAAGCCCTGTAAGCTATTTAATATAAAAACATTAAATTAACGGTAATAAATGTGAAGCATTGCCCCCTATTCTTCTATTGTAACAACTTAATAATTGCTTTATTTCACTAAACTTCATTTTTTTTAAAGAAACCGGCGCATATATGTTGTTATCGTTAAGCCAATCAGATTCGCTTATAAACTTTCTGTGCTTTATTAAACCGTCATCTTTGTCAACAAAAGAAGGATCTAACGTATAATTATTACTTGAAACAATAGAAAAAAAGTCTATTCTGTGTAATAAACCATTTTTAACCCAAGTGTCGTTAGTAACAACCTCCTCAACAAAAATAACCTTATCATGTGTAGTTTTTAAACCTGCTTCTTCTTCTATTTCTCTACAACAAGCAACGGTAACAGGTTCGCCATCATCGCACCAACCACCAGGTAAATAAAACCTGTCATCATCTTTGCTAACAACAAGTAATTTATTTTCATCGTTAAACAAAAAACCTCTACTTGCGATAACCCTTTTTATTTGTAACAACTCTGGAAGCATTGCAAACTAACTTATTATACTTAAATCACACATGACCATTAATATTTGTAAAAACAAAAATAGCAATATAAAAAACTAATTGAAAAATACATTAAAAACGCATATCAACCAAAAATATTAAAATTGTATAAACACAAGCCAGCAACAAAACAACAACGCATAAGCGTCACAAAGAGCAAAGAGGGAAATCTCAATAAATTAGCTTTATCCGACAACAATAAAGCTAAACGAAAAATAATAATATCTTACACTATGCGTAAATCATGTAAAGATTGTTAAGCAAAATAAACTTTGTTTATTAAAGCCTTGGCATACCACCGCATCTTGTACTGTTACCTCTTTTTTGTTTTAAATCCGTTCTAAAACTAGAAAATGATATACGACGAGATGCGGTATCTGATACCGTTTCTTCTTCGATAACATCACCTCGAGTACTGTTTTTTACTTGAGGATTAGAGTTTGGACCAGTTTCAGAAAGAAATTTAGAAATAGATTGTGACATTTTTTCTTTATAAGTTTTACGAGGTGCGATAGACCATTTAGAAACATCTACACTAGCTTGTTTTTTATCATCCATTTTTTTAGCAGAAGGATCTACAAAATCGCCTGACAAATGCGAGGCAAGTTTTTTAACTTTAGGGCTAGATTTAGGGTTAACTTTAGGAAATAACTTAGCAAGACTATCTGGCATTTTATCTCTATTTCTACGTTGCGCAACAGATGATACTTTTGAGCTACCTACGCTAGCTTGTTTTTTATCATCTCCCTTTTTAGCAGCAGAATCTACCAAATCGTCTGACAAATGCGAAGTTTTACGAGGTGCGATAGGCCATTGGTAAATGTCTACACTAGCTTGTTTTTTGTTTTTATCAGACACTTTATCCATTTTATATTTAAACTATTAATTATTTTATAATTTACAAACAACATCCTCATCAAGCAATATACCGCCGCAACTAGAAAGATTGCAACTTATATTATTTGATTGAAAATTTACATTACTATGCCTTACGCTACTTTTAGCAACCGCAACGCATTTTTTTACAGATCCATATAGTCTCTTTTTGTACACTCCAGCCATACAACCAGATAGAACGTCAACAAAACCAGCGCCTACGTTAATTTTTCCAACTTTCTGATTGTTATTTTTTTCATCCAAACAACTGCTAAATTTACCAAAAAAATAAAATGTTTCCTTAAACTTAAGGTCTCCTTTTTTAATCCGATTATTAAGCTCGTTTATAACACAAATGCACTCAACTAAACCATACTCTGACAACCCAAGCCTACGTGACACCTCTATAAAACATATAAAACAAACAACGAAATACTACTTGTACACAGGCAAACTAATAATATTAATAAATTGTACAATGTTATAAACAATAATCAAATATCTATGCAAGAATTTAGAATAAGATGTAAAAATTGTAAACAAACTTACAATTGCATAGCAAGTTTTTCAATCTCTTCTCTTTGTATAAGTGTATTTATTATAGCGCCAATGTCGCCATTTTTAACTAACACTTCTACATTATAGAAACTTTCATTAATGCGGTGATCGGTTATGCGATCTTGTAAAAAATTATAAGTCCTGATTTTTTCACTCCTATCGCCAGTGCCAATTTGTAATTTTCTATTGCTAGACAACTCGGCATTACGTTTTTGCCTTTCTAAATCGTATACTCTAGCGTATAGTATTTTTCTTGCCTTTTCTCTATTTTTAATTTGAGACTTTTCGTCCTGCTGGCTAACGGTTACGCCAGTGGGAAGATGTGTGATACGAACAGCGCTGTCGGTTGTGTTGACGGACTGACCCCCAGGACCACTAGCGCGAAACACGTCTATTCTCAAATCGCTCTCTTTAATATCTAAGTGAATATCTTTCATCTCTGGTAATACGGCAACGGTAACGGTGCTTGTGTGCAATCTGCCATTTGTTTCCGTTTTCGGGACTCGTTGAACACGATGAGTGCCAGATTCAAATTTCATTTTAGCAAAAATATTTGTACCAGAAATCAAACAAATACCTTCTTTTAAGCCACCAGCGGGGTTAAGAGAAATTGACATTACCTCAAATTTCCAACAATTTTTCTCAGCAAATTTACGGTACATTTCAAATATCTCAAGACCAAACAAGCCTGCCTCGTCCCCGCCAGCACATTGTCTAATTTCAAGTATTGCATTTTTGCTGTCAGCTTCATCTTTTGGTAATAGTAAAATTTTAGCTCTTCTCTCTGTAGCAATAAGTATACTTTCTGTTTCTCTTTGCTCTTTTAATAGTTCAAGTTTTAATTCATTATCGCAAAACTCATCTAATAGCATTTCTTTTAACGCATTTAAAGAATCTTTAGCGGCAAAGTGTTTTTTAATCTCATCGGCCAATTCCGATATATTAGCTCTTTCTTTCATTAACGAAGTCATTGTTGCAATAGACACACCATCTTCAAGCAATTTACTGTTAATTGTGTTATACTTTTCTATTACTACTTTTAGTTTGCTTTCAAAACTCATTTTAACACTATTTTGTTAAATTTATCAAATAATTACTCGCTCAACACCTATAAAATAGCATGCTAACTTAATATAGGTTAATCATTGCAAAAGCAAGTTAAAAAACAACTTCTCAAATACTAACAAATTTACAAATGGCAACCAAATAACAAGTAGCTTGATTTTTACATAAGAAAGGTAATAGAAAATTGCAAGTTATAGGTTTACTTATTTGCCTAACTTATATTAGTTAATACAGCACGCAAAATGTCCTTACAAAATATAGCTTTTAACATTGGAGTAACAGTATGTATGGCAGTCCTTGGTTTTGTTGGCAACAAAAACGGTGTAGTGCTTGAAATATACAAATTAGCTACAAACATACTTGCTGGTTTGTTCGCTTTTGCAGTCGGCTCTACGTTGTACTGGTATGCCGAATTTAGCGCCAACCTAGACATACTATTGCCATTATTTGTGTTTACAATTGCAGTGCCGTTAAACTCACTTCTTCAATCGCTAATTATACCAAATTACACAGAAAACAACCTAAACAACAATAACCCCTCTTTTTATATATTCGGTATTATTGTTGGCACCGTAAGGGGTTTACTGATGAGTATCTTTTTAGTCGCAACAATTTCTGTCACAAATAACGCAGAAATGTTCTCTAATGTAAAAAATAATGGATTTTACAAGACACTAGACAATATTGGCAACAACTTAAGCATGATAACACCGTATTTTTACCAAAACAAACAAAAGGCGGAACACATTAAACAATTAGAAGCTGAACATGCTAAACAGTTAGAAAGAAAAAATATAAAATCTCTAAACAGTAATTGCTCTAGCTTGTTAGAAAACGCTAAAACCATGTTAAACATGGTTGCAGAAAAAAACAAAGACAAAGAAACTACTTACTCTAGCTATTTTAACATGATAACACAGATGGATTGCGACCTAATTAAAATATTAAATAGTAAACTTAGTTACCTTAAATCTATTGGTGGATTTAACGACAAAATAGTTGGTTACGTTGTTACAAAAATATTTATCACAAACGTAAACAAACATGATTTACAAATAAGCAAAGAGGAAGAGGAGCTGATAGCAAGTAATGCTATATCTTACATGGAAAGCATTAATATAGAAAATATAATATACCAAATAGTAATAAAAAAGCAATTTAACATGACAAACATTAAAACTAGCGTCAACAAAGTTAAGTAGTTAAACTTTTAAAAATACAAAAACATTAACAAATAATACAGTTGATTAAATAATAGATAAAAGTTTGTAGCAGCTACCTATAATAACTTGCTACGATAGCTAGTATTTATTTTTTGTAATTAACGGTTAGTTGGAACATTATACAATAGTGTAAACAACTAATAAAAAATGTAAACTTTGCAACTGTAAACCAGTTGAAAAATTTAATATTGCCAATTGCTAACAAGGTTAACTATTTGTAAATATGATAAAACCAACAATAAATAATACAGAATCTTTAGCAACTATAGCATTGTTTTGCGCTGGTATTATTTTTATTGTATTCGAGATAAGTTTACGTAATTACAATATGGGACAATCGGTAGCTACTGGCATGCTGGCAGCTATTAATTACCAAATGATTAACAAAAATAGTATTTTTGCCACAATACTGTTGTTTTTACTTTGTGCAGTACAAGATTCGTACGAATCTATAATACCATTTTTAACGTTACTTAGCGTGTTTTTATCAAATCAAATAACTAAAATATTGCTTGTAAAATTTTATCGAACAGATACAGCCTCAATAACATCTTTAATAGAATTTATAGCATTTTATTGTTTAAAAATAATCATCATATCGTTCGTTCTGCTTCTATTTCAGCGCAAATCGCTAGTAAATATTAGTAGCATAAAAATTATCACAGAACTGTTATATGGTTTAGTTTTAAACGTAATTATTAATAAGGTAAAAAGAAAATACATAACAAGCACGCTATAATGTACATTGTGTAAAAACTTAACTTTTGATTGACTAAACAACTATTATGTATAATATTACATTAAAGTTGCGCTTACGGCATTACATTAACCTAAGTAAATTTTATGACAGAAAAATATAATGTTTAATAAAGCAATAGAAAAAACGTTAAAACTTATTAAAACTCCAAACTTTCTTACGGTATCTAGGATATTCGCAGCGCCATTTTTTCTTTTTCTTTGCGTATTCCTACCAAGAGACGTCTTGTTATTTCGGTTAATATCTGGCTTCTTATTTTCCGTTATCGCTGCAACAGATCTACTCGACGGTTATCTAGCAAGAAAAAATAGTGAAGTGTCAACATTTGGTATTTGTTTTGACAACATAGCAGATAAAATGCTTACAATACTAACTTTGTTAGGTATGTTAGCAACTAAAAGAGTTGGTATTACGTTAGTTGCAATAATTATTACAAGAGAATTACTAGTAACAGGAATTAGAGAATTTATTGCAATGCAAAAAAATGGCCATATGCCAGTAACTAAGTTGTCAAAAATAAAAACAACAGTACAAATGGTTGGAATAATATTGCTATTAATATCAGATAAAGATACTCCCTTTGAGCTTATAGGTACAGTTGTGCTGTGGATAGGTGCGTATTTAGCGGTAACAACTTTATATCAATATGTAAGAACCGTTTTAAAATATATTAAAAAAGCAGATAACAGTTAGTAATTGATAATAGTTTTTTTGGTAGTAAACAGTGTTATTATTTTGTAAAAAATGCAAATAATAGCCATATGTTAGTATGTTGTGTTAACATATACGCACTTACTAGCGTAATATATGGTTACTAAAGCAGAAAACAGTTTAGTTATTTTTAACTTTTACACATGCATAAGCATATATATGTAAACCTTATATATAACTTAATAAGTTCATCTTTTCGTTTATTAAATTTATTTAATTAGTAATATGTTCACAAATACTAAACAAGCAATTAGCCTAGAAGGTATAAAAAAATTAGAAAAAAACCTACAAGCTCTTCATGAAGAAAGAGAGGAGGCTGTTAGAGCGGTATCTGCTGGAAGAGAACATGGTGATTTAAAAGAAAATGCAGAATACCAAAGTGCAAAAGAATGGCAACATAAAGTTGAGTCTAAAATTGCATCCTTAGGTTCATTTATTAGGAATTCAGAGATAATAGACATAAGTAAACTATTGCCAAATGGGATAGTTAAATTTGGTAGCATAGTTGGGTTAAAAATGTACGACCCAGATAAAACAATGAAAATTCAAATACTTGGCGAAAAAGAATCTAATTTTGAAAAACAACAAATCTCAATTAGCTCACCACTTGCAAAAGCGCTAATTGGTAAAAGTGCTAATTGGTATGGTAAATTAAAAAACAAAATTACTAAAATCTTTAACAACTGGAGGTTTGGAATCAAAATCGCCATAAACAAGCAATGTTTGTTTGCTATCTTTGTTAGACACAGTATCGCGTAAAAACATAGACATTTCATTAGGTGTAATTGACTTAGCAATAGATATAACTTCATCAGACTCAATATAACGACCAAAAGTTAAAAAATTATCCATCATCTTCTCAACTCTAGAATGTAAAGACTCCTTTGACATAAGAACCGACGATTTAAATTTGTTTAAAGTCCTGTCAACCTCACTATTGTCAATTTGCTTCATAGCAGAACGTAGAACCATAACGACAGCATCAAAAATATCATTAAGTTTATCAACGCTAGAATCTGCATAGCAAAAAAACAGCCCTGTGTCTTTATAAGAACTAGCATTCATAGAAACGCTATAAGCTAATCCTCTTTTTTCACGGATTTCTTGAAACAACCTAGAGGACATACCGCCACCTAAAATACTTGCTAAAAAAACCGCCCTAATAGACTTGTCGAGGTTAAGTTCGGAGTAACCGCCAAAACTTAAAATAAATTGCATCTGTTGCAAATCTTTTTTTGCATACATAACCCCACCATTGCCAATATAATTACATTTTACATCGTGTGTAGAATTATTTTGAGCAATATCCGCAAAATAATTCCCAACAAGATCAGTAAATTTATCATGCTCTATATTGCCACAAGCGCCAACAACCATATTTTGCGCATAGTAATGTTTTTTAATAAAATCGTTAATTTTATCTCTATTCATGTTTTTAATTGTTTGCTCAGTCCCTATAATAGAGCGACCTAAAGTAGTATTCTTACCAAATGCATGCTCAGCAAAATAATCAAATACAATATCACTAGGAGTGTCAAAAGATGCCTTCATCTCTTGTAAAATAACACCTCTTTCCTTGTCCAGTTCTTCTTTATCTATAACGGAGTTTTGTAAAATATCTGCTAAAATAGACACCGCCAACTCAACATCTTGTTTCAAAACTTTTATATAGTACATTGTCCTTTCTTTAGATGTATACGCGTTAACGTAACCGCCAACATCTTCAATAGCGTCAGATATATCTTTTGCACTACGAGTTGTGGTACCTTTAAAAGCCATATGCTCCAAAAAATGCGCAACACCGTTATTGTTGCTATTTTCATTTTGGCTACCAGCGCCAACCATTACAGCAACAATAACGCTATCAACAAAGGTTACTTTGTCGGTAATAACGTTTAACTGGTTTGGTAGAATTGTTTTTTTAATGTTCTTCGATGGATCTTTGGAAAAAATCATACAACTAAAATGGTTAAAATAAATAAAATGCGCTAAGAGGAATTTCTTTTTCCAATCGCTACATTGATGATTTCGTTTGGAGTTGGTAACTTATTTGTGTAAATAATTTTTATACATAACATATCTAAAAACTGCTCCGCATCAATAAACTTAATGTTCTTCATAGAGGAGGATATCATCTCCCACATCCGAATTAAAAATGGCATTTTCATTTTATCCTCATGCTTTTTATACAAATTAGAAATCAAAACATCGCTTAACTTCGCGTTAACACATACAGCCTTTATTAAATCGGATATAATGTAGAGTATTACCGAAACAACATACTCCGTATCACTAGTGTTTGTATTAATACTAGAAGCACAACGTAAAGAAACAACAATATTATCTGATAAAACAGCATCTAATAACTCTACTACGCTTTGAAACTCTGGCATCGCAAGAATGTCAGAAACATCTTTAGAAAGAACCATTTTGTTATCAGATACAGAAATAACTTGATCTAGTAAAGATAGCGCATCCCTTACGGAACCATTAGCATACTTTGCAATCAAATCAAGCGCACTATCTTCGGTGTTTAAGTTCTCTTCCTTTGCAATATATTCTAAATAAGATTTTATTTCACTAATTGACAAATTGCCAAGAATAAATTTTTGACACCTAGACATAATTGTTACAGGAACCTTACGCAACTCGGTAGTTGCAAAAATAAACTTTACACCATTAACTGGTTCTTCTACGGTTTTTAAAAGTGCATTAAAAGCGCCCTTAGATAACATATGAACCTCATCTATTATATAAATTTTATAACGAGACATCATAGGAGCATATGCAGAACTGTCGATTATTTCCCTAACAGAGTCAACGCCTGTCTTGCTTGCCGCGTCAAATTCAACAACATCCGGATGAGAGCCATCAATTATTTGTTTACAATTTGCACACTCTAAACATGGTTTAGTGGTTGGAGCGTCGAACTTCGAACAATTTAAGCTTAACGCTAGAATTCTTGCTATTGTTGTTTTACCAACACCTCTAGTACCTGTTAGTAAAAAAGCATGATGAACCCTATTTAAGTTTATTGCATTAACAAACACTTTTTTTATTACATCATGACCAACTATTTCGCTAAAAACCTTTGGACGGTAACGAATAGCTAAGGCTTTGTAATTTGATGCAGACATTTTATTGTAAATGTATAATAAAAGCAGAACAACAATAGATGCCAATACAACCACTATGGCTGCTTTTTCAATAAAACCTGACCAGATTCGCGACTATTGGCACCAATTAGCGCCATTAGCGCTACTGTACAAATAAACAAGGTTTTGTTTAAAATCAAGATACAACAGTAAAAAAGTAACGCTATATTATATTTAAAACAGTTATTAAAAAAGCACAGCACAAATTAAACAGTTATGTCTAAGTATGTTTATTTTGTTTCAACACAACTTAAATCATATATTTAAACTACATAATTTCAAAATCATGCAATAATAACATATCTTTAACATCATTAACTCTTTTATACCAATTATAAGGTGTTTTAATGTACTTAGTGCAATTTTGACACATAATTTTGCATTTTCCATTTACATCTTCGCAACCGTTATTGTTAACGCTGCCATTGGTTTGTGCAACTTTAGTATTGTGACAAGAAAAATATATATTACATAAATTTGTTAATCCTTCTTTAGCCGACAAAACAAATGCGGTTATATCTTCTTTAGTTTTATAATACTTACTACGTGAGAATTTTTTTTCATTAGCGGTAATAACGCCTTCATTACTTAACAAGGTAAAAAATATAAAATCATCAATACTAATATTATCGGTATTAAAAATATAGAAATTCTTTGGGTCAAGCAGGCATATAGCGGCAATAGACATTTGCACACTTTTACCTTTAACTTCATCAGTAAAAGAGCTACCTGTCTTGCCAGTTTTGTAGTCGAGAATAATCGCCGCCCCATCTTTAACTGCAATTAAGTCTGGGCGAGCGGCTACTTTAATATTACCAGACAACACTGTAGATATTTTAATCTCTGGAAATAAATTATAACCATCGCTCCGTAGTTTTTTTAAAAAATCTTTTACCTCTAGTAAAAAACCTTCTAACCTAAAACTATGACTAACATCTAAAGAAAAATTTTGCTTTAACGAAATACATATATCGCTAATCACAACATCGGCATCCCGTTGTGTAGCGTAAGCAATTTTTTCACAACCTTTATGCACAGCATTGCCAAACACAAAATCCGCATCATCACTTTTGATAATAGGATTTGAAATCATCGAAATAACATCATCCTTGCAATTAAGATGCATAATATACTTAGAGTAAAAACTAAAAGGGTTCTCAATCAGCATTGCTATTGATGTTGGATATAGCTCTAAAGAAGGCACATTTACGCAGCCACAATCTTGTAATATAATTTCGCCATTCGCCAAAGAACTGCCATATTGTATTTCGTCGCATATTTCGCTAGATGGCGAATCTTCTTTCTTTTTATTGTAAGAAAAATGTGAATTTGTAAACTCTTCTACATTTGCGTTGTCAACAAGTTCCACTTCCTCTAATTTTAGGTTTTTTAGCTCAATGTTAATACCTAAATTCCTCTTAACAAACTCTATATACCGCAAAAAACGATGCGTATTACACGAACCATCATCAGAGCAAAGTCCGTTACCTAATATAAAGCAAACTGTCTTAGCATTTGCAATATAAGTAGTTAATCTTTCGCAGTTGCTCCATTTAAATAACTCTTCAGCACCCAAAATCTCACTTAAAACAAATTTTTCAAATGTATTAGTTCCAAAAATATAAGGGATGTCAGTTTCGTTAAAAAGATGAAATATTAAATCACTACCAGCGATAAAAAAGCTATTATTAAAATCTGTAATATAAGAACTTTTACTGCTATTGTTTTCTTTTACTTCTTTCTGTCTGTCAGCTTGTTGTGGTAACTCGTT
Organism: Rickettsiales bacterium; assembly: GCA_016735445.1. Taxonomy (GTDB): domain Bacteria; phylum Pseudomonadota; class Alphaproteobacteria; order Rickettsiales; family Deianiraeaceae; genus JAERRN01. The sequence continues at coordinate 5,920 of JAERRN010000002.1, read as the reverse complement.
TGGCTGACATAACTGACAATAATGAATAAAATTATTAAATTTAAATATATCGACAATATTATTGCAAATTTCTAAAAAACTATTCTCCGACTCTACCCTAAAGTTTATTGCAACCTTGCTATCAATTATTTTATTAACCATATCAAACTCCTCTTGGGAAAAAAGGATATTTTTAATATAAGAAATTTCATTAATTTTACCAAAATAAGATAAAACATTTTCAAAAACTTCACCAACATCAATAGGCCAAATATTTTTGCTCGTTGGGCGATTATAAAAAGAAATAAAGTTTTCTAAGTACACAACAAAATCATCATCAAAGCATTGCCAACTCTCTGCCCTAGACACAACTTGCCACAATAAGTCGTCACACTTGCAACCTGCAATAAATTTCTCTTGTTTATTGTTTAAAGAGTTAAGATTGCTAATACAAAACTTCTTCCAAAACGACCATAAATTCTTAACAAAAGTAAAACAATCTTGCGGTAAAAATAATGTCGAAAATAAAACAAACTTACTCTTAAATTTAAACAAGTTTAAATTCTTAAAAGAATCATCATTCTTACTCGTGTTATTAAATAAATAACACGAGTACGGCAAATCATTTTGTAAACAAAGTAAATCATTAACAAACCTTACAGTGTTAGAATTGTTACAAATTACAGAAACAACAGAAGCGCTAGTAGGTTCAGAGTTTAAAGGTAAGTCGTTACAACTGCCTTTACTAAAAACTTCACAACTGGACATTTTAACAGTAGAAGTACAATTTACAGATTTGTCTGTAAACAAACATGATATAGTTCGACAAACATAATCACATGCAGAAATAGAGTTATTTTGCTTGGTAACAAAAACTGTTTTTGCGGTTATTGCGTTATTTATATTAACCATATTGGCTATATTGCCATTAGTTTTAAAAGAGAGATCGGCGCAACTAGAGCTTTTAGTGTAACCAGTTTTTAAACCAGTAAAATCAATAAAACGCACCTCTGTATCGTTCACAATGCTTTTTGGACAACAATTACAAATAGTATTTTTAAGCTCACAATCCAAATTACAAAATAAGTTTTTTACAGTAGTATCACTTACGGTATAAGCAGCTTTACTATCTAGAAAGTCAAAAGAAAGATTATCCTTAGATTCCTTACCAACGCACTCATATTTGCTAGAAAAAAGATATTTATCTACGCCAGAAAAAAAACAAACTTTTGCTCGAGTAATATTAATCTGTTTAAGTACAGCCATAAGGTGAAAAAAATCTAACTGAGTATAGCACATGAAAACCATTTCATCATCACAGTTACCCAATTGACTATTTACCTGTTTAGATGTAGCCGTGTTTGTTGTGCCACCCATTGCGTAATCTATCTTCTTCTTTAGAAGAGAAACGTTATTATTCCACGCATCCAAAACACTTTTACTTTCCAATATTAAGCCTAAAATATTTTTACTTCTCGACTGAAAGTACTCTACTCCCAAATTTATATTTTTAACTTCAACCTTATGTAAAAACAATAATTGCACAGCCCATATTGCATCAGCAACCTCTTGTGCGTCAAAATTAATTAATAGGTTTTTATCCGCCAAGCTTGCCATCGTCTTAAACAAAACGCTTTCTATTTGCTTTTTGTTATAGTTAATCATTAAAGAGCAATCAAAGTTGTTATCGTTATCTTTATTTGGACAACAATTACCATACAGACCATGTAAACCTTTGCCAAAATATCTTATACGTAATCGTTCAAAAAAACAAATCTTCAACCGATCAAAATTAACAGAAAAGTTGGAATCTAAATTTTTATTAGAACCTTTACAAATAAACTCCAAAGCTTTCTCAACGGGATGCCAATTTAAAAATTTATAAACCTCTATCACAAAACAGTTATATGTTAAATTAACGTAATAAAAGCCACGTTGACTTTTAGCTTAAGAGTTTTAGAATAAAATGTATTCATTCTTGTTAGAAATATCAATTATTATTATTTTGCTATATAAAAATATTCATTTTAGTTTTGCGTCCACAATATTATACCATGTAGTTGTTGCGTTTTTATTAGTTAGCCATAATAACGCTTCTTTTGCAGAAAAAACAGAACAAGAATCATTCTTAGATATTGTTACCAGTAATGTAGATGTAAAACAAAAAGACTACAGAATGACCATCGCTAACACAAAAGGGTTTGCCGGTAATCAAGACAATTTAGAGTCTTTTAAAAATATGATAACGCAAAACAAAGACATGTCTTTTATATTGTGTGCCATATCTAAAGGAGATTTTGCAATATGGAAAAAAACATCAAACATAATTAACATTGGAACAAACAACGATAAACGTATACTAGTTCTTATAAAGTCTAAATGTAGAAACAATATACTAGATATATCCCAAGAAATAGGCTCTGTTGGAATTATTGAAGTATGTCAATCATATCATAGCATTGTTAACAAGTTAGACAAAAACGAAGCAGACATAATAATAATTCCTTCCGATCTAGCCTTAAAGCTTATTTTAAACAGAGAAGACTTACAATACAGAGATATGAGTATAGACGCTGGTTGTAATTGGAAAAATGGAAAAATAAATATTTCAATCCAAAAAAAACGTAAACTCAAAACGGTAAATGGAAAAATAGAAAATTTTTTTAAAACATTTCACTTAGTATAATAAAATAACATACAATGTTTAAAAGTGCATTAAGTGCATTAAGTGTGTTAAGTTTGTTACTGAGTAAATTTATTTAATCCGCATAATAACTACATTTGTCAGTTATTGCCAGAAAAGCATATTCCGTCATCGCACTAGCTAGTTATCGTGCGTAAGTAAGCTATAAATCTATAAAATAACATTTGTCATCTGGTTACTGTTTAAGGTTTATAGAGTTACTATTTAGGTGATTACAATAACCTAACCAAACAGTATCAATATACAGATTAATGTAACAAGGTAACTATTTAAGGTATTTATTTGTGACATTGTAACCATTGTGTGACATTGTTACAATAACCTACCTCTGCAACGTCAATGTATAGATTAATCGTTAAAAAGAAAAACACAAATCAACTCAAACAGTGCGAATTAAACGTCAATTTCTTTAACCTTTAAAGCGTTATCGATAATAAATTCTTTCCTTGGCTCAACATCGTCACCCATCAATTTAGAGAACAACTGGTTAGCCGACTCAGTATCGGAAATTTTTACTCTTAAAATAGTTCTAGCGGATTGATCTAATGTTGTTTCCCAAAGCTGGTTGGAGTTCATTTCGCCCAAACCTTTAAATCTTTTTATTATTAAACGATTCTTACCAGCAGAATCAATTACTTCCGCTAAATTTTTAACATTAGACACACTAACAGAAGATGTACTGCTAACAACTTTTGCGTTAGACCTAAGAATATCCTTTATCGCATCTAAATCGCTCAATCTTGACGCACGAATAAAATCTGATAGACTAGATATTGCTTTGTTAATAACGTTTCTCTGCTCCACGCCTCTTATTGTTCTAGAAAAAACCATTTCGTAACTTACTCCTTCATCGCATTTCGTTGCTAAATCATCCGAAATAGCATTTTCTATAGAAGCGCTATTATCTTCTGTAGAAAATAAATCACCATTACACTCGCTACTGTCTAAATCACTTAAAGAAGTAGATGATTCTATAATTACTTTCTCAACTTCATTAACGGAACAGGACCACGGCGCCCTATTTCCTACAATATCAGCATCGGAAATAAAATTAAGAACATCCAACACCTTCTTGGCCTGTTCATTCGCAGAATCGTACGATGACAAAGAATCTGGAGTTACTTTTGTTAAAATAGCCGATTCCAAGACAGATCTAGGTATATCGAGAGTTAAATTAGAAATAATTTTATTTAACTCTAAAGACTTATGCGCAATATCGTATAAATCGTTACCAGCTATCCTCACTCCGTCACTCATTTCAATACAAAAATCGCTCACAAACCTTGAGACAATATAACTCTGTAATTCGGTATCATCCCTTAGATAAGACTCACTATTGCCAACCTTAACCTTGTATAATGGTGGTTGCGCAACGTACAGATAACCTTTTTCAATTAATGGTCTCATGTACCTATAAAAGAAAGTAAATAACAAAGTACGAATATGTAAACCATCTATATCAGCATCTGTCATAATAATAACTTTATGATACCGCAATTTATTTAAATCAAATCTACCCTCACCTATACCAGTCCCCAGAGCAGATATTAAAGTAATAATTGCTTCCGAGTCCAATACTCGGTCAAATCTAACTTTTTCTACATTTAAAATTTTACCCCGCAATGGCAATATTGCCTGTAACGCACGATCGCGACCTTGTTTTGCGGTACCACCAGCAGAATCACCCTCAACCAAAAAAAGCTCGGAAATTGTTGGATCTGTAGATTGGCAGTCGCTTAATTTACCAGGTAAAGATAAAGTGTCTAAAACACCTTTTCTCCTAGTTATATCACGTGCCTTTTTAGCCGCTTCTCTCGCTCTAGCTGCTTCATTAACTTTGTCAATAATTACTTTTACAATATGTGGGTTTCTTTCAAACCAATCTTGCAAACGGTCACTTACTACCCTTTCGACAACAACACGCACTTCAGAAGAAACAAGTTTCTCTTTTGTTTGTGAGGAAAACTTTGGATCTGGAACCTTAACGGAAATAACAGCTACCAAACCCTCTCTTGCGTCATCGCCAACAATCTGAACTTTATCTTTTTTACTAGCATTGGTAACAACTTGAGTAATCACCCTAGTTAAGGCACTTCTAAAACCCATTAAATGAGTACCGCCATCTTTTTGCGGTATATTGTTTGTAAAGCAAAGTGTGTTTTCGTGATAAGAATCATTCCATTGTAAAGCAGCTTCAACAATAACATCAGAATCTTCTACACTAACAAATAGCGGGTCAGCATGTAATATGTTTTTACCAACATTAAGATACCTAACAAATTCCACCAATCCACCTTCATAGAAAAAAACTTTAGACTGTTTAGGATCTAGCCTTTCGTCGCTAACAACAATTTTTACGCCCGAATTTAAAAACGCCAACTCTCTAACCCTCTGTTGTAAGATTAAAAAATCAAAAGTAATATCTTTAAATGTTTCTAAGGAAGGGTAAAAGGTGATTTTTGTACCTTTTTTACCATCAGCATCGCCAACTACATGTAAAGGTTCTGTTGCAACGCCGCGTTTAAATTCTACATAATGCTCCTTCCCACCTCGCCAAATTGTAAGCTCTAACTTATTGGACAAAGCATTAACAACCGAAATACCAACACCATGCAAGCCACCAGACACCTTATAAGAGTTATGATCAAATTTACCACCAGCATGCAACTGTGTCATAATAACCTCCGCAGCAGAAACTCCCTCAGAATGTATATCAACAGGTATGCCACGACCGTTATCTGAAACAGACACAGAGCCATCTTTGTTTATAGTAACCTCCACTAAGTCACAGTGACCCGCTAAAGACTCATCAATAGCGTTGTCTAAAACTTCATATATCATGTGGTGCAAACCAGTGCCGTCATCGGTATTGCCAATATACATGCCAGGTCTTTTACGTACAGCGTCTAAGCCTTTTAATACTTTAATAGAATCAGCGCTATATTGCTGTTCCCCATTAGGATTAGAATCCAAGCGTTTGTTTAACTTGTCAGACATACAATGAAAATCAACTAAAACCGATTAATATTTAACAGACTATTTTTATATTTTTTATAAAAAGCAAAAAGTTATTATTTAAACTATTTAAATAAAATAAACACTAAACTTTTTAGTAAGCAACATTTATAGGCTATTCCTTTGTAAGTTGCAATATTTATAACAGATACACCTAACTGTTGTAAATAAATAACACAACCAATAAGGGCCACTTAAATATATAAATGCTTAAATTTTACT
>JAERRN010000069.1 GCA_016735445.1 Rickettsiales bacterium | reverse complement strand
GGGATAAGTTTGTCTCTTAATATACAAAATATTGTATCTTTACTTGAGTCGCGATTTGGTTTTAGCTTGTTTAATCCTGCTGTGTATTTTTTAAGCAACTTGCCTTCAGATGTAAGGTTTGATAATATTTTGTTTATTTCTGTTGGATCTTTTTTAGCAATATTAGTTTCTTCTACTATACCAGCGTTAAAAGCTGCAAGAAGCATACCGGCTGAAACCTTAAGGGATTATTAAGGAAAAAGTTTTATACGTTAAGTATTTGTTAGGTATTATATACTGTTTTATACTTAACTTTTGTTATGCTGTGGTTACGCTGTGTTTGTTTTGGGTTTGTAATTACTATATTGTATTGTGTTTTAGTGTGGTATTGTGTTTTAAGTTTATAATTACTGTATTTTGTTTGTATTATACTGTGTTATGGTGTGATAGATTAGTTTATAGATTAGTTTACAATTTGCTATTATAACTTGGTGTTACTACATTACTATAGCTAATGCTTACAACTTGTAATCATAACAAACAAACTATGTAATTTGTAATTATAGTTTAGGTTTTAAAAGTTAAGATTAATTATTAAGAAAGGTTTATAGACTAGGTGTTGCTTAAGTTTAAATATTAAGTTTTAACTGTAATAGGGAGGAGGTTAAAAATAGTGTTAATAAACACATTAGCAACTCACGTAGTTAAAACTATATTTGTAGTACTGTGTTTTTTGTAATTTGGTTTATGGTTAAAAATAGCGTTAAAGGCGTTAGACGCTTACGTAGCTAAAAAGAATAAAATTCTGGTATTACTGTATTGTTTTTTATAACTTGGTTATCTTTTATATTTGCAAATGACCCAATAGTGACATTTTTACCAACTTTTACTCCCTCCCCTATGTTTACAAAGCAACCAACTTTTGCATAATCTCCAATAACGGTATTTTTACCTATTTTTGTCCCTATCTTTATAATTACAAAATCGCCAACGCGTACCTTGTCTTCTACGGCGGTTATGCCTTTGTCGTAAGCAATATTATATGTGACCATCGTGCTAATTATTGTTACACTAATTTGTCTTTTTTTATCAATCTGATCTATAACTGAAAACCCTTTTTCTTCTATTTCGTGCCTTATTTTATCTGCATCGGCAAAGTTACCCTCTTCTCTTTTAAAGGTTCTACGGATTACCATTTTTACAACATCATTTGTAATACTGTTGTGTTTATCGCATTTACTTATGGTAACGTTGTCAATTTTTATATCTTCTATCTTTTTATTTTGTAGTATTTTTTTGTTATCTAGTGTTAATTTTGCAGACAATAACAACGTTAAGTCGTCTTTTAACGAGTTTTTAGTCCATAACCCTATAAGACAACCCATTTGAAATAATTTATATAGTGGTTTACTTGTTTCTTCTTTAAGATGGTTTACTGTGCTTAGTGCTTTTTCTGCCTCTTGAAGGGATATACACATATTGGCAAGATATTTTGGCGAATTAAAGTCGTTTAACAAATATTTAACATCTTCCTCTTCGATTAATTTAAAATCGTCATGTTTATTAATTTTTTGCATATCCAACTCTCCCATTGCGGTTACCATTCTTTTTACAACTCCGTAACAACTTAACAAACCATCCACGCTAACGTTTAAAGGGCTTCTGTAACACGATGATAAAAGAAAATATTTTAAAGTAGAGCCTGTAAACCCTACTTTTCTTAACTGCTCTACTGTAATAACGTTTCCTTGTGACTTGCTCATTTTTTTACCACAAATAAGCAGAGCGCCATTATGTACCCAATACCGTACAAATTGCCTATTTACATTTAAACACTGGACTTGTGCGAGTTCGTTTTCGTGATGTGGGAATTTTAAATCAACACCGCCACCGTGAATATCAACTCCATTGCTAAAGTATTCGTTACTCATCGCAACACATTCTGTGTGCCAACCCGGTCTACCGTAGCCAAGACCTTCGTTCCATCCCCATTCGTTGCTGACTTGGCTATTGTTACTATGCTGTATTGTATTGTTAAGTCTGTCCCTTTTGTTGTCTGTTGTTTTTTTGCTTGCAAAGTTTGTCTCTGGCTTTACTTCTGGTTTCCACAAAACAAAATCTCTCTCATCCGCCTTTTCGGTTTTAGATATATCTCTAACATGAACATTTGTTGAACTTTTGTCGACCCTACCGGATAATTCACCATATAGCGACATTTGTTTGTTAGGGTTTTTAGCATTTGCCACCTTAATAAATTGGTTGTATTTGTCGATACCAAACATAACATTGCCGTCTTTTTTGTACGCTATTTTTAGATCTAACATTTTTAATATATAGTCTGTCATTTTTTTTATATATTCCGTTGCTTTTGGCTCGTGCGTTGGCTCTAACGTGTGTATGTATTCGCAACTTTTTTTAAATTGCCCATAAGCAAGTTTTGCGATGTCACTTGGTAATAAATTGTTATCTTTTGCTATTTTAATTATTTTATCGTCAACATCTGTTACATTACGGACGTAAACTATTTTTTTATCACCATACACGTGCCGTATAACCCTGTATATTAAATCGTAAACAGCGATACTTCTTATGTTACCAATATGTGGCTCACTGTAAACCGTTGGCCCGCATACATACATTGATATTTTGTCTTCTTTTTCGTTTAACTTAAATACCTCTACCTTACCAGATAAAGAATTAAACATTTTTAACTTGTACGTTTTGTTTTGTTTGTTCATAATATATTACAGGTTAACAACCTTTAATTATGTGTAAATAATGCCTTAATGCCAGACTTAGACACCGCTTAAATTTAGTAATACAACTAAAAATAACTTGGTAGATATGGTAATGCTAGGCCAAACAAAGGCACCAACGTTACCGCAATAATTACAGTACCATAAAAATTACACTTTAACACTAATTGCGATAACTGCAACAGCTATTATGGTTGCACAGACAAACAACAACGCAAGCAGCGTCTTTAACAGTCGCTTGTTGTCTATGTAGTCGTGCAAAATAATGCGCACCTTTAATGTTAAATCTGCTAAAAACGATATAAAAACACAACAAACGCAAAATTTTATTAAAGTAAAACTTAATTTACCAGTTAACAAATGTATATTATTTACGTTATTTAGAATACATTGCATAGAAATGCACCTCAGCTCATTTTTGCTAAACGCAAGAAAATAAAAATAAATAACCAGCGTAAACAACAACATAATAGCTACTGTAATAAACGTAGAAACAAATACCTTATTATACCTTATTAGGGTTTTAAATATTGCATTATTTGCCGTTTTATATTGTTGTTTATGTTTGTTCATTTGTTTTGTTAATTTAATATATATCTTTCGCACATTGCGTTATATTTTTAGTTTACTGCGTTTTATTTATTGTTGTCTATCTAATAAACTCAATAATGTCGACATCAAGCTAGTATTTGTTAGTTGTTTTTACCTTATTATTGCAAATAAAAGTTTTTAAAATATATTTTTAGTTGTACTGGGTTTTGTTTATTTAGTACTTACTTACGTTTATACGCTTTATGCGTTATTTGTTGATTAACAATTATACCTTTTGTAAATGCATTTTTATAATATATATTCCCGAAATAAAGAGGATGCGGATAAATTTATTAAAACTATTGATAATAAAGATGTCCCCGATTCGTTTGCATTGATAGATTTAGTATGTGTCAAACATGGTTTTAGTTGGAAATACTCATTTTTTTATATTAACACTTTGTATGTTTTGTTAAAAAAAAGGTATCTTTTGGCGGTTATTCTGTTTGTTGTATCTTTTTTTGGCGATAAATTGTCTATTGCACTCATTAATTCTACATCGTCAGGGTCCTTAAGTACAGTTGGTTATATTGGGCGAATCGCTATTATGTTTTATATGGGCGTTTTAGGGAATTCGCTTACAGAGCTTTACACAACTATGAAAGGCGGTAAATGGCTTGGAACTTATTTTGCGAGAAACGAAAATGAGGCGTTAATTTGTCTTTATCAATCTCTTGTAAATGGGGATGTAACTTGCGTTGCTAATGGTAAAAATAGAAATAGCAAAAATTTAATAAAAAAAATCAACGGCCCGATCGATTACTAAATAGTTATCTGTAATTATGCTATTTAATATTGTTTATTGTGCAAGATTGGGTAAATTTTAGGCAAGTTTACACTTGTTACGCCTGTATTATTATTTTATGTTTTAGCATTTTTTAGCTATAGTAAGTTTATAGTTTGTAGTTTTATAAATTTTATTTAATGCTATATTGGCAAAATATTAAAGAATTTAGCTCTATTTTACAGGGCAAAAATGGTTGTATTGTATGTATAGATTGGGGTAGTAAGTATTGTGGTCTAGCAATTTCTAACCCAGAACTTACAGTTGCAACAACATTTGGTATTGTGTCGCCTGACCGGTTAATTTCTAAAATACAATTAATTAACAAAGACTACCTGTTAAAAGGTATTGTTATTGGGTTGCCAATAACGTTAGATTTTCAAGGTGTTCACACTATTACACGTGATATAATAATTGTTGGTGTGGAAATTATTAACACTTTAAAAATACCCGTACTGCTTTGGGATGAAAGAATGTCCACCACTGGCGCTTTTAATATGTTACATTTTAAAAATGTTAAAAGCAAAGCGAATAACACTAGGACTAAATTAAAAAAAGGTAAAAAAAGACTAGATGACGTTGCTGCACAGTTTGTTTTAGACGGACTATTGGACTTATTAAGAGCTAACGATTAGACAAGCACGGTAAACATAATTGTGTGCATTGTTACAGGTCTAGCTAGCTGTAATTACAGTGGTGTTAATTACAAATATATAGGCATACCTTACATTATAACGCTGTTTGTTTGCAATTTTAACTTATATTTTTAACTACGTCCTTTTAACTGTACTGCGTAGAAGTTATATGGTTTTATTGATGCACAAAAAAACCCAACCCCGCGCCTATGTGTTGTATTAACCCGCACTTGTTTTGTGTTAAAGTGTCGCAATTTAGCAAATAGTAAACACGTTAAGTGCGTAATGGTTTGCTAAATTGCGTTTCCGCTAAATACTGCTAAGTAGATTTTATAAAGGACTTTATTTTTTTTATTAAGGAATTTTTATACTTATAATTTTTATCAGAGAACATGTTTTCCATCTCAGATACATATTTTTTTTGCTCTTTTGTTAAATTAATTGGCGTTAGCGCATCGACTATAACAACCAAATTGCCCCTTTTGCTTTTTGAGTTTAACAAATGCATACCTTTGCCTTTTATTTTAAATATATCATTAGAGTGTGTTCCAGCTGGTATTTCTAGCTCTACGTCTTCTTCGTCTATGTTTGGTATATAAACCTTACCACCAACAGCTAATAGGTGTAATTTTACCGGTACATGGCAAACTAATTCATCACCAGACCTTTCTAAAAATTCGTGTTTATCAACTTTAATTTCAATATATAAGTCACCATTTACACCCCCATTTTTACCTGCTGCACCCTTATTAGATAATCTAATTTTCATATCGCTTTGTATTCCAACTGGTATATCAAAGGTAATTGTTTTTTTGTCTCTAACACGCCCATCGCCATTACATTTTTTACATGGTGCAGAAGGAATTCTGCCGGTTCCTTCACATTTTTGACAAGTTTCTTCCATAATAAAAAAGCCCTTTTGTGACCTTACAACACCACGACCTGTACAGTTGTTACATTCTGTCATTTTACTATCTTTAGAACCGGTACCGTTGCAGCCATTGCATTTTACCAATGATGTAAAAGTAATAGACTCTTCTTTACCGTAAAAAGCATCTTTTAGCGTAATTTGCGACACATATCTTAAATCGTCACCACTTCTGCTAACGTTTCTTGTTGAGCCACGACTGGCGGAAGTGCCAAACATATCTTCAAAGCCACTAAATATGTCGCTAAAATTCACATTATCAAAACCTCCACCACCAGAAAAGCCACCGCCGCTGTTGTGTCTACTTGATGACGAACCACCTGCGTCGTATTGACGTTTTTTTTCTGGTGTACCAAGAACGCTATACGCTTCCCCTATCTCTTTAAACCTTATCTCTGCTTCTTCCTTGTTTTTTAGGTTTCTATCTGGATGATGTTTTTTTGCCATTTCCCTGAATGCACTTTTTATTTCGTCTTGTGACGCATTTTTGGAAACATTCAATGTAGTATAATAATCTTTTTTTGTCATACTGTTATAGTGTTAGGTTGGTTTTTAAATTACTTACTTTATGCTTTATGTTTAAATTAAGTATAAAAGCATAATATATATTTGAATAAGATTGCAATCTATTTGATTATATATTACCAGATAAAGCAAAAAACAACTAGTTTTAGACATATTATTAAAAACTAGAATGCAAGTTTACATTATAAATAAAAAAAGTTTTGTTTTTGCGTTTTGTTTTTGCATAGCGCTTTTTCATTATAACCTTACTTGGGCTGCCGAAAAAAGAATAAGTAACAACATAATACGCAACCATAGAATTATAGAGGTTTTTTGCTCTCTTGACACAGACAAAGCAGAACGCTTTGTTGTATCTGGTTCTATTGGTGGCAACCCTTGGGTGCCATCTGTTAATGTAAACAATGCAAATTTAACAATAGTTTTTTTGGACGAAAAAGCTAAAAGAAGCCAGCAGTACAGCATTACGCGCCCCGTTACAATGCGAAACAATTGTCCGTTATTTCCAAAAAGTTGCAGTATTTTGTTGTCCAAAACAGACATCACTGGCACTTACAGTATTACATTAAAACCTAAAAATAGGTGGTCTGATTTAAAATATCACACCGATCGCAGTGAACGAATACAGGTAAGGATATTAAAATCTGACTTACAAATTAACGATAAAGAATTGCTGTTAAAAAATAACAGTAGCTTTGCCAATAATGATAATATAAAAAAAGATACAACATCCAACAATGGTAATGGTAATATTAACAAACTGGTTATAATTGATAGTCGAGCTATAAATAACGAACGTACATTTGGTACAAAATTACATTCACACACAGTAAAGACGGAAAAGAAAAACCAACCCCATGCGCAGAGAATGTGCTTAGATGGTTATGTTAGCGCGCCTTATTCAAAAGAACGATCGGGTTTGCAAGCAGAACTATTACATAGTGTAGAGCGTTTAAAAATTATAAAACCTTGCAACGATGAAAATCTAAACAATAACGAGATAAGTAGCGTAAATAAAAAACAAGAACAAGGGCAACAAAAAAACTTTTTACTAATTGTTAAAACTAACAACAACCAAGCTAAAACTAACAACCTAGATAATGATTGCAAAAATAACGATAACGATAAATTAAATTATAACAAAATAGATATCATAGCAAGTCTTCCTACTAAAAAGCCTTTTTCTTATAAAGATAATTTTAGCTCAAAAATGCTACTTGTTGTGAATGAAAAACACAATGTTGATTTTAAAAATAGCAATAAAAACAGTAATAGCTATAATGAAAAATCTGTTAATAGCGGTAAAACTTTAGATATTGTATTAAGTAATTCTAACAAAAACACAACAAGGGAGATAGTTAAATATAAAAAACCCGCTGGAGAAAATAAATATTTAAGTGTGATTAAGAACTTACAACAACTTGCAAGTATAAAGCTAGAAATCAACAAGATCAACGATATTGCCCAATATGGGAAAAATCACTTTAATAGCGGTGATAACGCGCATTATGCAGGCAAAGCTAAATGGAGTAGTAAAGAAACTACACAAATTGACTGGAGTAATGTTAAAAATGTAGTTACTAGTGGGGTAAAAAAAGTTGCTATATCTACGTTTGCAAAAATTAAATCTGAGCAAGACAAGTCGTTTAGTTTAGTTGACCAAGTTATTGAATTCTTAAATTACGATCCAGCCGTAAAGAGAATATCAGCTACAAATACTATAATTATAGACCCTGGCCATGGAGGTGTTGATAATGGAATGATATCTCCAAATGGTTTAATTGAAAAAAACATTAACCTTATTGTTGCTAAAAAAGTAAAACAAAAGCTGTCTGATTTAGGTTTTGTTGTGCATATGACAAGGAACAATGACGACTTTGTTGGTGACGAAGAAAGAGTTAATATAATACAAAAATATAAACCTAAATTAGTTCTGTCTATACGGTCAAACCATTCCAGCGATTCTTCTATTTATGGACCGTCGTTACATATTGTACCTATAAATGGCTTGTACGATTTAAAAGCAAAATATAGCACACATAGCACGAGTGGCGGTGTTAATAACGGAGGTGATAATTTAATATATGATAAATCTAAAGAATTTGCCCTTAATTTACGAGATTCTCTTGCAAGAAACTACATACATACAGATAGTAAACCTTTTCCTTTGCAAGATTTATACACTCTTGCAAAATCGCATTACCCTGGTGCACTTATCGAGATCGGCTATATTACAAGTGAAATAGACGAGGCGTTATTGGTTGACAGTGAATATATAGATGCTTTATCGTATGCAATTGGAAATTCTATTAGTTACGTTTTAGTTGGCAAAAAAAGACTAAAACGATAATATGGTTAGTTGCAATATTTTTATATTTGCAAATATGTGCGTCATATGTGTCTCTTGTTTTATATAACAATACATGCGGTGACCAATAACACGCAGTAATTACGCACGTAACATGTAATACATGCAGTGACACGCGAGGTAACGCACGGTAACATGTGTTTTATATATTTTTTTATATGCTTACGTACCATATATATGTGTCTTTTGTCTCATATAACAACTAATACCACATAACCCCAGTAACCAATAACACGTGCAATATGTTGCACAGCATACGGTGTGTAACCACGCGAGGTAACACGTGCAGCAATGTAACCTTTTAAAAGGTGAGTGTGTCAATATAACTTTGCGTAACGACGGTAAACGGTGTAAGTTAAATGTTAAATATGTTAACAATCTAAACAAATTAATAACGTTCTTATGTAACTACGTTATTAATAAACATATTTATTTTTAGCGGTTTTTTAGTTGACAATTTTTAGTTGTTAAAAAACGCACACAGCAAGCACTACGTTGTGTATAACGATTTGCAAAAATAATAAATATAATGTAAATTTGGTTGCGGAGGACGAGATTCGAACCGTCGACCTCTGGGTTATGAGCCCAGCGAGCTACCACTGCTCCACTCCGCACAAAAATTGTATTTAGGGATAGTTTATTGTCAAGGTTTATCACATAACAATGTATTTATAGTTACCATACAATGTTAATTAGTTAACACAATAACCAACCGCATAAATAGCATACCTTTATTTATGTTTCTGATATCATAAAGTTGTTAACTTAACTAAATAGATATTGTGTATGTATGATAATATTACGGTTTGTTGTGATATTGTAATGTTATGTTTGTTATGATGTTGTGATGTTGTATTGTTACAATATTACAGTTTGTTACAGTAAATAATAAACTAATCTTATTAAATCCCCATATAGAGACTTGCAATTATTATAACGGTAACTGTGATTGTTGTTTAAAACGTTAAACCTAGCAATTGTAAAACCTTCTATATCTTATTATAACCTTGTTATTTTGTAATATTTACACAACATATAACGTTATTTGCTGTGAATTTTATAATGCAACTTTGCTTTGTGCGTTTATTAGATATTTTACCGTATATTTTGTTGTCACCATTTTAATGTAACCAACTTACATAGTAATAATGCAAGCTATTTTTTTAATAGAAAATCTGAAATAAAATTTACCATACTTTTGCTAACTACAAAAAAACCTAGTCTTTCTAACGCTAAGTCGTCTGTGTGAATTATAGACCCGCTAGAGTTTAACATAACAGCGCCAGCCTCTTCTGCAATTTTTGCCGCACAGCGAAATAAACCAATGTCTATATTGCCCGAGTAACAAAATAGATCACATTTTCCAGACGCAACATATACTATGCCAAGCTCTATATTTGGTAGGGAAATATAATTAAAAGACATAATAGACAACTTTGCAATTTTTGTAATAATATCTTTTCTACCTGCCGCTATCTCACTGTCGTTACCTAGCTCGTATACAGTTGGTGAGATAAAACCAAATACGGTTGCTAATTTTATATTAGAATTACTGGACGGTATTGCTTTTATGTTGTAACCAAAATTTAAATACGCACCTCTACCATGTGTAGCAGTGTAAAAACAGGAGGTGGCAAAATCGTAAACAACGGCGCTTTCTATAATTTTTGTATTGCTGTCATTTTTAGATACAATGCAAATACTGGATGATAAAAATTGCATACCTCTTGCCATAAGTCCAATGCTTGACAATGGATTAATTATTATCGCTGTTTCGTCTTGTAAATCTTTGTATATAAAAATTTTGTCAATTTGGGGTTCTTCTTGTTCGTAATTATCGTCCCTATAGTTATTTGTCTTGTTTTCGGAAATATTTACATCATCAGTGTGTTTATTGTTAAGGTTACAATTGGCATCGGTGTTGTCTTTTTGGTTGTCATTATTTTGAACTTTTTTTTGATCTTTGCTATCTTGTGCAGCTTCGTTATTTAGTAACACATTGCAACCTGGTAATATTTTTGTATAATGTAACATTATATTTCTTCTATTTTTTAATACTTGGCTGTATTCTGGAACAACAAAATTACTAATTGAACAAACATCTTTTAGTCCCCTTTTTAAACGTTTGTAACTTGCCCTGTATGCAGAGGTTGAGAAATGCCAATTTTTATCGTTAACAGTATTCTGTAATTGGTTAGACTCAACCATATCCCTCTCTACGGTCCTAATTGAATTGGACATTGCGCTTTTAATTGCTTCAATTATAGACTTACCAGACATTGACAAACTTCTGCTTAAAATGTTACACTTTTAATACAAACTAAAAATAAACAAAATGCAAGTAAAAGCAGAGTTAAGACTTGTTAAACCTTTAAAACGTATCAACTATAACAAAGCGGAATATTTATTTAATAAGGTTAATTTTTTCTTAAAAAGGTTTTAACAGGTCTGTTGGTTTGGTTTAAACTTGTTAAAAAATACTCTTTTATTTCCTGCGTAAAAACACCTTTCTCAAACATGTTAAAAACGATATCTGTTGCTTTTCTTCTTATTTGTGCAACAGTATCTCTCTCTTGTAATGTTTTACCATTTCCACTGCGAGACCTAATACTGTCCTTTGGGTCAACAGACCTGAACAACCTGTCGAGCCTTTTAGAAAGCCCATTAGAGTACATAACCCCTATTATAAATAAAAAAAAGCTAGTTAAGTTTAATAATGCAAACGCTTTTACGCAACAATATAATTAAACTATAACAACAAATAAAACTCTATAATCTGTTTTTTAACTGTCAATTTGATTGATAAAAAATATTATTTACTGCAATAACTGTAACATTTTTACCCTAATCTCGTGCAAACTACATTGACTTTAAGAAAAAATTACTCTTGTAAGAATTAACATAACATAGCTTTAATAGTAATTTAAGGCGGTTTAGAAAATTGATTAGACAATAAGCTTATGGTTAGTAAAAAAAAGCTATCAAACAACCTTTTGCAAATGGATCTAAACCATTTTTGGCATCCATATAGCGATATAAGCAATATTGAGGTTGGCGAATTTCCTATTTTTGTTAAGGGTAAAGGTTCGTATCTTTACGATGTAAATGGTAAATCTTATATTGACGGTATTTCTTCGTGGTGGTGTGTAAATTTAGGTCATAGCAACAAAAAGCTTATTAATGCAATAAAATCGCAAGTTAACAATTTACAGCAAACAATTACGGGTAACGCCTCTAACGATAGAGTTGCCATTTTATCCAGCGAAATTGCGTCCATTGTTGGCAGTGGGTTGTCTCGTTCATTTTTCTGTTCAGACGGTTCGTCTGCTGTTGAGTGCGCTTTAAGAATGGCTAGACAGTATTTTTCTAATTTAGAGTCATCAAAAAATACATCACAAGTGACAAGAAAATACTTTGTTAGCCTTGATGGTGATTACCATGGTGACACTTTAGGCTGTATCTCTGTTGGGTATCAGGAAGAATTTCACAAAGAAATTAATGGGACTTTTCAGAGGTCGATTTGCGCAAAGTCACCAAATTGCAACAATTGCCCATTTGGTAAAACAATTAAAAATTGCAATGCCGAGTGCTTTGATAATATGGAGAGGGTTATATTAGAAAAACATGAAGAAATTATTGGGGTGATAGTGGAGCCATTGTTTCAGGGCGCTGCTGGTATGCAAATATACAGCCCAAAATACCTACAAAAACTAGAGAAAATTTGCCAAAAGTACGGTATACTTCTAATATTAGACGAAATTGCAACAGGTTTTTATAGGACTGGAAAAATGTTTGCCTTTCAAGTTGCCAATATTAAACCAGATATAATAATACTTGGAAAAGCTATAACGGGCGGTTATTTGCCAATGAGTGCGGTTGTTGCAACAGAGGAAATTTATAACTCCTTTCGTAACGGTAATACCTTTTATTATGGACATACTTTTTCGGGCAACCCAATTTTAGCAAATCTTGCCATTGCGGCAATAAACCTTTATAAGCAAATTGACGAGCAAAAAGACATTAGACCTTTGTGTGAAAAAATGGAATCTTTTGCATTTGAAATAAAAAAAGAGTTTACTAATTTATCAACAAATCATTGTGGTATGATAATGATGATAGATTTTGCTAACGTCTCTACCGCATCTGCTATGTTACCATGTAATGCTAAAAACACAATTAAAAATGGCAATAAGCTCAATAGCTCGACTATTTTATTTTCTTATAAAATTGCAGAACATGTTGCAAAACTGTGCTTAGGTAATGGTCTTTTTATCAGAAAATTAGGTAGCGTTGTTTATCTTTGTCCACCGATTAACATTAAACGTAAATTACTTAATAAATGTTGCGACATTTTAAAAAGTAGCATT
Organism: Rickettsiales bacterium; assembly: GCA_016735445.1. GTDB lineage: Bacteria > Pseudomonadota > Alphaproteobacteria > Rickettsiales > Deianiraeaceae > JAERRN01. Next base: position 10,300 of record JAERRN010000069.1, on the reverse strand, counting down.
AACGAGGTGTTTAAATTGCACAACCTAGACAATTAATTGTTTTTACTTGCTAGACGATATTAGGTTGAACGGTAAATTAATATCAGTGTGTATAGTGGTAACAAAATATATTATTAAGTTGTTATAAATAGTGCAAATGCACCAACTAACGTAAAAAAGTGTTATTATTACTTATGTAAGTATATAGCACATAATTACACTATCTTATAATTTTTACACTCTATTGCTAAAAAGAAATAACGGAAATAAGTTTATTCTTCCCAAAATAGCTCTCCATTTACTTCAGTGTTTTTTTCTTTTTCCACTGTGCCTGTTTTTTGCTCCACAGACTCGGATCGTTTTTCTAAACCAAACGAATTAGAAACGTAGTTTTTACCATTAGTTTTAATATACTTGTTAAACCATGATGACGCATTGTAATTATGTTCGCTATGTTTGTTATCGTAATTATCGCCATCTTTGTTTACGCTATCGTTTATATTGGTATTTTTCTGTTTCAACTTCCCATCTAAGTTGGGGCCTATTTGTGACATTAATTTATTAATTAGGTTAGTTTTTATTTTCCTTTTTGCGTCCAAGCTAAGTTTAGCATATTTTTGACTTATAACTGTTTTGTTATTTGTAAGGTTGTTATTGGAGTTTTTTATATCTAATTTTACTATGTCTTGCAACTGTTTGCTGCTTTTGTTGTTTATAATGTCGGGTTTGTTGTTATTAGTGCCTGTATTAATATTTGTTTGATTTTGTAAAAAATTGGTGTTTTTGCAATTAGTTTTATTTGTAAGGTTGTTATTGGAGTTTTTACCATTGCTACCGTCATACTTGTAAAAACCTTTAGTTTTTTTATTATTATTCGCACTTCTATCACCGCTATGGTGACTAATGTTGTCTATTTTAACCTTACATTGTTGTATGTCTACTTTTTTTTTACATCTGCAAAACTTGCGTCCTTGTGATAATTGCGTTCGTATTTATCTTTTTGTTTATGAAATTTTTTTACAATACTGCCGATAAATTGATTTAAAAAACCGCCGTCATTTTCTTGCGGTAAATCTACTTCTTTGTCTTCATCCTCATTACCTTCTAAAACTGATGCACCGAGGCTTTGCTCTGTCATGTCGATATTATAGTTAATAAAAGGATTGCTATCGTCACTTTCTTGCAAATATTGTACTGATGAATCTTGACGTAAGTTATCGAACTTTTGCAAATCGTTATCGTTGTTGTTGTAGTTGTTGTTATCGTTGTTGTTAAGTTGACTTTGGTTATTTGAGTTATCACCAACTTCTTCGGCAAAAGCGGAGGCACCAAATAACGAGCTCTCGTTATCAACGCCTCTAGATTGTACACCTTTTGGTATTTCTATGTTAAAACAATTGTTATCGTTTACAGAGTTATAACTACTGCGATTTGGTGTAAAATTAGATGCATTACTGTATGACACCTTAGAGTTAAAATCTGACTCAACAAGTTTTTCCTCTACGCCGCTAGTGTAGCCATCGCTAACACCAGACCCAAAATATGAACTGTCTGTAAAATTATTTTGGCTTTCCTCTTCTTTTTGACCGCCTTCTTTTTGACCGCCTTCTTTTTGGTTGTCGTCAAAAAACAACTCTATGTCATCTATGTTTTCGTTTGCGTTTATGTTTTCGTTTATGCCGCTATAATAGGGGTTTAACTTTTGGTTTGTTGTAGTGTCTATTGCGTTACTGGGGTGGCGTGCGTTAATATCTAACTTGCTACTGATGCTGTTTAAGTCTACAATATTTTTATCACAGTTTTTATTGTTAAATTGTTCTTTGTTATTGCTATTTAGATTATTTTTGCCACTGGCGATTCTGCTTAACGACTGATTATTGAGCTTTTTTTTGACGCCAGCAGCGACAACTGAAACCCTTATTCCATCTTGCATATCTCCGTCTAATGTTGTACCTATGATAAATTTAGTGTCGGGGTTTGTGATCGATATTTTATCACGAACTGCATTTGATATCTTCTCAATCTCAAATAGCGTCATATCTGCAGAACCGGAAATATTTAATAATAATGCTTCTGCTTTGCCAAGAATAGTTTCGTCTAGTAATGGGTTTGTGATCGATAATTCAACTGCCCTCTCCGCTCTGTCAAGACCCGATGCTTCTCCCATACCAATCATTGCTATACCACGACTTGATATAACAGACCTGACATCTGCTAAGTCTAGGTTAATTAAACCTGGCTTTGTAAACAAATCGCTAATACACCTTACACCATCGTAAAGAATTTTATCTGCGTCTTTAAATGCTTGTATAAAAGGGGTGTTTTCATTTGATACCCTAAATAGGTATTGATTCATAACAATAACTAATGTATCAACAGCCTCTTCCATTTTTTCTATCCCTAAATCGGCTACAATAACTCTACCAGAGCCTTCAAAGGAAAACGGTTTTGTAACAACACCTATGGTTAAAATGCCTTCTTCTTTAAGTATTTTAGCAATAACAGGTGCAGCGCCTGTGCCTGTGCCGCCGCCCATACCTGCGGCAATAAATACAACATGGGCGTTTTTTAAACATGCAAGTATTTGATCTTTACTCTCTAGCGCTGCTTTAGCGCCAATATCTGGATCTGATCCAGCACCTAAGCCATTGGTTATATCTGAGCCAATTTGGATTTTATTACCACACGGAGAGTCTGCTAAAGCCTGTAAATCTGTGTTTGCAACCCAGAACTCAACATCTGTCAAACCGTAGTGTATCATGTTTGCAACAGCGTTGCCACCGCCACCGCCAACGCCAATAACTTTAACTCTTGGTAAAAAAGATGCTTTAGCATTAATGTCTGAAACCCCAAAATGAGACATATTGTAAACAGGTAAAATTTGTATTTATTTTACAAAATCTCATCTAAAAAGCAAGTCCAGCCAGAAGGTAAAAAGTCAAATAATGTTTTTTTAAACACCCTAGACAGTCTTTTTTGTTTTTTTAACAAATAATACACAACGCTATTACATATATATGCGCTTTTCATAGTGTGTAAATCTGTGATCTCTGACGAAAGATTAACTGACATTTCGTCAACTTCGGTTCTTATTTTAAATTCGTCAAAACAAAGCTCTTCTATTCCTTTTATTTTAAACCCTGTAATAACAATAGTATCTACTTTAAGGTCGATATTTTTGTTTAATAATGCTTCTTTAACTTTTATTAATATAAGTCTTGTTTTTTGTCTTGTTATTTCTGACAAACTTTTATGACTAATACTTTTACTTTTACTCATGTTTATAATGTAATCATCCATTATTTCGCCCTTTGGCAAGTAAGAAGCGTATTGGTTAACTTTGTCTAAATCTTCTATACCAATAGAGACGTCAACGTGTAACAGGCTAGCTTCTTTTGCTTCTTTATAAGATATTTTAAATTTTTTCGACAAAGCATCTGTAATACTTTTAAAACCAATAGGTATCGAAACAATTGCCATTGGAAAGTCTTCTACACAGCAAACGCAGGTTGTGTTGTTGGCGTCTACCTGTATTATCATTGTATTTTTGTTTTTTAAAGACCGAACTGCGGAAATACCGATAATAGCAGGAACGCAATCTATAACATTAATACCGTAACTACTAAAACTGTCTACAATACGTGCAAGCTCGAATTTTGGTATACTTAACACTGCTATATCTGCGGAAACATGCGATCCTTCCATGCCGATAGGATTGTTATCTGTAAATTTTTTATCTATTGTGTATATACTTGAAAAAACATCTAGTATGTAGTTATCTGTAAAGCTTTTAGTGTGCTTACCAATTGTATTTCGCGCCATTTGGGCAAGATCGTATTTTGTTATTTTTAAATTTTTACCCTTTCGAATTATTGCTTTATATATGTTATTTTCTACCTTATGGCTTTCTATAACAATGGCAATATTTTTTACCCTCTCACCTATTGAGTTTTCTAAGCTTGTTACTATCGATACTATTTCGTGCCTTAAAATAGACTCGTTATTAACAATATTTGTATCTAGTGGCGTTTGAAAATCTGAACGTATGTAGTCGATAAACTGAAAAGCAGACTTACTAGGATAAACTTTTACCAAAAAAGCAAACTTACTTGTATTTGATATTTGAAATATCGCCAGATTGTCTCCGTCTTTTACGTTGATCAGGTTATCGGCTGTCATTAATAAAGTTGTTTGAATTTACAATCTGATACACATTTGCACCCATAGTACATAAGATATTGTTATTTGTAAATATTAATTAGTTTGCGTTAAAAACCGTAACTATTGCAATGCTCATGTTTTACTTATGTAGTTTTAACTAAAACAACGCCTGCTATTTTTACGTTACCTTTGTTAATGCTTACGTTTAAACCTGTGTAATACAGTTATAAAATAACTAGGTATTTAGCGGTAAATTACCAATATTTAGGGATGATTTATTTTACACTGCCAATGTAAAATGTTTACTACCGCTGTTTATTGCCGCTATGTACTGCTTTTATTTTTTCGACTATGTAAACATTATTATGTAAAGTTTTTATATTTTTTGCCACAACAGCGGATGTTAAATATAAATATGTTAATAAATTTGTACATTAAAATTTATCTCTATCGCTGTTATGGTTAATTGCGAAACAGGAATTTTTGTATTAATTTTTTTGCCACTAACGTTTAAAATAAGGATTTTTACTAAACAGTCTGGATCAGTATTTTGCAACTCTTTTTTAGCAAACTCTGCTACCTGAAAAAGTATTTGCGCACATTGAGCAACACAAGTGCAATACTTTTTATTGTATATTTTGTAATTTTTTGTTACTGGTTTGCAGTCTATTTCTGTTATTTGAGATTGTTTTAGCGTCTCTGTTGCGTTATCCGTAAGCTGGTCGCGCAATTTACTTTCCTGCTGTTTGTTTTGTAAAGAAGTAGATAATTGCGTAATATCTGATGAGTTTGGATTGTCGATAACGTTTGTGCTATTTTTGGATACACCGTTTATTATATCTGGCACTTCATTATGTTTTGCATTTGCCTTGTTGTTGTAATAAGAAGTTTTTTTTGTTTTTGTTTTTTGTTTTTTCAAAAATAATTCTATTTTTTCACCATTGTTACTAAAGGCATCTTTTATATCGAATAAATCAATTACGTTTAATCGTAAACCAATTTCTTTGTCGACACGTTTTAATGCGCCAACTATCAGTGTTTGCCCTTCTTGTAATAACTCTCTTTTATCGGTAATAATATAATCGTTAAAAACTGCTAGCTCAAATATACCGGACATGTCTATTATTGTTAAAAAAGCAAACCTACCTTTTTTGCCAGACCGTTGTTTTATTTTTGTAACAACGCCCGCAATTAGTACGACTTGAGAAGTTGTCTCACTGCTATCTGTAACTTCTGATATTTGCAAAATATTATACTTCTTCAGCTCTGCTGTGTATTCGTTAATTGGGTTTTTGTTTAAGTAAAAACCGAACGAGTCAAACTCATGTGTTATAAAGTCTAATGCGGACATGTTTGAGTTTTCTGGCTCTTTTAGGGATGGTGATTGAGTCAAAAATTCACTGTCTTCACTTTTAAAAAGCGTATGTTGTTGGTCTTGTAATAACTTTCTTGCATTTGATCCGTATTTTACTATTTCCTCAATATTGTTTAGAAGTGTTTTTCTGTTTTGCAACATTTCATCAAATGACCCTGCTTTAATTAACGATTCTAACTGTCTTTTATTTATATAAGAGCCGCACCTTTTAATAAAATCAAAAATATCTTTAAACTGGCCATTTTTTTTCCTTTCTTCAACTATTTTATGTACCGATGTTGTGCTGACAGACTTTAAAGCACCCATACCGTAAACTATTTCACTTTTTTCATTAACATTAAAATTCTCTTCAGAAGTGTTTATATTTGGCACAACAACTGTTATATTGTAACATCTTGCATCGTTTACTATTTCAACTATTTTATCTGTACGGGTTAAGTCTAGGTTTGCCATTGCGGTAAAAAAGTCTATAGTATAATTTGCCTTTAGGTACGCTGTTTGGTACGATATTATACTGTATGCAACAGAGTGCGATTTATTAAAACCATAACCTGCAAACTTTTCTATCGCTTTAAATATTTCCTTCGCTTTGCTTTTTGGTATATTATTTTTTTTTGCACCTCTAGAAAAAATATCCTCTTGTTTGTCCATTTCTTCTTTAATTTTTTTACCCATAGCGCGGCGTAATAGGTCGGCGTCCCCCATCGAATAACCCGCTATAATTTGTGCCATTTTCATAACTTGCTCTTGGTATATCATAATACCGTATGTTTCTTTTAATATTGCTTCCGCAGATGGATGTGGGTACTTTACTACCTCGTGACCGTTTTTTCTTTTTATATAATCTGGAATAAACGCCATTGGGCCTGGTCTGTTTAAAGAGGTAATTGCAGATATGTCAAGTATACCATTAACACTAATTCTCTGCATTGCCTCCCGTGGTACAGTTGCTTCTAGCTGAAAAATACCCTTTGTTTTAGAGCTTTGTAACAGTTTAAGTGTTTTACTGTCATGTTCGTCTATTTTGTTAATATCTATAACCTCACCGCTTCTTTTTTTAATAATTCGTACTGTTTCGTTTATAACCGAAAGTGTTTTTAACCCTAGAAAGTCAAACTTGACAAGCCCTATGTTTTCACAATCTTTCATATCAAATCCAACAATAGCAAGATCCGTGTCGTTATCTTTGTGTACTGGAACTATTTCTGTTAACGGAGCAGAGTTAATAACTATACCAGCAGCGTGCGTTGACGTGTGTCTGTTTAAACCTTCTACTTCTAGGGTTATCTCTATAAGGTTTTGCACGTCAGAATCTTTCATTACTTCTTTTTTCAACCTGTCATCCATTTGGATAGCGTTTGAAAGAGTAACAGGCTCTGTTGGGTTAAATGGTATTAGCTTACAAATTTCATCTATTTGTTTATATGGCATTTGTAAAACCCTACCTATGTCTTTTAATGCTGCTTTTGCTTGTAATTTTCCAAAAGTAATAATACTTCCAACCCTATCACGACCATATTTTTTTGTTACGTACTCAAATAACTCGTGTCGTCTTGTTTGGCAAAAATCTATATCAAAATCGGGCATAGATACCCTTTCTGGATTTAAAAATCTTTCAAAAATTAAACCATACTTAATTGGGTCAACATTGGTTATGTCTAAGCACCAAGCCACAATAGAGCCCGCACCTGACCCACGACCAGGACCAACTGGTATATTTTTTAATTTTGCCCACCTGACAAAATCGCACACTATTAAAAAATACCCAACAAAATTCATTTTTATAATAACACTTGTTTCAAATTCAAGACGATCTTGGTATTCTTTTATTTTTACCTTATCTGTAATATTTGACTCTTCTAACCTTTTTACCAAACCATCTTTGGTAAATTCAAGGAATACTTTTTTTTCCTCCTGTTCGTTTTGCGAGCCAGTGAAAGATGGTAACATTGGTTTGTTCTCTTTAATAATAAAAGAGCATCTTTTTGCTATCATAACAGTATTTTCTACCGACTCTGGGATGTCGCTAAATAATTCTACCATTTCGTTTTCTGATTTCAGGTAGTATTCTTTATTAAGTTTCCATCTATCTTCTGGACCTTGGTTAACAAATTTATTATCTTTCACACAAGAAACAGTATCGTACGCATCAAAATTTTTCTTTAAAAAAAAGTGTGTATCGTTGGTTGCAACAAGTGGTATGTTAAACTCATAAGATGTATCTATTAAAAAATCTTCCAGCTCTTTCTCTCCCGATCTACCGTGACGAGTTAATTCAATATAAAATCTATCACCAAAAGATTGTTGTAGTATCCTACAGTAATCTTTTGCTTTGCTTTTACTGTGGTAACGAAAATAACTTGAGACCAAACCGTTGTAACCACCCGATAAACAAATAAGCCCTTCGTTTAATTCTTGTAAATCTTTTGTTTTAATATAACGTGCGTCTTCTGAGCTTTTACCATAATTAAATTGTGACCTATGTATGATTGATATAATATTTTTATACCCTGCTTCGTTCATTGCCAGCACGCCAATTGACATTGCTCTTTCTTCGTTTTTTTTAACATCAACATCGTCATCTAGTATGAGAACGTTGAGACCGATTAATGGTTTTGTTTGACATCCTGAGATTGCTTTGCAAAATTTAAACGCACCAGAGATACCCATATCGTCCATCATGCCAATTGCAAAAGATTGCTCAGTTTTAGCGTAATCTGCTATGCTGTTTATTTTTAGCACACTGTTTAACTGCGAGTACTGTGTTTTTGTCCTAAGATGTGCAAATCTAATATTTTTAGTATCCATATTTACTTTATTTCTCGTATATAAATTATGAATACCATAAATATGGTAACAACAAACTTACCGCATGCTGTTTTATGACTATTTTATTAACAACAGATCACAACACATATTGTAGTAACTCATTAACAAAGTACAATTAACGTTATTCTGTTGTTAAGGCTAAAAACCTAAACCGCTGATTACGTTATTTGATAAAAACAAAAGCTGACTGACTGAATATTGGTAAATATTACCGCTTACAATTATTGTTTTACCACTTCTCGCTATTTATTATTTAGCTAATTTTTTAAAACTTACCTAAATAAAGTTAAATTTTAAAATCCTTTATCTAGTAATAACTTTGCTATCTGCACGGCATTTAACGCTGCGCCTTTACGCAGGTTATCTGCAACAATCCACATATTTAACGCTTTTTCATTAGAAAGATCCTGCCTTAACCTAGAAATAAACACCGCATCAGTTTGAGAACACTCTGATTGAGTTTTAAAATTATCGCCATACCTGTTGTCGTTGTATATAATGCCGTTTGTATCGTATAAAATTTGTTCTACATTTTCTATTGTAAATGGTTTGTTAAATTCTACATTTATAGACACAGCATGACAGTTAAAAACCGGAACTCTAACGCAGGTTGCGGATACGCCAATTGATTCGTCGTTCATGATTTTTTTTGTTTCCATAGTCATTTTCATCTCTTCTTGCGTATACCCCTCTTCCGTCCAATCGCCAATTTTTGGAACACAATTGAAAGCAATTTGTTTTTCTGTGTTAGGCGTTATGTCTGGCGCGCCTTCAAACATTTTTTTTGTTTGGTTAAATAATGTATCCATCATTGCTTTGCCCGCACCAGAGACAGCTTGGTAAGTTGATGCGATAATTCTTTTTATTTTAAAACTATTGTGCAAACTATAAAGTGCCATAAGTACCTGAATAGTAGAGCAATTTGGGTTTGCGATTATGTTTTTATTTTTTACTTTGCTTATTTCTTCAGGGTTTATTTCTGGTATTATTAATGGTATATCTGGGTTTGTTCTAAAATAAGAAGAGTTATCAACTAATATTGCACCTGTACTTGTGATACCGTCTGCAAGTTTAGCTATGTTACTCCCTCCGATGGCAGATAAAACTATATCACCCTTTTGTAAATTAACGTCTTCTAGCGATACGATTTTTAACACCTTTTGACCGCAACTAACCTTTGCGCCCAAAGAAAACCTTGTTGCACAAGCGACAATATAGCTGTTTGTAAAATCTGGAAATTCTGATATTACATTTAGTATTTCCCTTCCAACGTTACCTGTCGCACCAAGAACGATAATTTTTTTACCTTTACACATATAACACCATTTAAGTTAATAAATATTAATAGTATTGTTGTTATTTGGCTTCACCGTTAAATTGCTTATTACTGTTTATTAAGGCAAATAAAAAAATGTAATATACATATATAATTGCAACACTGTAAAAAGTTACAATGTACGCTATACAATAAACACTAGTTTGCGCGCCAAACTATCTTTTTTTGTGTGTATAAAACATGTTTACGTAATATTTTATTATATTTACGCAACTTTGTTGTTACAGACGATTTTAGCCCTTTACCGCCCTTTCTTTTATAATAAGCATGACCGTTACCACCTTCGGTACTGGCAAGCATGTAATTTTGGTATGAACTTTTTTGTGACATAGGACTTTAGCTAACATAATTCAACTATTTTAATCGCATAAAATGTTTTTATAGTCAAGACATTTTACAGGCTATGTTATGGTGGTAAAATTAAATTACCGCATCTTATGTGTGAATATATAAAAATTTTACCGTTATTTTAAGTTAACTTTGTAAATTATGTAGTTTTTGCACTTATGTAGGGGTACTGCTTGTTGTGTGTAAAGTGGTTTGTATTTACTGTTTTCAAGAGCTGCCATCTTTTGAGCAGCTGTTCCAGCACTACCACTAATAATAGCTCCTGCATGTCC
>JAERRN010000075.1 GCA_016735445.1 Rickettsiales bacterium | reverse complement strand
AATTATTATATAAATTTACAATGTTGCACTAACTTTGTAACAAAAAACAATATAGCTATTTAATAACAAAATATTTACCTCTATAATTGCAACAATACCTTAAATAAGTTATCTTTTCTCTTTGTTACCGTGTGCAAATTGTTAGTGATAATTAAAATTTGCCATACAAAATAACAATTTAAAAACAAACAAGATAAAATAATATAGACCATTATTGGTTGCTCTTAAAGATAAAATAAACTATAAACTAGTAATAGTAGTGTAAATTAATCATCGCAAATAAGGTAGTAAATTAAAAGTTAACTCAGTTAAATCTTTGTGTATGAAAGTAGAAAAGCAAACAATAGCAGTGCTTGGGTCAACTGGTAGTATAGGCAGAAACACAGTTAAGGTTATTACCAAAAACAGGCAGAACTTTAAAGTTATTATATTAGCTGCAAATGGTTCGAACGTAAATTTAATAATAGAACAAATACAGCTTTTAGAGCCAAAGTATTTTTTTATTAAAAAAACAGAAATAATAAACGATATTAAAAATAAAATAATTGGTAGCTCTACTAAAATATTAGATTTTCACACATTAAACAATATTGCAGAACAAGAACATATAAATGTTACCGTAAGCGCAATCTCTGGATTTGACGGTATCGCTGCAACAATTCAGATGTGTAAATGCTCTAAAAAGATTGCAATTGCAAATAAAGAAGCAATTGTATGCGCATGGTCGATTATTAAAAAAACAACAACAAAACATAAGTGTATAGTTGTACCTATAGACTCCGAGCATAATTCTTTATATCAAATTATCAGTGCTACAGAAAAAATAAAACCAAAAATAGAAGATGTTTTAATTACCGCATCAGGCGGTCCTTTTTTAAAACATAACAACATGGACAATGTAACAAAAGAGATGGCACTTAAGCATCCAAAATGGAATATGGGCGTAGAAAACACTATTAACTCGGCAACATTAATTAATAAAGGGCTAGAAATAATCGAGGCGTCACTTCTTTTTAACTTACCAGAGCATAAAATAAAAACCTTAATACACCCCGAAGCAATGGTGCATGCGGCTGTGTCTTGGGAAGACGGGTCGGCAATGACTTTTCTTTCTTTTCCAGATATGCAACTACATATAGCAAACGCAATAATGGCAAGTAAGCCACTAAATACAGCATTAAAACCGTTTAACTTTGCAGAAATGAAAAACTTACATTTTTACGACGTAGACAACCATAAGTTTCCGTCTATTAATTTAGCAAGAGAAGTGATTAACTTAGGCAACATTGCAATGGTTGCGTTTAACAGTGCAAACGAAACAGCAATAAAAGGTTTTTTAAATGAAAAAATAAAGTTTATAGATATTTACAAACTCGTAGAAAGGGCAGTTTTGTATTTTTCTGCTAAATCAGAAATTAAAATAAACAGTATAGAAAATTTAACCGAATTGCACAAAGAGGTAATTAAATTTGTAAATGTACTGATGTTAAAAACATAATGTTACAAATTGCATCAAAAACACAAACTTAAATAATACATGGATAGAGTTTGTTTTTAATCGATTATATATTTATATTGTAAATATAATAAAAGTGACAATTTTAACATACGCAAGAAGGGTAAATATTTTAAGTTTATGTTTTACTACTAAGTTAAACAAAGCTTAGTTTATATGTAAAAGTATAAACGCTGTACACAAATTGCATACGTTAAAGTAACCTGATTACAACATTAGTTACATAAACAAAATATTGTTTATTATAAATAATATAAGCAATTATTTGCTTTGGCTACTTTAGTAATAGTTTTAATAAATTAGTTAAGGCATAAGAGTAAAGTTGCCCAATAGGTAGTTTAATAAAGTAAATATATGATAGGTTTTTTAAAAGGTACCATAGAAGAAGTTGAAAGTGATAAAATTTTAATAGACGTAAACGGGGTTGGGTACGTTGTTTTTTGTAACGAAAAGGATAAAAACAAATTGCCACAAGAAGGAATAGTAAAGTTATTAATTCACCCTATCACAAAAGAAGACGGCACTTCTTTATACGGCTTTATCGATAAAGTTAGAAGAGAGATTTTTGCTGAATTAATAAAAATATCCGGTGTTAGCGGTAAGGTCGCTACTACAATTTTATCTTTTTGCGCAACAGAGGACTTACAAATGGCTGTATTTGCTAAGGAAGAAAATTTTTTAACCGTAGTTCCGGGAATAGGTAAAAAACTAGCAAACCGGATAATAAACGAATGTAAATTGGAGCGTATCTCTTCGCATATTTCCTTATTAGAAAAAACCCCACTTTTACATGACGCAGTATTGTCAACTGATACCGAAGCGAAAAGTCGTTTATCAATTTCTATACAGGCAGTTTCGGGATTAGTTAACATTGGTATACAACGCGATATAGCGCAAAAGTGCGTTATGGAAGTTATTAAAGATAACCAAAAAGCAAAACTAGAGACAATTATTAAGCTATCTGTGTCAAAAATATATAGTAAAAAATAGCATTAGTAATGCTATTTTTTACTATAAAAAACAATCTGCCGCCAGCTAAAATTAAAAAATATACTATATATGCAATATTGTTTAGTTACTAAACTAGCAAAGCAGCACAAAGTTAAACAAGTTAAAAAAGGTGCAAAAAGAAGATTCTCCACTTTAACAGAGTTTACAGTGCCCAATTAACGTTATATTGTTTTTATTTGTTATTTTATTACTATAACAATTAAAACCGCCACTTTGGCATAGGTAAAAACAGCAAATATTTTAAGTTAACAAAGACACCAACTTTAATATTTAACTTTAGATAAAAAGTTTATCAATTAAAGTTAAATACAAAAAATATTACAGTGTAAAACCGCTATTTGCTATTAGAACGAATTTTTTGAGCAATTAGACTGCGCTTTAATGCGTAATTTTTTGCAACAACAGGGTAATCTTGCGGTAGACCCCACTTGTTTTTATACTCTACAATACTCATGTTATATTTTGACCGTAGATGTCTTTTAAGCATTTTTAATTGCCTACCGTCTTCTAAGCAAACAATATATTCGTCTGTGTAGGTTGATTTAATATCTTTTGGATCTATTGATTTATAATGGCTTGGGATCTCCTTTACCATACGATGAAGAATAGTTTCGTATATATTAAGTAAATGCTTTTCCAGTACAGATATTTCGCAATTGTTTTTTTGAACCCAATTAGAAATAACCTGAACAGCATATTGCATTGCCTTATGCTTTTCTTCATCTTGGAGAGAATGAGTCATAAACAATAAAAATAAAAAAAACATATTTTGTAATTTACAAAACTACAATCTATACTAGAGGTTAAATATTTATTTTCAATTAATAGTTGTAAAATATAAAAGAAAAATAGGGTAATTTTATCAAAAGTTCTTAAAATAAGCAAATTATTATATTTCAGATTGTGTTTTTTCTTAACAAATTTATTCCAAAAAATGTATTAAAAACCTAGTTTGTAGAGTACGTTAAGCTACCTTTTACGCTAAAATAAGAACCAATATTAGTTGGCAAAAGGTTATAAGAGCCTGTATTATTTGTATACCATAAATGTATTCTAGTTGTTTGGTCTGTAATACCAATTAAATTAGCAATATTTCCTTGGGCAAGGTTTTTAACACCAGAAATATTAGCAGATCCAAAAAACAAAGAACTACTGTCAGGTTTGTAGGGAAGCCCAGAGATAAAAACCCCGCCGCTACCGCTTAAACCGTTACACTCTAAAAATATATTTACAAAAACTAATCTACCAACTTTAACAAAAGACCCATTCTGGTAAAAATAATTGTTGGGGCCATTACCATTTTGTGACGAGTTAATTGTTGGCGTCCAATATCCAGTTTTGTAGTCAGATAACACATGATTACTACCTTCAAATTGCAAGCCACCTTTAAGATAGCAACCATTTTGCAACGAAACCTGACCAGATTGTTGGATTAACATTCCTGATAAAAAATTTTGCCCATCTGAAGATGTATTGAAATGTAAATTATTGTCACCAAGCACACCAATGGTTGCTTTTGTAACAAAATTATTAGAAAAAGAAATAGACGACGCTTTTGAAGCATCACCAGAGCTTATTTGCAAATTTGCCTTTTCTGCACTATGAAATAGCACATTTTCGGAGTTAACAGATAGTTTATTGTAAGCAGTTGCGTTACTATTAACACCAAGCATACTAAGGTTATGGATACCATCATCTGGCGGTGTAAAAGTGCTAGTTATTGATTCAAACCAGTTAACACCGTTAAAGGCGTAGTAAGAATTTTTACTACTAATATAAAAAGAATAACCAACTTTTGGAGAATAATATTCCCAACCCACCGTATTTCCTCTGTAAAAAGCAAGACAGTTATCTTTTTGTTCCCACTGACCAATTGCGCCAACTGGCACAATATAGGCATCTCCTTTATTTATGTTTTGTGGTGGTTGCTGTAAGTCTACATCTTTAAAAGAGCACCACATTAAGGTGTCAATTTTATCGAAATTATCATTTAACAGTATATCTTTGCTAACTTGGTGTTGCGCTAAATAATACAAACCAAAGCGGGAACTTTTTAACATAATCAATAATCAGTTAATCTTTTTATGTAAAATATATAATACTATAAAAAACGCTCTGGAAGCACAAAGTTGATGCTAAAATATTTTAGACATACAAACACTGTACACTTTTAAGCGCGCAAGTCTTCTTCTGTAAGAAGAAGAGGCGGTTTGTCTTATAATTTAAAATATAATTGAAAATTAACCTTTTATAGTTATTATATAGAATGTTGTTTATTTATACATGTATAAGATGCTAAAACTAATCTTACCGCAAGATTCTAGGCCAGTTAAAGGCTGTCAGCGTGGGGATAGTAAAAAACCTTATGTAAATATTAAGGTATATAGGTATAACGCAGACAACAACCCTCCAAAAATTGATTCCTACAAAATAGAGACAGATAAATCAATGACGGTGTTATGTGCTTTAAACAAGATAAAAGAGTCACTAGATCCAACTTTATCTTATAGAAAATCTTGTAGAGAGGGCTCTTGTGGCTCTTGCGCTATGAATATTAACAAAAAAAATGGGCTTGCTTGCACAACAAGGTTATCAGATTTAGGTAAAGAGGTAGAAATATATCCATTACCGCACATGTTTGTGGTTAAAGATTTAATTTGTGATATGTCTAATTTTTATAAACAATACGAAGCGTTAAAGCCATGGTTTGCTACAGAACAAAATAATTGTAGTAAAAATAACAAAACTTCATTACAAAAAGAATCCATCCAGACACAAGAAGATAGATCTAAATTAGACGGTTTATACGAGTGCGTTATGTGTGGCGCATGTTCGACACAATGCCCTAGTTATTGGTGGAATACTGAAAATTTTGCGGGACCTGCAGCTTTATTAAGCGCATTACGTTTTATAGAAGATTCACGGGATTCTCAGCAAAAAGAAGACAGATTATCTTTGGTTGATAGTATTGGTGGTATAAAGCATTGTCATTCAATATTTAGCTGCACAACAGCTTGCCCAAAGGGTTTAAACACGGCTGACGCAATTGCTAAGTTAAGCCAAATTGTGAAAAAAAATAAAAAATAAGATTCTTTTTTATGTTTATACTAAAAGCACCTGCAAAACTTAATATCTGCCTTAAACTAACTGGTAGAAAAGAAAACGGATATTACGAGCTATTTAGCTTAGCTTCTTTTATTGAGTTATCAGATACGGTAAAAATTAAGGAGAACAAATCTGTTTTTCCATCTGTTTTTATGTCTGGCAAATATGGTCATATGTTTGATAATTTCCATATTAGTAGCATAGAAGGCAACACAGTTATGAAAGCATTGGACTTTATGCATCAGCAATATAGGACACCAATGAATTTTGATATCTCTATAAATAAAGACATACCAGTTGCGGGTGGTTTGGGTGGTTCTTCTGCAGACTCAAGCTTGATAATAAATTTTATTAGCCAGTATTTTGATATCGACATATCTCGTGAAATGGTTGATGAATTATTGGAAAAAATTGGTTCAGATACGCAATTTTTTATGCAAGATAACACAGCATTGTGTGAAGGGATTGGCGACAGAGTAACGCCAATATCATTGGATCCAGCTAGTGAAGCGATCCCAACACTAATAGTGTATCCAAATTTTGAATTAAGCACGAACGATGTATACGCAGCATTACCAAAAGATATTGAATTTTTTAGTAAAGAACAAGAGCAAGAATGGCGTAACTTTATTTTAACGCCAAATATTGAATTCAAACACCTAGTTAAGAAGACAATAAAGTTAGGAAATGACCTATTGGAATCTGCGACAAGTATAAGAAAAGAAATTAAAATGCTAGTAAACATGCTTGACGGATGCAAGGGTGCATTTGGGTCAGGGATGTCAGGTAGCGGCTCTTGTTGTTTTGCAATGTTTGACAAAGAAGAAGATCTACACACTGCCTCTATAGAGCTATCTAGCAGATTGCCAGCTTACGAATTTATACCAACTCGCCTATTACCAAGGTGTGAAAAACAACAAGTTATGATGAGCTCTAGACCGGCAATGGAGATGATTTTTCACCCACATAAAGAGGAAGACTGGGAGAAAATTAAATAGTAACATTAGTATTTAATTATTGTTTTTACTTAACATCTCTTTGGTAACGTTAATAATTTACTTATCTAACCCGACTTTTTGCAACCAGCAAAGCTTGTAATTATTAGCTTTAACGGTGTCTAACAAAAGAGATTTAGATCTTTTATTTTTTCTGGGTTTGTTAGGGTGGCGCTATTTTGCATTTTTAACACAGTAGTTAATAAACTATAATCTGCCTGATCAATTAACAGAAAGAATCACTTTAAATTTCTAAAATAGCATAGAAACGATTTTGCTATATTTATAATTTATAATGCAAATAAATAAATTATATCTTTTATTTGCGATAAACAGGGTTTTAGTTTCGTTTAACAGCCTGCTTTTTTGTTGTAAAAGTTTCTACCGCATCAAGGCAATTTTAATTAACATTAGATCAATCAGTAAATATTGTAAAGACACTGATAAAAACCTTTTACATATTTTTGTTACCGCATTATCTAAGTATATAAATAATCTATTATTGCTAAAAACCAATTTGGCACTGTTGTTAAGTTTGCAGTAATTACAATTTTCTATTAAAAACTTTGCTTCATTGTTAAACTTAAAAAAATTAACGGATTGACATATTTAACATAACTTAATATGCAAACAAGGTAAACTTTTATAAAAGTTGGTATTTCTTGTGACAAAAACCCGTTAGGCTAATTAAATTTATTATTAGCAAATAGACACAGTTTTTAGCGTAGAAGAACTAAAGCATTATATTTTTTTATTGACAGCAAAAGCGCGTAAGTGCTAGAGCAAGAACTAGCAATATAATAACTTTACTTGTTTTATAAGTTAAAATAAGCAGATTACAAACAGAAAGACTTTAATGATAAGTTAATTTTGTCACTATTACCGCGTCCCTTCAAAAGAATTAACTGCCTTGTTAAGGACACCGTTATTGCCTTATTCTCTATTATTTTTATTATCGTCAATGCATATAGCGTTATTTCGGTTAGCTATAAACGTTATAATGTGTAAACTGTAAACGTTCTAATATATAAAGAAACATTGTCGCTATTGAGTAAAAAATACTTACAATACCGTGTAAGGAGCTCACAGGAATGTAATCCTAAATATATTTTTCTCTGTTGTTTGTAATAATATAGCAATCTATTTTTCGGGGTCTTTGCTTGTGGCTTCTTCATTTACAAATATTGCATGTGTTGCTGTTAATAAAACAACACTTATTTTTATTATTGAGGTCTTTTTTCTTCTAAGCAACAATAACCCGTTTACCATAACTAAATAATTGAACTAAATAATCAGGAAGTGTTTTAGCAGAAAATCTGCACAAAGATATTAATTCGTCAAAGTACATTTCTTTACTAGTTAGATGTATGTTTAGCAAGTTACTAACCAGTTTTACATTTTTAAAGAATGTTTCGTAAAATTCTTAAATACTAAATAAAATAATAAAACCTTTGTATTGTTTAGGTATGTTAAGATAGTTATTTATTGTTTGATTCATTACGCTGCCATTTTGACATCTGCTATAAATAAATTTACGTAGAGGTTAAAAAAGAAATTAAAAACCATCCCAGTCTCTAACCCAACCCTTTTGGGTTTTTACAGACACAGAAAGAGCAACTCTCGTTTTTAAAATTTGTTCTAAATCAAAAGTTGCTCTCCTACAGACTTCTTTCAACATTAAACCACTCTTGCCAATTATTATACTTTTATGGTTTTCTCTTTCTATTACTATCTGCTGCTCTATGGCAATGCTTTTATTTTTATTTTTACAAACTAATGTGGTTATTACGCTAGTTCCGTATGGTACCTCATTTTTTAATAGCAAAAACAGTTTTTCTCTAGTTATTTCAGCTGCAATAAAGTTAACATCTCTATCTGTGTTGTGTCGCGAGTCGTAATACCAGTTGTCTGGTTCTGCTTTATTTAAAAAATATTGTTTTAACAATAAAAATCCTCTTTTTTCCTTACATGAGGTAAAAAGCACATCTATCACACCTTTGTTGCTAAAAGCTTCTTGTGCTAAAGATAGCAATAAAGGAGGTTTTACTAAATCTGTTTTATTTATAACTACAACAATAACTTTTTTTAAATCGTAACATTTTTCTAACAGCTTTTTAGTTGCTTTATTTAAACCCTTTTGAGCATCAATTACGACACAAACAATTTGTACATCACTAATTACGCGTGCAGCATTTTTTACTATTTTTTTACTAAGCTCTAATTTAGGAGAAAAGAATCCAGGCGAATCAACAAAAACAATTTGCGTGTCTTCCTCGGTGATAATTCCCCTAATGCTATTTCTAGTTGTCTGTGGTTTGTAAGATACAGCAGCAACTTTAAAACCAAGTAAAGTATTTAAAATACTAGATTTACCAACATTTGGTGAACCAGACAAAGCAACAAATAAAGACTTCCTTCCTTCTTTTGCGTTCAAACCACCAGTTGAAAAATCCATATCCATTTTAAAGAGTATAACTAATAACTTAACCTAATATAGTAAAGCTGTAAAAGCAACTTACAAAAAAATAGCAAAAACACTAACGTTTAAAGCGTAACAGTAAAACAAGCAGGTTAAAGCTATTTTTAACAGTGGTAGTTTGCGAATGGTAATTTTTAAAAGAAAAAATATTAAATATAATTTCTAGTTTTAAATACTAAGTTCAAGCCAGAAATATATTCTGTTAAAATTTAAAATTGCTTAAAGTTAATTTTTAACTGAAGTTCTGTTGACACTACTGCTTATTACTATCAGTGTTATTTATTTTAGCTTTTTTAGCCTCAGCTTTTTCAGCTTTTTGTTTTTCAGCTACTTCTTTTTTACTCATACCTTTAAAAGGACTATCTTTATGCTGTATTATAAATTTATCCAATAAACCCGTTTCCACTCTTCTTACAATGTTAGTAACGGCCTCTGTTGGTATCGCACCAACGCCAACCCAATAACGAACCCTGTCACTATGCACAACAACCCTGTCAGAGCTACCAGTAGGCATAGTTGGATGATAATGACCAACTTTTTCAACAAATTTACCATCACGTCTGCTTTTCGCCTCGGATACAACAATAGAATAATGGGGATTATGCTTAGATCCACCCCTTGCAAGCTTAATTTTTAAAGCCATATAACATTAACACATTAATATAATAACACAACCGAACAGCAGTCCGTTTAAGAAAAAACAGGAAAAAC
This sequence comes from Rickettsiales bacterium, assembly GCA_016735445.1. Classification (GTDB taxonomy): domain Bacteria; phylum Pseudomonadota; class Alphaproteobacteria; order Rickettsiales; family Deianiraeaceae; genus JAERRN01. The sequence goes on along the minus strand of JAERRN010000075.1, from coordinate 5,401 downwards.
TAACACTTACATATATATGTAAGTAAAAATATTGTAAACTAACCACATAAATAAAACCAAGAAAACCTTAAAAGTCAACATTAATAAAAGACACTAGTTAACATCTGGAAAAAAATATATTGCAGCATGGAAAGATTGGCATTATTATTATAAATAATATAGTTAAAATTTGCAATATTTTTTAAAAAGTATGTATTTACAAACCAGTAAACAAAAGAAGCAAAAAAACACTATAAACCTATAGAACAAGCATAAAACCTTTAAAGCTTTTATGTTGCAATATTACAAGCTTGTCACCTTGTTGATTAACATCGACCATATACAATATGCAAAATAACCATTATTTTAAAATGTTAAAATTAAATAATTATTATGTATTACATAAAATAACTTGTAAAGTTTGTAAAATTACCATGATGTTTTTGTTTTTAAGTAATTTTCATAAAAGCAGCGCACCTTTTACTGTTGGATGTAATAGAAAAATAATAAAACTATCTGAGCTTAAAAAATAGTTAATTAAAAACACTAGATTTTTAGTTACTTCGGTAGAAAACAATTAATAAATACAGCAAAAATTTAAAATTAGAAGGGTAGTAGAGTAAACACGTTATTGTTTACCATAACGTTAACTTGTAATTTTAATATTAAAATTTTACAGTAACAAAAAGTGGTAAAAGTAGTAAAACAATATTTATCAACGGCAGCCTTTTTTAACAAAGAAGCAGTAAGAAGCTAAACGCAGATGGTGCAAAAAGTGTTATATTTACGTAAATAACTAGAGCTACTTTTATAAAGTATGGTATATATATTTTGCCGTATAAACTGGTTTTATTTAGCGTAAGTAAGTTTTATTTAAAGCTAAAAAGTTTACTATCTACGCATAACGTGTGCTTGAAAATATTTTTTTGTACCTAATAAAATTATTTAAAATAAAATGGTAAACAAATATTATTTTCTCTTTCAATAAATTAGTAGTTGAATATAAAAGTTTTTTGTACGATTTAACCTTTGTTTGTTACGATGTGTTGTTTATTTTAACAAAAAACATATTCTTCTTGCGGTGCAAAAATAAACTAAGCAAGCATAGTGCCGTTTTTTGTTGTTTATATTATATAACAAAATTTTATGTCTATTTTTTCTAAATTTAGGTTTGGTATCTCAAAAGATCTTGCAATCGACTTAGGAACCGCAAATACACTAATATTTGAAAAGGACAAAGGTGTCGTTATTAATCAGCCCTCTATGGTTGCGGTTATTCGTGAAAAGGGGTATGAAATACCATATTTATTTGGTGACGGTGCAAAACAAATGGCAGGTAAAACCCCGTTACATATGTCTGTTTACAGACCTTTACAAGATGGAGTGATAGCGGATTTTCGAGTTGCAGAAGAAATGATAAGGCATTTTGTTAATGCTGCACTTGGCAAAAGAATAGGCGTGAGAGCAACAATAATAGTATGCGTACCATTTGAAGCAACAGATGTAGAAAAAAGAGCAATACAAACAGCTGTGGAAAAATGTAGTGTAAAAGAGGTTTTTTTAATAGAAGAACCGATGGCAGCTGCAATAGGTGCAGGTTTACCAGTTAACGATCCGTTCGGTTCTATGATTGTAGATATTGGCGGGGGAACGTCTGAAATTGCAATTATATCTTTAGGTGGGGTTGTTCACGGTCGGTCGGTAAAAATTGGCGGTGACGCAATGGACAGAACTATAATACAGTATGTAAGGCAAAAATATAATCTATTAATAGGATCTTCTACCGCAGAGAAAATTAAAAAAGAAATTGGCGTTGCGATACTTAACAAAAACCAAGAACCTAAAAAAACAAACATCAGAGGAAGAGATTTATTATCGGGAACACCAAGAGAAATTATAATATCAGAAACAGACATGGGCAGCGCATTGGCAGAGCCGGTTTCTCAAATTGTTGAAGCAGTTAGAATTGCATTAGAAGCTGTACCGCCAGAACTTGCCTCCGATATTGTAGATAGAGGTATAGTATTAACTGGTGGTGGTGCAATGTTAAAAAATATGGATCTTGCAATTTCAAGGGCTACAAATTTACCAGTTTTTATTGCTCCATTTCCGCTATATTGCGTTGCAATAGGCGCTGGTAAAGTTCTGTCAAATAAAGAAAAACATATGAATATATTATTTAAACAGGGTTAGCTTAAACTGGTGGCAATTTAATGCTGGTTTTACAGTATATTTATAATAGCATTTATAATGCGTTGTGGTAAATTTTGTATTACAAATATAAAGTTTACACTGTATGCTAATTAATTTAAAATAAAAATGAATAAAATAGCAGTAATAGGAGCTGGTAAGTTTGGGACGGCTATGGCGTTTGCTTGTTGCCAAAATAGTAAAAACCTAGTTTATTTGTATTCAAGAAATACAGCAAAAGTAGACTCAATAAACCACAACGGCAAGTCTAGTGAGTTTCCAGATTTGCATTTAAACATTATAGCATCTTCTAATTTGGCAGAGGTTATATTGGATGCTGAATATATATTTCTAACAGTTTCATCAAGTAGCTTAATGGAGGTAGTTGACCAAATAAAACAAGCCCTACAAGTAAAAAAAAGCAACAGTACGGTAAATATTTTACTATGCACAAAAGGAATTTATTTTACAGATGGAACACTATTTTACTCTGATGCGATAGAAAAAATAATACCGGAGGCAAAAATTTATGTGTTGTCAGGTCCAAGTTTTGCAAGCGAAATAGTCAGCGGAGTACGAACATCGGTTAGTGTTGCGTGTAAAAATATTCATGACGCACAGCAATTGCAAACAAATATATTTGAAGGATCTAACTTGTTTACTGTTCCATCTACAGATGTAAGGGGTTTGCAAATATTAGGAGCTTTTAAAAATGTTATAGGGATTCGGTCTGGTATAGAAGAGGGTTTTGCAAATGTAATATTTGAGCAAGTAAAGCCAATAAATGAGCAACATACCAAGGTAGAGTGCTATAATAAAATAGCAGTTTTAATGATGAACCTAATTAATGAAAGTAGAAAACTACTGGAGATAACCGGATGTGAGAAGGATACGATATTTTCTCTTGCAGGAATGGGAGATATATTACTAACCTGTGCAAGTTTAAAATCCAGAAATAGGATTCTTGGAGAAACAATTGGCAAAGAAATGGCAAAAATTGCTATAAACAAACTAGACAAACAACAAGTAGAGTCTATAATTAAATCATTTATTGGTAAAGAGTCGTTTATAAGCGATTTTATTGCCAAAGAAAACATTGCCAAACAAATAAAAGAAAGACTTGTTTTAAACGACAACACAATAGAGGGCATTAAGCCCGCAGTTAAACTATGCCAATATTGTGAAGCTAACAACATAAAACTACCAGAGCTAGGGCTTACATCTGTTATTTTACAGGCAGTAAAAAAAGATACACAAATATAGTTATTGTATTTAGATCTAACTGTTTAGTTCTTGCTTTTTTATAATTAGTAAACTATTTAATATTATCTTATACTATCTATCTAACAACTTAAAATGATAAGTAAAAAAATATGTCAAAAGAATTAGAAAAATCAACAGATATAGAAAAAAAGAAAGCGTTAGATTTAGCGATTAGCTATCTAGAAAAGCACTTTGGTAAAGGCACTATTATGCGTCTAGGTCAAGTATCTAATATGCAAATAGAAGTAGTACCAACAGGCTCTTTAGGTATAGATTTAGCTATCGGCGTTGGAGGGTTGCCAAAAGGTCGTATTATAGAAATATACGGTCCAGAAAGCTCAGGTAAAACAACGTTAGCGCTAAGCGTATTAGCGTCTTGCCAAAAAGCTGGTGGTAGCGTTGCATTTATAGATGCAGAGCACGCTCTTGATATAGGGTATGCAAAAAAACTTGGTTTAAACATAGATGATCTACTAATTGCTCAACCAGACTATGGCGAACAAGCATTAGAGATTGTAGATACATTAGTAAGATCTGGCGGTATAGATATTGTAGTAATAGACTCCGTTGCCGCACTTGTGCCAAAACAAGAATTAGAAGGTGATATGGATCAGGTAACTGTTGGTCTGCAGGCACGTTTAATGAGTAAAGCGTTAAGAAAAATGGCAGGGTCTATATCGAAGAACTGCATAGTTATATTTATTAACCAAATTAGAATGAAAATAGGTGGCTATGGTAATCCAGAAACTACAACTGGAGGTAATGCTCTAAAATTTTACTCTTCTGTGCGGATAGAAATAAGAAAAGGGAAAGCAATTATTAAAGGAGAAGAAGCAATAGGCTCAGAAACAATGGTAAAAATTGTTAAAAATAAAGTTGCTCCACCATTTAAAAAGGTTGAATTAGAAATCATTTTTGGTCATGGTATTAACAAAGAAGGAGAAATTATTTCTTTAGCAGAGAAGCTAGGAATTATGGAAAAGGCAGGCTCTTGGTACTCGTATGATGGCAACAGAATTGGTCAAGGTAAAGAAAATGTTAAACAATACCTTCTAGACAACGTAGAGATAAGAAATGAAATAGAGGCAAAAGTAAGGCAATTAATAAAAACAGCAGGTTCTGGTAACGACTCTAATCCAAAAACAACAAAAAGCCAAAAAGCAACAAAAAGCACCGACAGCAAAACACCTTCAAAAGGTTAATAGGTAATTATAAATGATAGTTAGTTAACATGGTTAATTTGATATTCATTGTTTCGTCTGCGTCTGGCGTTGGTAAAACAACATTATGTAATATGTTAAAAAAAAAATATAAACAGTTAGATATTTCTGTTTCAGTAACAACTAGAAACTTAAGAGGTACAGAAGTTAACGGAGTTAATTATTTTTTTGTTACACAGGATAAATTTAACCAGATGATAAATGATGGTAAATTTGCAGAACATGCAACTGTTTATAATCATAGTTATGGTACTTTAAAAAGCGAAATAGAAAGGATATCAGAGAATAATAAAGTACCTTTATTTGATATTGATTGGCAGGGTGCAAAGCAAATAAAGGAAAATTTAGAAGATTATTTAATTATTAGCGTTTACCTGTTACCGCCTTCGACACAAACATTATATAATCGTCTTAAAAACAGACAAACCGACAGTAAAGACATTGTAGATACCCGTATGAAAAGTTTTTTAAAAAACATAGATCACGCTACAGAATACGATTATGTTGTAGTAAACGACGATCTAAATGTAGCATTTGAAGATCTTTGCTCTATTTTTGAGGCAGGTTTTTTAAAAAAAGAGACAATGTTAAAAACAAAAAAACTTGTAAGTAGTTTAAAGAAAGAAAACATAAGTAAGTCATTTCTAAAATTATAAAGTATATTTAAACAGTTTTTTATCCTGCTATACTTTGCGATATTTATAAATTACAAATTAAAAAGGCACTAATCACTATTAATAGTTTTGTTT
>JAERRN010000056.1 GCA_016735445.1 Rickettsiales bacterium | reverse complement strand
ACACCAAATTACCTATTTGGTAACACAACTGATCAAAGTAGCACTGTGTGTTACGGCTCTAGCTCCTCATGCGCAGATCAAAGAGAATGGTACTTAATAGCAGATCAATCAATAATTTAATTGATAACCCCAACAGCTGTACGTAAGACGGCAAACATAACTACGTAGAGTAGTTATATTTGCTAAAATTAATAACGACCTAATAGGTGATGTATGTTAATAATTTACTTTGTCAATTCTAAATATATTTTTTCAGATAAACAAGGAAACAATGGAGCTGTTGCGATTGTAAACGTAAGTAAAACAGAGTATAATGTGTTGTACGCTGTCTGTTTGTCTCCGTCTATAACTACGATCCTTTTCTCGTTTTTATCTACCTTAAGACGCCAAGGGCAATCTGTTAAGTTTAGTAAGGCGTCCGCTATTGCACTATCTATGTAGTCTTGATATTTCTCTTGGTAATCTAATACTATATTGTCGACACTGTATTGTGCTATTTTTTGCATCTCTTCTTTGTTTTTTGTTTCGCAACTTTTAATAAATTGTAACGCATTGTTGTACTTAACACCTGTCAATTTAATGCTAGACCAAAACCGCTTTTTACTTCTTCGTATATACCAATTATTCATTGACTCAATAAAATCTACAACTAACTCACAAGCTTTAATTGTGTTATACGCATCTAAAGATTCTTTAAATATGGTAATAAACATATGAAGTTTAGATAATAAATATCTATCCATTGGGTGGTTTGAGGAGGTGTTAAAAAGGTTTTTTCTCTTGTTTTTTATATCACTAATTCCGTCAGACTCCATATATACCGTTAAAAAAGAAAAGGTATTCCATATAGCGGATAATACATCCTTGGACACGTCTTTTATAAATTTACCTTTTATATCTACGTTAATTTCTCTCCCTTTCATTGCCCCGCTTTGCATCATTGCAAAACGCATTGCGTCGCTACCGTATAGGTCAAACATTAACATTGGATCTGGGTAATTGTTTAACCGTTTAGACAACTTCTGGCCAGAATCGTCAAGAACAACGCCATGACAAATGCAATTTAAAAATGGCGCCTTACCAAATAAAGCGGTAGATAATACAACAAGCGTATAAAACCAACCTCTTGTTTGGGCAACGTATTCAACTATAAAATCTGCTGGGAAGTTTTTGCAAAACCATTTTTGATTTTGCTCAGCTGTTCTTTCTACCTTATCGCCGATTTTGTATTCAAACGGATAATGGACAGATGCAAATGGCATAGAGCCGCTCTCAAACCAGCAGTCAAGTACATCTTCTACCCTTACCATCATAGATTTACCAGTTGGGTCATCTGGGTTTGGTCTTGTCAATTTGTCTATAAATGGGCGATGTAAGTCTGTTACTTTTAACTCTGTTCCATTTTGTTGCTTATAATAACCACCAAACGCATCTTCTAATTCTGCAACGGAACCGTACACATCTACTTTTGGGTATTGTGGATTATCGGACTTCCATACAGGTATTGGGCACCCCCAAAATCTATTTCTTGAAATTGACCAATCTTTTGCGTTTTTTATCCATTTACCAAAAATACCATCTTTAACATTTTCTGGTATCCAGTTAATTGTTTGATTAACTTCGACCATTTTATCTTTAAATGCTGTTACTTTTACATACCAACCCAGCATAGCCTTGTATATCAATGGGGTATCTGTGCGCCAGCAATGTGGATAATTATGAATATACTCTTCTGTTTTTATCCAAAGACCTGTACTTTTAACGTACTTAATTACGTCATCGTTTGAGTCAAGAACATGTTTACCGGCTATTGATAAAATACTTTGCTTACCTGCTAAATTGTACTCAATGTCCAGAACCTCATCTGTAAAACACCCCCCGTCGTCAACTGGACATACAAACCCTACGTTGTTCTCTTTGCATAAGTTAAAATCGTCCTCACCAAATGCGGGTGCTATATGAACAACACCGGTACCGTCAACTGTGTTAACAAAGTTACCATCCAAAACCCTAAAGCTGTTTTTTTTATCTTTAAAATACGGAAACATTGGCTCGTACTCCAACCCAATCAAGTCCAAACCTAAAACAGTCTTCATCTGCGCTTGTGTTTATAAATAAAAAAACAATAAAAGGTTAAAACCGTTATGCTTGCCACCAATAACGCAAAAGTGCGTCTATTAAGGTTTAATATTACAAAATTGTAATTTTAAAAAGCAACGTTATAATATGCCTTACCACATATTATACGGTAAGTAAAGTATGGAAACTATAAAAACTATATGTTAACGATAACAAAACTAATTAAAACGCTTACCGTGACTTAATTATCTAACTTAGCTATATTTGTTGCGGTGTTTCTATTCCAAAACTCTTCCAATATAACCTTCCTTGCTTCTCTTATAGTTCTTTTTTTTCTTTTTAAAACTTTGTCAAATTTATCACCGATAATGCTTACTTCGTCATTTATCCAATGTTCAAAGTCTACAATTAAAGAGCCTAAAAATTTATTATCAATGCACATTGATTGATGTTTAGCACTGGAACGTATACAGCCTATTGCCTCGTTAGAGCCGATTAGTTTTATTATGTCTTCTTCTTTTAATAACTGTACGACATCAAGTAAGTGAAAAAAGGACACATAAGAGCCTAATAGTCCTTCTCGTAATATAGGGCCGACGCTATCAGCTAGCTCGGAGAATGCGTCTAACATGATTTTTTCTTTTTCACCTAAGGTATTAGAGCCTGTTTTTCCTGTAGTTTTTTTTGCATTATCATCAAGTACCTTTTGGTTCCAATCGGGTAAGATTTTTTCTTTATAACTAATAAAATTTGGAGAATTTGTAATAATTGGATAAAAAATAACATTTAGCATCATATTTTTTACTATCTGGTTCACATTTTTTGTTAAAATTCTTTTCATGCAAATACGTGCAGCAAGAGCATTTGATTCGTCTGTGTTGCCTGGGTTAGATTGTTTAGTTTTTTCCAGTTCTTTAATAAAGGTTTCGGTAACAGATTTACCTTCTGAGTGTAGGTAAACTCTTATATCTTCTAAAGTGATTAAAAAAGCATCCATCCATCCTATGTAAAAAAATATTTTAACACAACTATCATCTCCTTTTTGGCAAGCTTCAACAGAGGAGTCGTATGTTTCTTGCGGAAATAAATGACCAACTTTTTTATACAAAGAGTCTTTTTTTCTGCTTTTTTCCCATTTTGCCAAAAGTATTGTTGCCTTTTGTATTTGAACAGACGTAAATTCTTTGTTTAAATACCCCTCTTCATCGCTATCATCTCTATAAGAGTTATCTTTTTCTTTGTTTAAGTCTGTCTTAAAATAATCAGCATCGTTTCCAAACGCAAGAGAAGCAAAAGAAAGATGAAAGCAAATAAGAGTTGTTACCGCAAAAGCAATATAGGTAAAAAAAGTAAAACGTGTTACCACTTGTGTGTAGTGGCTTTGTTGGTGCAAGGACATAGTGAAATAATATAATATTAACTAAATAATGTAACTAAAAATTGAACTCTGTATTTTTTACCCTTCTTTTATACAATTTTACACTAAATGGTATTGTTGCAATGTATAAGAATGAAAGAAATAAAATACCTATTGTTATATTAAACACAAATAGCGCAACCATTGCGTTAGCGAGTAAAATAAATAAAAATATGTTATTTTTTGTAAGTCTTACACCTTTAAGGCTAAAAGTTGGCATTGTCGACAATAACCCAGCGCTAACTAAAAGTGATATTTGAATAGATGCGTCAACTAACGCTTTGTTTGTAAAGTTGTAAAATACTATTGATAAACAGATTGGAATTAGATTTAACATTGCCCCTGCGGGCGCTGGTATGCCGCGAAAAAACATTTGTGAGGTATTTGACGATTTACCGTTTTTACTTTCTACCTTTTTGGAGTCTAAAGAATTAAACCTTGCCAATCGTACAGCCATAGATGAGCTAAAAAATAAAAAAGTGAACCAACCAAATTTGTTACCGTTTGTACCCCATATATATATAATAGCTGGCGAACATATACCAAATGTAACCATGTCGCAAAGTGAATCTAAAATAGCGCCAAATTCGCTATCTGATTTTAACGCACGAGCCAATGCGCCATCGGTAAAATCTAACACAAATGTGATAAATATTAAACCCATTGCTAATTCGTATTTACCTAAAAGCGCATTTTTAACACTACTTAGACCAAAGCACAACCCTGCAATTGTAAAAATACTTGGAAGAAATTTACGAATTGAAAAAAATACACTTTTTACCTTGGTTTTTTTTGGCAAAACCTAAAACAAATGAATTAGAACTACTTTAAGGCTATGTGTGTAAATAAATATTTACCACTACACAAAACCATTTTGTATTCTAAACAAATAAGTATCTAAGTCAAATTTTAATTATTTTTTTTAATTCTCGAGTGCAGCCTGTGTATTGTTTGGCGGTTACCTAACGTTGTTAAATAACTTTTTATGTTTATTATTAGCTTTTAAATTATGTAAACATTTGTTGTAATTTGCAATTAAAACTTGCCTTATTAAGGTGTATAGCTTGCAATTTTGCCCTTTAGTAACTTATTTTAGTTACTATGTGCGACAGTTAGCGTTGTTGTTTAGTTATCACTGGTTAAAATATATTATACGGATCAACGTCGATTTTAACAAATAAATTTTTATCCGTTGTCCTGATTTTTTCTATATTACAGTTAATTAACTTGTTTAAAATTGTACCACTTTTATGCTGTAATAAAATATTGTACCTATATTGCTTTTTTAATTTATAAATTGTATTTGGTATAGGTCCAAAAATATTTACGCCTACAAAGTTAACATTGCCGTTAGCGGCGTTACTGTCGCTACTAATTAAATCTACCAACAAGCGGTACACTTCTAAAGAGTGACTTCGCGATTTTACCTCGTTTGAGCTTGCAATTGTAAGTGATATTTGTCTACAATATGGTGGTAAAAACGCCTGTTGCCTTCTTGCTAGTTCTTGTTTGTAAAAATCGTTTGGGTTACTAGAGATGATTGACATCAGTACCGGATTGTTTGTGTTGCGGGTTTGTATTATCATTTCCCCCCTTGTACCAAACCGCCCTGCGCGGCCGCAAACCTGTGTTAATAACTGGTGTGTTTTTTCAAATATCCTTACATCTCCCTCAATATGGTCGATATCGACACCAATAGCTATAACAAGGTTAAGATTTTTAAAATTATAACCCTTTGACCCAATTTGAGTACTTAATATAATCTTGGCTTTATTGTTTAGTATTTTATCCATCACTTCCGCAGCGCTTTCTTGACTCGCCATCGTGTCGCTTGACATTGTTACGATGTTAACGTTTGGTAGTAATTCTTTTAATTCTTTTTCTACTCGTTCTATCCCAATAGCGCCCAAATAGCATGGTTCTAATTTTTTATTGCAGTATATGCAATTTTCTAATTTATTTATTTTATGTTGGCAATAGTGACAAATCAAGTTATTGGACTTTAAGTGGTAAACTAATTTATTGTCACAATTTGGGCATTCGTATATAAACTTACAGCTTGAGCATTCCATCATTCTTGAGTACCCTCTTCGGTTTACAAATATCATTACCTGTTCATCTTTGGACAGTTTTTCTTTTATTTTGTTAATAGATTCTTTTGTTAGTATTTTATTAAACACCTTACATCGTTTAACATCTTGTAAATGTACTTGTGGCATTTGTGTTTTAAAAAAACGCTTTTCCATTTTAATTACTGTATACTTACCTGCGATACCGTTTTTGTACGTTTCTACTGACGGTGTTGCAGAGCCTAGTATTATTGGTATATTATGTATTTTCGCCCTTAACACCGCCATGTCTCTTGCGTTGTACGTTGGCGCTTCTTCTTGTTTATAAGACGAGTCATGTTCTTCATCTACTATTATTAGGCTAAGGTTTTTATATGGCATTAAAATTGCAGACCTAACGCCAACAATAATACTTGCTTTCCCGTTTATTACGTCCCTAACCGACTCTTGTTTTTGTGTTGACGTTGCGCTAGAATGCCATAGTACCAAGTTAACACCAAATCGCTCCTTTAGTCTAACAATCATTAAAGACGACATTGCTATCTCTGGCAATAAAACCAATATTTGCCCGTTTGCGTTACGGTTTAATACCTCTTTAATTGCGCATATGTACACCTCTGTTTTACCACTGCCTGTAACCCCATGTAAAAAAAACGGGTTAAAACCGTTTAGTTTTTGTTTTATTTTTTCTAAACCACTTTTTTGTTCTTCACTTAGTTGCGGTTTGTGTCCATCTGTGCAACTGTGTGTGTTCTTATCTTTGCTTTTGCTATCTTCGTTAATTACGTTGTTTAGTTTCTGGTCTTTTATTGGTTTTGTTTCGTTGTTACTGTCGCAAGCGTTAAATGTTTTTTTAATAACATTTTTTTGAATTAATTTTTCTAACAGATTTACCGTTGTAAAATTCCTTAGCAAAATATTTGATCCAGATATATAACCCGTTTTAGATTTTACCATTTCTTCAATAAGTATTTCTACCTTTTTTCTACTTGGCTTTGTAAGCCATTTTAAACGTGTATCGCTTTTTGTGTTGGTTTTTTCGCTTTTTATTTTCAACTTTTTTACGTCCGTTATGTCTCTATTGTGATTACTAAAATAATTTTTGTAATTATCGTTTAATATAAAACCGCACATTAATAACTTATTACGTCTTGTTGTTAAAGACGTTGGTAACGATATATCTACAACCTGACCGATTTGCATTATATTGTACCTTGAGAACTCTTGTAAAAATAACCATGTATCTGCAGAAAAAACAGATTTACAAAGTATTTCGCTTACATTTTTTATTTTTTTTATGTCAATTCCTATTACGTCTTTAAATCTTCTTACTTTTATATTGTCGGTATTTACACATACACCTTGAATAACTTGCTTACCAAATGGTATTTCTATTAAGTCCATTTTCTCTACAGTGTGACCTGTGTTTTTATTAAAGTTTTTATAAACAAATATTTTACAAGTTACCATAAGCGGTATAATATAGCAAACCGAAATTACGTCATTTTCGTTTAAATATTGGCTATCGCTATTATTAATATATGTGCTTGTGTATTGCTCGTCACTAAACAAAGAGCTATTATTAACTGTCTTCACTTTTACCTTTGGTTATGTATAGTTTTAATTTACTAATTTTATTTTTCATATACTTATGTTTATTACATTTTTTATAAAACACATATAATTATTACACCTTTTAGCAATATAAAGTAAAGCAATTGTTATAAAAGCTTTACAGCAATTGCTTTACTTTAGCGCTGTATTTAACACAATCCTTATTTACTGCAAACTGCAATTTTATTTTTATACATCGTACGTACTTTGTTTTGTAATTTTGTTGCTATTTTTGTTATTGCCGTTTGTGTGTTTAGCAAAAACCCGCTTAAAAGACATTATAAGTACCGCAAAGTTTGTATTTTTCTTGCTTCGCTTGACTAACAAAAAAAATACAATACTTAAACTTACAGTTGTTCTGTTTATTTTAATTTACAGATCCACCCTTTAATGTATTCTTACGTAGCATTTTTTGGTATTTACCCGCTTAATACGTAACTTAATTTATAATTTTCTGCATGTTGCAAACATTGCATCGTTACTTGCTTTTATTCTCTTCTGACACTCGTAAAGTTTTAGAGTCGTCACTTAGTTCAGTTTCTTCATTTGTGAACGGCATTTTTGAGATTAGAATACTTGGAATATCTGCTGTATTGTTGCCAATATCTTTTGCAATTATTTTTTTGTTTGGAAAATATTTATTAGTTTTAAACAAAGTTAGGTCCGCGGTTAAATTAGAAAAGCTAAATAACAATGGCGGTAAAAATGGTTTTTTAAAAAGCGTTTCCGCGTTGGCTTCTTGCGTTGGTGGTGCGCTTGGAATGGGTAATATTATTGCTGGTTGTGTTTCTGTAAAAATGTACGGTGCTGGTATATTGTTTTGGATAATCGTGTTAGCGATTATCATTTCTGCTTCCAAGTTTTTTGAGGTTGCTTTATCTTGTATGTCGCAATACCGTAAGGGTGATCGGGTTAACAATAACTGCCATTCTGGGCCTCTTGTTTATATAAAAAATGCCTTTTCAATATTTGGTAATAAAAAAATTGGCTCTGGTGCTGTTGCTGTGTTTGCTTTTTTGTTTGGCTCTGGATATCTATTAATCAGCATTATTCAAGCAAGCCAATTTGTTACAATGTTGCCAACAAGCAACTGTGTAAGCTTTGGCGTTACAACAGTTATCGGGTTAATGGTTTTGTTTTTTATATTAAAAAACATGAAAGAAATTGGTCTTTTTTCTCTTATATTTGTCCCAGCAATGCTGTTAATACAATTATATATATGCATAAAAATAGTTATTTTGTCAAAGTATACTTTTTTTGAGCTATACAACGTAGTGTTAACCTCTGCATTTGATGGCTCTACTGCACCGATTCAGGTATTAATTGCGTACGCAATGCAAAGAATGATACTCGCAACTGATGTTGGAACCGGAATATCTGGAATGTTAAGTTCTGAAAGTAAAATTAACAACAGAATTAAACAAGGGTTATTAAGCGCAATAGAACCATTATTAACTGGTGTAGTTGTGTTTCTTGTTGGAATTGCCATTGTCTCTATCGACTCCTATTCCGTCATGACAGAAAGCGGAATATCAATTATTACATCTCAGATTAAATCTGGATTTGATTTAATATTATTTACTATTTCTATTTTTATGTTTGCTGTTACAACGGTTATTACAAGAAGTTATTGTGTGGTAAAATCTTTTTCGTTTTTAACAAATGGTAGGTTTGCTGTGTCTTTTTCAATACTAGTTGCTATTAGCGTAGCTTTGTCTCCTTATTTTAACTTTAATAACATACTAGCGATAACGGATATTGTATTGATTTTAGCTGCAACAATTAACTTAATAGCTATTATTTTAATTGTGAGCAAAAAAGGCACTGGGAAACTTTTTGACAAATCTCTTAACAGAGAATGTAACAACGCAACAATAGTAGATTAGCGACAATAAATAGCCAAGTTATAATAAGTTGCTACAGCGCAACGTTTGCATAGTTGTTATTTTTATTTGTTACATTGTTACGCTAGCGGTTATGTGGTTAACTTTGTACCGTTAATGCTGTAAATTAAATGCTACTTTATAGTTATATATGCGCGCGTTATATTATAAAAATTGTTACAACTCTAACTACTTAACTGTTGCCAAGTATATTTGTTATATATGTTACGCTTGCGTTGTAAGGCTCGGATCGTGTTCGTTATAATCGCTATTACGTTTAATATAAACAAAGTTTTTAACCTTAACGCCTTCTTTGGTAAATAGAATAGAACAGAATAAATTTATCTAGAGCAAAACTAGTAAACTACATTGACTCTGGCGCTTTTACCCCGAGTATATTGAGACATGAGGCAATGATGTCTTTAACTATTACTACAATTGTCATATTGGCGTCTGTTAAAGATTTATTATCTTTATTTAAAAACCTCACTTCCAAACCGTCCCCGCCATTCCACAGTGAATGAAACTGAGTTGCTAAGTTTAAAACATAAGCAACTACCGTGTTGATTTCGTAATTTTTTGCAACTTGCATAATAATGCTAGGGTACATATTGCACAGCAAAATAACATGTGCTACATTTTTGTTATCGATAATATCCCAATTATTATTTTGTTGAATATTGGATACAGAAAACGGTTTTTTAAACATCTCTTTGTACCCCCTCAGTAAAGATGAGCATCTACTATAGGCGTATTGTGTGTAAAATACAGGATTTTCTTTTGACTGTAATTTTGCCATTTTCAAATCAAAATCTAGAGTTGTGTCATTTTTTCTAGATAATATAATAAACCTTAATACATTTATATCTAGCTCTTTTAGTACATCTTCTACCGTTAAAAATTTACCGCTTCTTTTTGAGCTTTTTACCTTTTCCCCGTCTTCTACAAAATTAACTAACTCACATAGTTTAACTTCAACTGTCGCTTTGTTATCACTAACGGCAGAAACAGCGGCCGAAATTCTTTTAGAATAACCTTTATGGTCTGCGCCAAGTATTAATATCATTTTATTAAAACCTCTTTTATATTTGTAATAATGATATCCAATATCTGGTGCAAAATATGAAAACGAACCATCTGATTTAGAAATTGGTCTATCGCTTGAGTCGCCAAACATAGAGCTTTTAAATAACTCTTGCTCATGCGGAATCCACCCATCAGCGCTAATTCCTTTTGGTTTGTCTAGTTTGCCACGGTAACAAAGGTCTTTGTCTCGCAATATGTTAATAGCGTCATGAACATAATTGTTATCTACCATTTCCTTCTCGGAGACAAAAATATCGTGCTGCACGCCAAGTTTTTTAAGTGAGTCTTTTATTAAGCTTAACATTGCCGATAACGTAATAGAATGTATTTTTTCACAAGCCTCCTTCTCTGATAACGCGATTAAAGACTTACCGTATTGCTGGTAAATTTTTTTACCAACTGGGATTAAATACTCCCCTGGGTAACAAGAAGTTGGTATTTTTACGTCTGCATTACTTAGGTTATTTGCAGCTTGTTTATAGCGTAACAATGCGGATTTTAAAAGTGTGTCTATCTGCGAGCCGCCATCGTTAATATAATATTCCTCTGTAACGTTAAAGCCTAATTTTTTTAGTAAAGTAGCTAACGACTTACCGTACACTGCGCCACGAACATGACCAATGTGCAATGGTCCTGTTGGGTTTGCAGATACGTATTCTAGGTTAACTTTTTCTCCTTTGCCAACCTGCGATATTAATACTTCATCTCCACCTTTTAGCAAAAACTGTACGCCGTTTACATAACACTGTTTAGACAGTTTTATGTTTAAAAAACCCGCCCCTGCAACTTTAAAGCTATCAATGTAGCTTGATTTTACCAAATGTTCGCCAATTTGGTTTGCTATCTTTTTTGGATCAGTCTTAAATGACTTAACAAGTACCATTGCAATATTGCTTGCAATTTCTTCTTCCAATTTTAGGTTATGTGGTATAAAATCTAGCTTTAGTAATTTTATGTTAGATTTTTCTTTACTGGATAGTTCTACTTTTTTATCTTGCGCAACAAAAAGTGTTGCTTCTTCTACAAGGTTTTTAACTAAATATATAATATTATTTATATTTTGCGTCTTGCTCATTTTATGTGCGTCACATTAACCTTATTATACTATTGGACAAAATTGAAACTAGCATTACATAATGTATGTTATAATACTTACAATACTCAACCAGATTTTACTATTTTTTATTTTTTACGTAAAACTATCATCATAGTATAACAATTACGCTATTTAAATAGTATTTATATTTGCGTAATTAATAAATAAAAATTAACTTCTCCAAAACTTTTTTAAATTTCTAAAATATAGAGCTTACACCTCTTTTTTTGTTTTGTTTAATCTTGTTTTTGTTGTAACTTTCGTACCAAGTGTTGTTTTGCCTGCCTTCTCCCTTAGCTTGTTTACTGTTAAGCGAAACGTTTGTGGGTACTGCTTTATTTTTACTTTTTAATAAAATATTTTTAATATTTTTTATTTTAATACCAAACACTGCAACCCTACTACCAAATAATGCTTGTTTAGAGTTTGGTGGTAATATTAGCGTTGCAACCGAATTAATATATTTTGCCTGCTCACTGTACTTTGGGTCGTTAACTAGTTTATTGGC
>JAERRN010000028.1 GCA_016735445.1 Rickettsiales bacterium | reverse complement strand
ATCACCGTATATTGCAGTTTTGTAATTATCTTTTGTTATGTTAAATTTATTCTTTATCTTGGCAATATAGCGCTTTTTTCGTTTATTAAATCAATAACTTTGCTATTTTTTAAATCTTTCTATAGGTTAATAAAGCCGATGACTTTTTGATAAAATATTCCAATTGTATTTTACAGTGTCTTTTAAATTTGCTTTGTTTTTTCTGTATTTATTCATTTCTGAAGTAAAATTTGATTATAAGAAGCTTCAAAAACTTCCAAAAATAGATCAACCTTGTTTTTATGTAAATTTTTTCTTTAGGACTAAAAACGTCTCTAATTTTAGTTATAATGTTACTAGATACATCACAAAGGTTATCTTTAGAGATAAAATCTATACCATAATGCATTTTTAGAGAAATTATAACACATGCAAGAATGCAAATTCGCTATTAAATTTTGTCTATTCAAATCTTTCTCTAACAGGGAAAACGTTAAAATTGCAACGGTACGCCCTTCAAGGGGTTTGAAAAATGCGATAATGTTAATACATGGTCGGAGTGGAGGGATTCGAACCCCCGGCCCCCTGATCCCAAATCAGATGCGCTACCAAGCTGCGCCACACTCCGTCTTATAAATAAAAGTTATATCTTATCTTTTTAAGATGCAAGATTACGCGACAAACCTATGTGATAATTGTAAAAAATAGCCACAAAATACAAAAATTAAAACTAACTATACTTTAATTTTTGTATTTAACTTATGTATTCTGTTTAAATGTTTAGAGACGCTTATACTAAATAACGGTAGTGCGTAAAGTAAATAACAAATGTTTTTACGGTAAACAACGTAACCATACATACCTATACTGTTATGTATGGTAAATAAAAAAACGTTAAACAAAAGGATTTTACCTAATTATAAAGGTAAATTGTCGTGTTTTTTGCTATACAGTGTTTTAACTTTTTTATTTTTTAACATCGCTAATGCTCTAGCAACTCTCCATCGGGAATTACGTGGTCTGATTACTTCGTCCACAAAGCCACGGCTTGCAACTATTGCTGGATTGCTAAATTTTTCTTGGTATTCTTGTATTTTTTCTTCCCTCTGCTCCAAACTGTATTTGTTTGCCCTATAAAGAATACTAGCTGCACCTTTAGAGCCCATAACGGCAACTTCTGCATCTGGCCACGAATAATTAATATCCCCATGTAAATGCTTTGAACTCATTACTATATAAGCGCCACCATATGCCTTTCTTGTGATAATAGACACTTTTGGAACAGTTGCTTCACCGTATGCGTATAGCAATTTTGCGCCATGTTTAATAATGCCGTTATGTTCTTGATCTGTTCCTGGTAAAAACCCAGGTACGTCTATTAAACTGATAATTGGTATATTAAAGGCGTCACAAAATCTTATAAATCTTCCCCCTTTTCTTGATGCGTTGATGTCTAGACATCCAGCTTTTTCTTTTGGCTGGTTAGCAACAATACCAACTGTTTCACCAAGTACCCTACCAAAGCATATAATTAAGTTTTTTGCATAATCTTCCTGCAGTTCAAAAAAATCACCATTATCTACAATAGCGTATATTATCTCTTTCATGTCGTATACTTTACTTTGGTCGCTCGGTATAAGTGAATCTAAATACATAAACTCGCTATCGTTTCTTTCTGGAACTGTAAAGTTGTCAACTTTTGGTGGTTTAATGCTATTTGAAAGCGGTAAGAATTCTAAAAACCTCCTCATGTCTAATAACATGTCTATGTCATTTTGATATACTCCGTCTGTGACACCGCTTTTTGTTGCGTGCATCTCCGCTCCACCTAGTTCTTCTAAAGATACATCCTCGTGTGTAACTTGTTTTACAACGTCTGGTCCAGTGATAAACATATACGATGTGTCTTGTACCATAAATATAAAATCGGTTAAAGCCGGTGAATAAGCTGCACCGCCAGCACATGGGCCCATTATTAAAGATATTTGCGGAATAACGCCAGATGCCTCTATGTTTCTTCTAAAGATTTCACCATAACCACCAAGTGAGTCTACTCCTTCTTGAATTCTTGCACCACCGGAGTCGTTGATACCGATTACCGGAATACCCATTTGACAAGCTTTATCCATGATTTTACATATTTTTTTTGCATGCACTTCGCCAAGTGACCCGCCCATAACTGTAAAGTCTTGGCTATAAACAAACACAGGTCTGCCATTAATAGCGCCGTACCCTGTTACAACGCCGTCACCAGGGACTTTTTTGTTTTCCATACCAAAATCTGTGCAACGATGCTCTTCAAAAATACCCATTTCTTGAAAAGAACCTTCATCGAGTAAAACAAATAGTCTTTCCCTTGCGGTTAATTTACCACTGGCATGTTGTTTTTCTATTTTTTTAACACCTCCACCTTTTATAGCTAAATTGCGTTTTTCCATTAAGCGTCCCACGAGACCGGCATTACTTCTGTTCATAGATTACTTTATAAAATCATAACTGACAAACTGCTTTGTGAGAACTAATTTTAACCGAACACACAACAAGTAGTACTTAAAAAAGCTATAGCTTTGCGGGTATTAGCACCAACACACTAACTATATCTGTCTATATAAACTTTATATAGACAGATATGTATATTTTTTTCAAGTATTTTATATTTTATAAAT
>JAERRN010000049.1 GCA_016735445.1 Rickettsiales bacterium | reverse complement strand
CAAAAGAAGAAGAGAGGCGGATATAAAAATTGGGACAAGTTGCGCCAATTGTGTCCAATTTATTTTTAGGAAGGTTTCTGATTTTAACATATAATAATTATCTATTACTAACGGTAAGTATTATACATGGCAAACATGGTAACAACACCAATAACCATTTATAGAAACC
This sequence comes from Rickettsiales bacterium, assembly GCA_016735445.1. Lineage (GTDB taxonomy): Bacteria > Pseudomonadota > Alphaproteobacteria > Rickettsiales > Deianiraeaceae > JAERRN01. The sequence goes on along the minus strand of JAERRN010000049.1, from coordinate 5,435 downwards.
TTATTAATTGTATGTCAATTGTTTGCCTTTGTTAAGCTTTATATTTTGTTGTTATAGGGTTTACTACAGTTATATAATGCTAATTTTGCACTGGTGCGGTAGTAAATAAACGTACACTAAAATAGTTATAAAGTAAAACCAACTTTATTTTGTAACAACAACATTAATATAAGCAACAAACAGGAAAAACAACCAGAAACAAAAAAAACATGTTTGAGTAAGAAACAAAAAAATTGTTTTACAAAAGTTAACCACAGAAGTGTTTAAATTGTAGCCATAATTGTAATTATTGCCGTTACAAAAGCTAACGTAATAAAACCTTAAGAAGGTAGATTTGTATGTCTAAACAATATTACCGATACATTGCAGAGCAATAAAACAAACACATATAATAGTAATTGCGGTAACAACGCTGAAAAGCGCTATAAAATAAACTAAAAGGTAATCAAATAGAAGGTAACTTATTGGAGGATTTAAAAATATACAAACTTAACTTATTTAAGAAGCTAAAAATACAAAAAAGACATCAAACACTTTATAGTAAAAAATACACACGCAACAAGTTGCCGTAGTGTTAATTTTACGCTAAAAAACTCTTCACCGTAAGTAAAAAATCTTTTCATTTTTATCAAAAAGGGAAATCAAAAGTCTCTTAGTTATCTATATGTTTTATTATACTGGTAATAAATGCTATATTTTTATATAATATAAATTTTGCAACATACCAGCGTAACGTTACTTGTTGTTAATTATATCGTGCAAACTTAAACTATGCGTAACAGTAGGGCGGTAGGGGTTTTGTTTAAGTAGTTACCTAATAAAAGCTTTTATATCTCACGTAAAAAAACTTGCTTTTTGTTTGCTATATTATAATATAATAAAATAGTTATTTTAGCAGTTGGTTAGTCACAAAGTAGTAAATAAAGGTACTTATTATGTCTTCGCGAGCACTAGATAAAATCGAAGAAATCAATCATTCGTTTTCAAATACCCCATTGGTAACCATAATTGTAAGTATAAATGGTGCGGTAAAGCGTATATATGGTAAATACGAAGCGGTTGGGTTTACTGGCTCAGGAAAAGACAGAATGGCAAGGTTTATTGTGGGTAACGCCTATAAGGAAGGCACAATAAAGCAAGGCGATTATATAGTCGAAACAAGTAGCGGTAATGCAGGTATAGCATTAGCTGCGTTAGGTGCGACAATTGGCAACCCTGTTAAAATATTTATCCCAGACTGGATGAGTAAGGAAAGATACAAAACATTAGAATTATACGGCGCTGAGGTTGTCTGTGTATCAGATGCAGAAGGTGGTTTTGTTGGGTGTTTAGAAAAGACTCAAAAACTTGGCAAACAAAATGGATATTTTACTACAAATCAATTTGGTAATAAATTAAATATTGACGCACAGTTTAGCACTACAATGACAGAATTTTTTAAATTATTAGAAAAAAAAGAGGTAGAGCCATCTTGTTTTGTTGCTGGATATGGTACTGGTGGTATAATTATGGCGGCCAGTAAAATGGTTAAGCGTTTAAATATCAATTGCACAGTTCACCCGTTAGAGCCAGACACAATGCCTTTATTATCGCAGAACCGTAAATTTAAAATCGAGGGTGAGATGCACAAAATAGAAGGTATAGTCGATGACTTTGTCCCAGATATACTTAAAATTAAAGATTTAAATGAGCCAGTTGTAATTAACGAAAACGACGTAATGCAAATAGCGCAAAAAATAAACAGATACGGTTTAAGCTTTGGTATATCAAGTGGCGCAAATTTACTTGGCTGTATCGCTCAAATGGTTAAAGACAACACCAACACTGCGGCAACCGTATTTTGTGACGGTTGCAATAAATACTACTCAACCGACTTATTTAATACGTTATCTAAAAATAAAGAAAGCGAAATGGTGTCTAAAATTGAGGTGCTTGATATTAAAGTTTCCAAAGACACTTAAAAGACCCAAAAACTTGGCAAACAAAATGGATATTTTGCTACAAATCAATTTGGTAATAAATTAAATATTGGCATACAGTTTAGCACAACAATAGCAGAATTTTTTAAATTATCAACCGTGTTTATAGTTACACAGTAAGGCTCTATAGATATCGCAAATAAAAAGAGAACAGCATTTGTTATGTAGCTTTTAATATGGTAAAGTGTGGTTATTTACCGTTTTACATAAAAATAAAAATACAAGTAAATAGTAAGCAAATTAAAATTAGGTTACTTACTTACAATAACACGCTTAACCTGTTAAGCGGGTAATTAACTTTATTTTATTTAATTGGTGACGCTATAATAACAAGCCCAGCTTTTGTACTACGCGCATGCTCATACCTAACCTGTCTACCGTTTGGCTTGATGATAAAGCCACTACCTATTTCAGCATCACCTAAAATTCCCATTCTGGTCATTAAGTTGTTAATGTTGTCATATGTTAAACCAGGTGTAATTGTGGAAACAAAAGCATGTACTGTGTTTATTGTTTCATCTGCAGATTGCTGCGTGCCGTCACCAGTTGTAACCATTGCAATAGTGTTAATATTTTCTCTTCCCCTCTCCCAAACCACACTAAAGCAAAGTCTTTTTATATTTAGACAAAAAACAGCACTATCTTTTAATTGACTAAGTTTTCTTTTAGGTCTTTCGTCAATCTTATAATTTAAACCCATTTCCCGTGCTTTATACATAAATTCACCAATAAACACATCTATGTTAATATCTAAACTGCGCTCTTGCAGGTTAGGTTTCCCAACATTATATCCACTTGAGACATCCTTAATAGATTTTTCGTAACCATTTTCTTCCTCTTGGTTGTAATGATGCGGTTCATTTCTTATATACTGAAACGGTCTACTGTGGTTCATTGTCCCTTGGTTTGTTGATCGGTCATAATTATTGTTTATATACGATGAATTATTGGCGTTATCGTTGTTATATTGTCCGTAATTACCGTCACCTTCCTGCGTTGGCTGATATAAATTATTTTGCTGACCACCCTGGTTATTACCCCCATATTGGTTAGCGCCCCCATATTGGTTATTATATGGGTAACCTTGTTGCCCTTGCCGATAATTATCGTTGCTTTGATAAGAATCTACTTGATTTGGTAGATTATACTGTTGATTATAATTTTCTACAGGTGCTTGCTGCACTGTTTGTGACGGTGCTATTTGCTGTGTGTGCATTTGTTGCGTTGGTCCGCTATTTTTAGCAAGCTTTTGTAAAGATTTTATTACTTTTTTTTGTGTACGTACACTAGAATTAGCGCAAACATTAACCGAAAGCGTAAATGCGAACAAAACATAAAACGCAAACAAACATACTAAATTAACAAATTTAGATAAAAAGTTACTTTGTAAATTAGACATTGCAGTAAATTTTGAAAACAAAAAAATTAGTCAAGAATAATATAAATAAAATTCGTTATCAAAGTCAACTTATTTAAGTTAATGCATACCTTACGTGCAAGTAGCACAAAAATAACGCTTAAACCGTAAATAACGCAACGATTAAACAACGTTGACCATGTTAACCGTATTAAAAATTTAAATTAGACAAAATCGCGAGCCGTATGATTAAAAATAATACACAAAATTAATATATAACGGTAAAACTAAATACTGTAAATTTGTCTTAACAGAATATTGCAATTACAAAAAATACGCTTATAGCTATTTACGAAGTTAACAACGACGCGTTAGTAACCTTACTGTTTCTTGTTAATAGTTGCTAATATTTTACAATGACTTAATACATGTATTCGTTGCGTGAACTGTTGCAAGTTGTTGATTTGTTTAAAATAATATCATTATGGTGGTTGGTCTTGGTATAGATATAGTCAATAAAGATAGAATTGCCAGATTGCTTGGTATTTATGGAAAGAAATTTGTTGATAGAATATTTTCCATCCAAGAGTTAAATAACGACAGAATAAAGGAAATCATAAGAAACGATACTAGTTATTATGATTTTTGTGACCGGAAGAGTAAAAACCACGATAGGGTAGTTTCTTATGTTGCAAAGCGGTTTGCAGCCAAAGAGGCAGTTGCGAAGGCGATAGGTTGCGGGATAGGTAAGTTATCATTTAAAGATATACACGTTTTTAACGATAACAGAGGTAAGCCGGTAGTGCCTATTAACGCGGCAATTATAACCGCATTATTTCATAATGAGTCAGTCAAGGGCGCAATGGAAAGGTTTGGTGACATTTCTCAAAATGTTTTCGATGGGCAAAGAATAAGCATTAATGTGTCAATATCGGATGAAAAAGATAACGCTGTTTGTATGGTGATTATTGAGTATATAAAATAAAAAAATGATATAAAATAATATTATATTACATTAATATTTACAGTTTTGCTATAAAAAAGCATGTAAAAGGTTAACAGAGTAACGGTTATTACAACCAAAAGACAAAAACGGTAAAGCAATATAATTAATTATTTCTTTTCTATTTTGCAAATTTTATCTTCCCTTGGTTGCGTTTTGACCTAAGATTTTTTTCTTAAATATGAGATTATATTTATTGGTTTTTTCTGTTTACCACTTTGCGGATATTGTTCTTTTGCAATATTACCCCATTCTTCTGTGTTGATAGGTTTTTTTTTAACTGCATAGGTATTTTTATGCTTTTTATTTTTACTAATAAATATAGACAAAACTACATTTTTTATTTTTATTAACGCTTGTTTGTTTTTTACAACGTTAGGTTTTGTATTTAACGCCTTAAAGAAGGCGATAACATAATCTACAACTTTTACTAAATTAATTATAAAACTATCAATATAGCTTAAAATTGCGTTTTGTCGTATATTTTTGGCAATAATATTTTTAACGTTTTTACTACCCTTTAATGTTTGCTGCAATCTAGAAAAATCATGTATCCGATCTGGGTGTGTTGCAAAAAAATTATTTAATATTTTTGTTAAACGGTTTTTAAGGCGTGGTTTTAGTTGCAAAACAACAATATAATGCTTCTTTGCTTTTTGTAAATTTTCTATCCGTAGAAAACATTTAAATAAATATAAGTGTGGCAAAATAGAGCGTGGCGCAAATTTGCTAGCAAAAAATAACCTTATCATACTTAAAGCAATATTACCTTCTTTATAATGCAAAATACCCAAACGCATGTTATTACGTCCGCCTTTCCCGCTGTTTTTTTTAATAGAAATAAGGTCATTAGAGCTTGAACTTAAGAACGCATCAAACAAAATTTTCAAGCCGTCAAAAAAGTTACCAACAAAGGAGCCTATCTCTTTTGGTAAAAATAATATATTTTTTTCGCTATCTTTCCCCTCTTTTTTATTTTTTGCTAATGTGTAGTTTTTGTCGTTAATATTTTTATACATATTATATAACAATTATAGAAATTACACAACTTCACAAGCTTGGCTAAAGTACAAAATAACAAACAGTGCAACTATAC
>JAERRN010000051.1 GCA_016735445.1 Rickettsiales bacterium | reverse complement strand
TAAATTGCACATTATTAACAACTTATTAGTTAGTTGTTAATAATGATAAAATTATTTACCAATAACGGATTGGTGTAAAAAGAGGTTACGGTAATTTATAATAATAAACACTGTAGTAAAATTACAATAAAGTTAGGTAAATTTTACTGTGCGTTAAAAAACCTAATTTTAAGTTAAACATAAAATACGGCAATAATGTTACCATATTTGGCAATACGCTAGACCAGTAACGGGTAAGATTTTTACTTAATTACGTCTTATTTTGTCCATTCGATTTTACTTATGTCTATGCCCGTTTCGTGCATTTCCCAAAGTGGGGACATGTCTCTTAATTTTTTAACACCTTTTTTTATACCATGTATTGCTGTTTTTATTTCGCTTTCTGTTGTTTGCCTACCAATGCCAAACCTTATTGCGCTATGAGCTAGCTCTTGCGGTATATTGAGCGATTTTAAAACATAAGACGGCTCTAATGTTGTTGATGCGCAAGCTGAAGATGATGATACAGCTATATTTTTAATTGACATCATTAACGATTCTCCTTCCACAAATCCAAAACTAAAATTCCAATTGCCTTGGTGTCTATTTTTTTTGTCACCATTTAAGTAAACAAATGGTATGTCCATAATTGCTGTACAAAACATCTCTCCTAATCTGTTTATACGTTCTGCGTCTTTATTAAAATCTTCACGGGCAATTCTTGCCGCCTCTCCTAAGCCAGCTATTAAGTGGGTTGGCAGCGTTCCGCTACGTAGTCCTCTTTCTTGTCCTCCACCATGAAATAAAGGAGATAAACGAACTTTTGGCTTGCTTCTGACGTACATCGCTCCAATGCCTTTTGGACCATATATTTTATGACCCGAAATAGACGCAAGATCTATACCCATTGAGTCAACGTCAATTTTTATCTTACCAAAAGCCTGTGCTAAATCGGTATGAAATAACACTCCTTTTTCTTTTGTAATTTTCCCTATAGCTTTTAAATCTGTTATTGTTCCTATTTCATTATGTATTCCAAAAATAGACACCATTATTGTCCTGTCGTTTATTGCTCTTTTTACATCATCTGGGTCAATTGTCCCGTTTTGCTTTGGTTGTAAATATGTTACATCGTAACCATTGTCTTCTAAATATCTGCATACCTGAATAACACATTTGTGCTCTATTGCGCTTGTAACAATATGGTTTTTATTTTCTGATTTGTAAAAACTACAGACACCTTTAATTGCTAAATTGTTTGCCTCTGTTGCCCCGCTTGTAAAAATAATTTCTTTTGCTTTAGAGTTAATCATTGACGCAACCTCTTCTCTTGCAGATTCCACTATTGCTTTTGCTCTCCACCCATATACATGACTAATAGAGCTAGGATTGCCAAAATCGTTAACAAGTACATTGGTAACAACTTTTAAGACTCTTTTGTCTATTGGTGTTGTCGCTTGATAATCCATATATATCATATCTGCGTTATCAATGCTTTGGTTTAGATCTACATGACACCCAGCTTTGTGGTTTATATTGTTATAACTGTTGTTATCGGTAATGTTGCCCATATTATATAAACTATAAAGTATAACAAAAGATACAAGTGAATAACAAATAGATAGCAGTTAATTATTGCTATAAATATGGTAAAATGCAAATTATAAAATATCTTGCTAAATTTTGCTAACTGGATAACTTTTGCAGATTTATTATCTCAGATACTAGCAAATAAGCAGGGACTCTTCTTTCTTGTGACAGTACAGACTTTGCAATATATAAAAAAGTTTAGCAGAGATAAGAAGAATATGCGCGCGTTACACGAAAACTGTTACTTTTATAAATCCATTTATATAGATCTAATGAGAATAGTACTCAATAACCATTTGCAAGTCTATCTCACACTCGTAAGGCACCTCGCTAAATTTTGCTAACTGGACAACTTTTGCAGATTTATTATCTTCAGATACTAGCAAATAGGCAGGGACTCTTCTTTTTTGTGACAGTACAGACTTTGCAATATACGACATTTTATACGCACTTTCTGTTAAAGTAACAACGTCACCATCTTTAAGCATTGCAGATCTTATGTCTAAACATTTACCATTTACCAATACATGCCCATGGCTAACAATTTGTTTAGCCGCAAATACAGTTGGCACTAAGTTTGCTCTGTATAAAATCATATCCAACCTAGATTCTAACATGGCAACAAAATTCTCACCAGTATCTCCTGCTTTTTCTTTTGCTCTGCCAAAAATACTAGAAAACTGTCTTTCTGTTATATTGTAATAAACCTTCATCCTTTGTTTACCGCGCAACTGGACACCGTAAGGTGTTGGTCTTCTTGATGATGTTGGGCCGTGTTGACCCGGAAAGTAATTTTTGAAATTAAAGGGATCCTTTGGTCTGCCCCATATATTACAACCTAAACTTCTGCTAACTTTGTACTTTGGAGATCCCATAGAAAACCACTATTTATAATTAATACCTTAGAAATACACAAGGAAAAAAAGAACACTGTTTATATGTGTTTAAAAACTAAATAAAAGTCAACAGGTAAATTTTTATTAATTATAAAAATAAATTAGTTTACCGCCTTCTATTTGCTAAAATCACTTATTTTAAACTTGTGTTATTTATACATATTGGTTATTTGTTGGGGATAAACGAGTTCTTGCAACAAAGTAGGTAAGTTGTTGCCTGCTACGGGTAAGTGATAATCAATTATCAAGTTACTAGAGGTGGCTAGGGTTATGTTTGGATTGGCTAGGGTTATATCTTCGAAACACTATGATGAATTACTTTAAAAAATAACTCACCCTTACCTCTTGCTTTTGGTAATCGAAATTCAAATTTTATTTCTGCTCTAAACCTCTTCTCTTCTCCGTTGCTGTTAATTGATCTAAAATATACAATAGCAGAGTTTGGTTGTTCTTTTGGTACAAAATGACTAACTAAGCTCCTCATAATGGTTCTTTTGGACATCTTTAGCTCGGACGATATTATTGTTACATTTGTTTCTATGTCTGACATTAAAAAATTACCTGTTATACTATTGTAGCTTCCAACCCATCTATCAAAAGCACGCGCAACTGACTTAGATGATGTTGTCTCTACAAATCTTTTTTTTTTGTGCATGACAGACTCTGGTGATTCGTTGTTTTGCAATTTATATGTTTCTCTTTGTAATACGTAATTTTCTACCAATAACAACATAATACTGTAAGATGGCTCTTTGTATCTTGCTAATGGCTTAACGCTTAAAAAAGTAGCAGCTGGTCGGTTTTTTTCTAGCACCATCGATACCTTTTCTTTTAAGGGTAACATTCTAGGAATAAAAGCAATAACCATACCTATAATAACTAGGTGTACAAGGAAGAAAATTATATACACAATACTTGCGCCAATAGGGGACAGGTAATGATCTCTATACCAAAGCAATGCATCTTTAAAATATAAGCCGCTTTCTATCATTTCATTTGGTGTGGCAATTTGATTTTCCCCCACTTTTATTGAGCCTGACATAGTTGATGTTATGAGTTAATATATATAAAAAAACTTACTAAAGCGTATATAATAAAGGTTAAGGGTTAAAAGATAAACACCTATATTTATAACCGCTAATCATTTTGCAAAATAAACCAAAATGGGTCTAATAAATTGGCGTCACCATGCAATTCTAATATTTCTCTACCCTCTATATCTATAATTTTTAAACCTCTTTTCTCTGACGGACTTCTAGCGTACGAAAAAATTAACGCTCTCCCATTTGGACTCCATGATGGGCTCTCTGTAATATAAGAGGAAAAGAGAATGTTCTCATTTTTTCCATCATTGTCCATAATCCCAATATAAAAACGCCCTTTTACTGATTTTGTAAACAGTATTTTTTTACCATCCGGTGACCATTTTGGTTCAAAATAAGATCCATTTAAATTGCTAACTTTTCTTGGTCTACCACCGTATATGCTTAACATATAAATTGCATTTCTACCACCAATATCAGAGCCGTAAATAAATTCTTCACCATTTGGGGAGAAAAACGGAGAAACGTTTATTCCTCCATTTGTAACTTGCCGTAATACTCTTTTTTTACCTGTACTTGTGTAGAGATATATATTTGTGTTACAATTGTTAGACATTGCAAATAATATTTTTGTACCATCTTTTGAAACCTGTGGCGATAATATTTGCTTACCCTTAATTTCTGGTATAATATCGCTTAAATCGGTTATTTTACCGTTAGTTATGTTTAGCATTTTAACACGTGCGTCACCATTGGCGTATGTTACGTAAAACATCTCCTTTCTCTTATTAGAGTAAGTTGGCGTCATTACTGTGTTAAAATCATTTATATACATAAGGTTTGACCCGTCTCTGTCCATAATTGCAAGACGTTTTGACCGATCTCCTTTTTGATCTTTAAAATGAACTATATGTAAAATTCTGGAATTAAAATACTCTTTATAACCAAACAATTCTAACACAACTGAGTCTGCAACGCTATGTGCGATTTGCTTTAAACTAGAGTTTTCAATAGACAAGCTACCATTAAAAAGTAATTTTTTATTTTTAACGTTCCATAATTTTATAGACACACTAAAAAGATTACCTTCTTTCCATTCTGGATTAGCAAGTAAAAAATATTCTAACCCATCTTTTTTTAAAGAAGATAAAAAAATGCTTTCACTGCCGTCGTTAAAAAGTAACTCATGTCCATCAAAGTTTCCATTTTTCTCTTCATGTACATTAAAAATTCTTATAGACTTTAAATCTGATGCAATTTTATTTGTAAAATATTCCAATTTTTTTTCATGTATAGACTCTGACCTTGTTATTACACCAATGCGAACTGGAGAAGCAGACTTTGTATGAACATCAATAACAATTACGCCATAAGACCAATTTGGCAACAAAAATAAAAAGCAAAAAAGTAAAACCCTTTGGAATTTATTTAAATAAATATTTATAATCTCTCTCGCTACCTGAAAAACCATAATGAAGAAAAGCGATAAATTATATACAAAATAGTATAAAATTACAGTAATATACTGCTTTTATTAATACTTATAGCATTAAAAACAAACAACACACCTACAGCATTTAACAAGACTGCCTAAACTAGTGTTTACACCATAATATACAGTATTACATAAAATCTCCATGCATTTTATGCAAATATTTTTTATACTCCTCTACGCTTTTAAAAGGGCAATCATGGTTATTTGAGTTAATAACAATTTCTGCTATAGAAATAACAACTTTTCTAAACAACCGTTTGTCGTATGGTTTTGGTACTATATACTCGTCTCCCTCTAGCTTGTCATTTGGATATAATTCTTTTATCTCTTTACTAACCTCCTGCGCTGCTAACTCAGCAATGCCCTTTGCGGTAGCAATTTGCATTTCTTTTGTAATTTTTCTTACTCTTAAATCTAAAGCAGCTCTAAACAAGAATGGGAAACACATTACATTGTTAATCTGGTTCGGGAAATCACTTCTTCCCGTCGCTACAATAGCGCCCTGCTTGGCGTCTTTTGCGTCTTGCGGTAGTATTTCTGGATCTGGATTTGCTAAGGCAAACACAATTGGACTATCTGCCATTTTTTGTAATATTTTTTGCGTAAAGGCACCCTTTGCTGATAAACCTATTAAAACATCCGCACCAACAGCAGCATCTTCTAGCGTTTTAACTAACTGATTACTTGTTGCGTATCTTTCTTTGTAAACGTTCATCCTTTCGGTTCTACCTTTATATATAACGCCCAATGTGTCGCATAGGGTAATATTTTCTTTCTTTAAACCAAAAGTAGCAAGAAGGTCTGCGCATGCTATACCCGCGGCACCTGCGCCATTTATAACTATTTTAATAGTGTTTATATTTTTGTTGGTAAGTTTACATGCGTTTATTAAGCCAGCTAACACAACCGTTGCTGTGCCATGCTGATCGTCATGAAAAACGGGTATTTTTAGTTTCTCTTTTAACCTATCTTCAATTGCAAAACACTCTGGAGCTTTAATGTCTTCCAAGTTAATACCACCCCATGTATTACCAATATTGGCAACAACATTTACAAACTCGTCTACGTCTTTTGTTTCTACTAATACGTCAACGGAATCAACGCCTGCGAATCTTTTCATTAGAGCGCTTTTTCCTTCCATAACCGGCTTTGACGCAAGTGAGCCTATATCGCCAAAACCAAGCACCGCTGTACCGTTAGATATTACTGCGACAAAATTTCCCTTAGATGTGTATTCGTATGCCAACGCTGGGTTGTCTTTTATTTCCAAACATGGAAAACCAACGCCTGGCGAATAGGCTAATGATAAATCTTCAGACGTATTTAATGGCTTAGTTAGTGATATAGATAACTTACCTTTTTTTTGCCTGCTATGAAACTTTAACGCTTCTTCTTTTATTGTTTTATCTGTGTTCATAAAAATAATAAGATTAATTACGATTATATTGTCACTTTTTTACAACTTTAGGAACAGAAAAAAAACCGTTACTATTGCAAGATGTATATTTATGTAACTTTTCTTTAGAAATAGAGTTATTAGCAATATCTGCTCTAGTAAATATTTTACGACTGCCGTAGTAATCTATTGGATTTATTAACGGCTTCACATTGGTAGTTTCAACTTCTTTTAAAATACCTATCCAGCCAAATATTTCTTTAGCTGCCTTACTTATAAGGTCGTCGCTAATATTAAATTTAATACTTTTTAGAAGTTTTTTCTCAATCATCCAAATTTTACTAAACCAATGCGTACCACTGAACGCTGTATATAGCAATATAATGATAATTTATATAATATGTCAACTATTTTTTATAAAAGTTTTGGCAATTATATGTTATTTAATACTTATCTTGTTTTGCAAAATCTTGTTTTTTGTGCTAATATATGTTATTTTTCATATAAAAAGATAAAATAATTTTTAGCTGTTTTACTATTGTAATAATTAAATCTGTAATTAGTTTTGTGTTGTATTAGTATACAAAAAAAGTACTGTATAAACAACAATGGGCAAAATAACGGTTTGTGTTAAAACTGGTAATGTGTAAACCTACAGAAGTTACAGCAATCTATTAACATAAAGTAAGGTGTAATAAAAATTACGTACAGGCAAGAGTTGGTTTTTAACTAATCATCAAATAATACACAGTGTATATACCAAATTTTGGCAATTATGTGTTAATTTCTCTACCAACGCCGCATTGCGTGCTATTTTGTTTATTATACATAACTAGCTACTTATACAATATATACTTTATGCAATTTTGAAAATTGACATAAAGTTAACATAATTTGTAATTTACCGCAATAAAGCTAAGACACGTAACCCCTACGAACTGTAAGAGTTAGACATACTTAATCGCCATAAATACCTGTAATAACTTCCTTCTTTTTCTGTTAACTCTTCATGGGTTCCCTGCTCTATAATTGTGCCACTTTTAAAAACAAATATCCTGTCTGTGTTAACAACGGTTTCTAACTTATGAGCAATTACGATAACCGTTTTATTTTTAACTAATTTTTCAATACCTTTATTAACAACTGCCTGTGTATGGCTGTCCATCGACGAAGTCGCCTCATCTAAGACGATAATTTGTGACTCTTTTGTTGCTGCCCTTGCGATTGCGATTATTTGCTTTTGACCGCCAGAAAGATTTTTACCACCATCTGCAACTTGCGTATAAAGACCGAATGGTAAATCTTTAATAAAATTTTTCATCCCTAGCTTATTTGCGATGTCGATAATTTGTTTATACTTTAGCTTATAATTGCCATATTTAATATTGGCAAGAACTGTCCTGTCAAACAATTGTGGGCTTTGAGACATCATTGTAATGTGACGTCTTAGCCATGATAAATCTGTTGCATCGGTTTTATAACCGCCAACCGTAACATTACCACTTATTGGTAAAAAATACCCCATTATTAAATTAACAAAGGTACTTTTGCCAGATCCTGATAACCCAACAATGCCAATCTTTTCGCCCGCTTTGATAACGACATTTTGATTTTTAAACAATATTTTGCTTGCGTTTGGATATTTAAATGCAACATTTTGAAAAACTATGTCTCCATTTAATTTGCTTGGATAGCGTTTTTTTACTTTTGTTTCGTTATCAATCCTACTGTCTCTAAAAAACTTTACACTTTCCTCACATCTTCCTATATCTTCAACCATCTTTACGGAGGCATCTGTTGCGGTATATAGTAACTGTACTATCCCATACACGCTACCCATAACAAACATAATATCTGCAATTGTAAACGCGCCTTGTAAAAATAGTTCTATCTGTACATAAATACTAATAATAAAAATTAACAATCGATTCATCGTTAATGCAACTTTCATTCTCTCTGGATACGCAAAAGCTTTTTGGTTTGTAAGTCTTCTTCTCTCTTGGAATATATTTATTCTTTTTTTTTCAAACTCTTCCATCCCAAAGCCCTTTACTTGAGACATGTTTTGTATAATATTTAATGTTTGCCTAATTAAAATATTATGAGAAGTTGCGTTACAGCTTGACAAACGGATATATTTTTTGTAAAAAAGCCAAACTATTGCGACATGAAAAACACAATACAGCAAAACAATACAGCCCATTAACCTATGAAGGCCAAATATCGCGACAATGGTAACAAGTGCGGCTAGACATGACGGAACTACTGACTCAGATAGTACAAGTATAGCGTCGTAAGTTCCTTCTGTCAGCTGGTGGATTCTGTTATTAATAGAGGTTGGATGTTTGTTAAAAAAATGATACTTCTTGCCCATTAATAAGGATGTTACCTTTTTTGTTATAGAGTATTCTATATTTGGTCTTATAATGTATGCTCGCAACAAATTGCTTACTCTGTAAAATAAATCTACCAGCAACATTGCGGCAACTATGCCAATAGACGGCCACATTATTATCTCCCAAAATGTACTATTTGCGCTTTTTGGGTCGAAATTCTCGATCACCATTACAAACGACCTAAAAGACCAGTTTCTTACTAATTGCTCCATAGAGCACAGCGTGCAGAATACAAGATATAGCAGAAGAAAAAATTTATTGTATTTAAAAATAGTCTTTCCAAACGCATATACGCTATCAAATGCCTGTTCTGGCATTGGTGCGTTATCAACTGTGGTGTTTTGTTTAAAGAACCGTTTTCTAGTTACTTGTGATAACTTACGTTTTACCTTACGACATGTAAGCTTGGAGAAAATATTCATAAAAATAGCTGTGTTCGTTATTTGAACTTAACACTAAGGTTAGTGTGTGTACTTGGTAATATATCTAATAATATTAATATATTTATCAATTAATATATTTACATTTTATTATTTTATAGTGGATTTGCATATTTTGTAATTACCTCTGCATACTGTGCTGTTTATTTATAGTTTACAGTTAGTAAAAATGTACAGATTGCACCATGTAAAACAGTGTAATCTATACATTTGTAATGTTGCAATAATTAATTGTTGCAACTATTAATTATTGCATTCTATTAATATAGCATCTTTAACAAAATTACCATTTTTGTTTTTGTGCCTTTTTTCATTTTTTATTAGGCTATAGTGGGTTAATAATTTACTGGAAAACGTTAAAAATATATAAATATAGGCAAGTTTGGTTTAAAAACTAAAACAGGTGATGGTTTTGTATGTTGTGATTTGTAATAATTAACAATATGTTAACCTCTGCCACTGTACTTAACTTTAATTTGTTAAGCTACTGCCCTCTTTGTAAGGCTGGTAATATTTATGGTTTATTTTTAGTTAGTAATTTATCAAACTGCTAAAAATAGGTAATGTTTGGTTTTGTTTATTTTTTGGTAATTTAAATATAATTATTGATGACTAAAGAAATACGTAATTTTGCTATTATTGCACATATCGATCATGGCAAAAGTACTATATCTGACAGAATAATTGAGCTATGCAATGGTGTTTCACAAAGAGAAATGAGATCGCAATTATTGGATTCTATGGATTTGGAAAGAGAGAGAGGGATAACGATTAAAGCACAAACTATTAACTTAACATACTCTCTTGACAATGTTGAGTATTCTTTAAATTTAATCGATACACCTGGGCATGTCGATTTTTCATACGAAGTTAGCAGGTGTTTATCTGCCTGTGATGGCGCTATGTTAGTTGTTGACGCCTCACAAGGGGTTGAGGCGCAAACGCTTGCAAATGCATATAAGGCAATTAATGAAGACCTTGAAATATTACCAGTTCTTAATAAGGTCGATCTCCAATCGGCAGACGTTGAGGGAGTAAAAAAGCAAATTGAAGAAATAATTGGTATACCTACACATAACGCTGTCTCTGTTAGTGGTAAAACTGGTTTTGGCATACAAAACTTGCTATCTGAAATTATTTACAGCGTACCACACCCAAAAGGTGAGCAAGACAAACCAACCAAAGTTTTACTGTTTGACGCACAATACGACCGATACGTTGGTATTGTAATGCTAGTATGTATTATTGACGGAACATTGCGTAAAGGTGATAAAATTAAAATGCTTTCAACACAAGCAATGTACGAAATTGAAGATATAGGTTTGTGCCAAATGAAACGAGTCTCTACTGGGGTTTTGTCTGCGGGACAAATAGGTTTTATATGTGCCAATGTTAAAAATATTAATGATTGTAAAATTGGTGACACAATTGTGCTTGCAAGTGATGCAACTGTTAAGCAAAGTAAGGGCTTTCAAGAAGTTAAACAATCTGTGTTTTGCAGTTTATACCCACTAGATGGTAACGATTACGAGGCTTTAAAACAATCTATAGGTAAGTTAGCCTTAAACGACTCTAGTATTACATATGAACCAGAGACATCGGGTGCTTTAGGTTTTGGTTTTAGGTGCGGGTTTCTTGGTATGTTGCATGTAGAAATATTCTGCGAAAGACTAGATAGAGAATTTGGAGTGCAAATTATAACAAGCACCCCAAGTGTGGCATTTAAAATAACAAATCAAAATGGTGAAGAAATAGAAGTGCAAAACCCATCGTCCTTCCCAGACCCATCTTTAATTAAAAGTATTTCAGAACCAATTGCAACTGTTAGCATGGTAACGCCGCAAGAGCATATTGGCGCGTTAATGTCTGTATGTATCAATAAAAGAGGTATACAAGTTGATACAGCAACAATTTCTTCTGATAGGGTAATGATGGTTTTTAAAATACCATTAATAGAAATTATTACCGACTTTCACGATAAAATAAAATCTTGCTCCAGAGGGTATGTAAGTTTTGAATGGGAACAAAGTGACTATAGAGAAAGTGATATTGTAAAGGTGTCTATTTTAGTTAATGGCGAATCAGTAGATGCGTTATCTTTGCTTGCACACCGCTCTAATGCGGAGCGTAAAGGTCGTGCGATTTGTGCAAAATTAAAAGAATTAATACCAAGACAAATGTTTGTTATACCAATACAAGCTGCAATTGGTGGTAAAATAATTGCTCGAGAAACTATATCAGCTTACAAAAAAGATGTTACAGCTAAATGTTATGGTGGTGATATTTCTCGTAAACGAAAACTGCTTGATAAGCAAAAGAAGGGTAAGAAAAAAATGCGATTAGTAGGTTCTGTTGAGGTTCCACAATCTGCTTTTGCAGCCGTACTAAATGTAGACAGCGATAATTAAAATCTTGGTATATCAATATTTTATCTTAATGTGTTAACATCTCAGCACCCTTTTTGTTATAAATCCTTTATACGGTACTTTGGATTTTTGAAATAATTAATTAAAGGCATTTCACAGAACCAATTGCAACCGTTAAGCGGTAATGTGTATATTAATAAAAGAGATATACTATTTATTTGTTAGTTACGGTTATTGCTGCGTTAACACGGTAACTTTGTGTTTTTTGTGTGTAACATATTTTTAACTATATATTTATTTATGTAAATACTTGGTTTTATGTTAATCATTAACCGCCTCTGCCTATTTAGGTAGGTTTTGCATTATATAAATAGAATAAACTTTATAATAATTCTTTGTTTTATAATATTTTATATTGATTTTTTAAATCTAAGATTTTCTTTTCAATCCAGTTATTAAGTGTGTTTATATACAAATATGTTTAGCCAAGCTAACTATAACAATTCTAGAAAAAATAAAAAATCTAGAAGACGCACCGCTGTTTAAACTGAAGCTAATACTAAAAAATTATAAAGTGAAAAATGGCGATTATAGGAAAGTTTAATAGATTTTGTAAATTTAAACGATTTAAACATATAACGCCCTAAAAAAATTTACCTAGGTTTTTTGTGCTACATAATTCTTCTTTTATTCTACTTATTGGAACAATAACTTTTTTACCTCTCTGCCGACTTTTTATTTCGCAATTACCATCTTTAAAGTTTCTTTCTCCATAACATAATTGGTATGGTACTCCTATTAAATCTGCAATATTGCGTTTTTGACCAATCGATCTATCGGTGTCATCGTATAATATGTCTATATTGTTATTTAGAGCAACTTCGTATATTTCGTTAGCACCTTTCATAACAACGTCAATGTCGTGATCGAAGTTAAATAATATTATATTAAACGGAGCGATGGATTCATGCCAAATTATGCCTTTATCGTCATGCTTTGCTTCTATAATAGCGGCCATTAACCTTGTAACTCCAATACCGTAAGACCCCATGTATGGGTTGATAGTTTTCCCTTCTTTGTCTTGAATATTTAAGTTCATAGATTTTGAATACTTTTGACCGAAAGAAAAAATATGCCCAATCTCTATCCCTCTTTTTAAAACTAAATGATCTGCGTCAACTCTGCAATTTGCTGGATCATGTTTTTCTTTTGTTACAGCATATATATTTGTTAAATCTCTATGGGAAACCTTGTTTATATTTTTAAACTTTTCCTCTAATTCAATATCGTATATTATTTCAGACTCACCAGTCTCTGCGATAATTTGAAACTCATGACTTAATGAGCCGCCTATTTGACCTGTGTCAGCAATTATTGGTATTGCCGTCAATCCCATTTTTTCAAAAATTTTTGCATAGGCTTTGTAATAAGTGTAATATGTTGCTACTGCGGCATCTTGATTAAGGTCGAAAGAGTACGCATCGAGCATTAAAAACTCTCTTGCTCTCATTAGTCCAAATCTTGGTCTTATTTCGTCTCTAAATTTCCAGTGTATTTGATATAAATTAATCGGTAAACTCTTATAACTTATTATATCTTTTGATAACAAGTCTGTTATTACCTCTTCATTTGTTGGGCTGTACAGTAAATCTTTATCATTTCTATCTTTTATACATAGCATTTCAGATCCATATGAGTCGTAACGACCCGATTTTTTCCATAAGGTTGCAGGTTGCAATGTTGGCATTAGCATTTCTATGCAGCCTATTTTATCGCATTCTTCTTCTACTATTTTTGTTATATTTTTTAAAACCCTATGCGCAAGTGGTAATAGTGTGTAAATACCCTGACATAACTGTCTAATCATACCAGCGCGTAACATTAGTTTGTGCGATACCGTACTAGCTGACACGCTTGGATCGGGTTTAATAACTGGTAGATAATAACGTGTTACCCTCATAAGTAGGATTTTTCTTATAGATTATCTTTTTACAATAACCAGATTTAACTGGTTGTATTGACGGCTATTACCGTTAATACAGCAATGTAGCCACAGTATAACTAACGGAGCTTAACAAGCAATAAGTTAACAAGTTATTGCTTGATTAACTCTGTTAGCAATATGTGTTTAATCTATTTAAGTAGATACAGATTACAACTGTATATAGCCCCGCTAACGTTTATAGTTTATTGTTATCTCTAGTGGCTTCTTTACTTCCATTACTTTACTTTATCGGATATTTTACTATTGATATCGGTAATGTTTTTAATATTGTTACCTACTTTTGTGTTACCTGCTGGTAAATTACTTGAATCATCAGTTTTTTTAACCTCTACCCCTTCTTCACTAGTATTTAGTTTATCTTCTTCTTTGTTTTTATTGTCACCAGCTATTGACATAACGCCATCTTTATCATTAGGGTCGCTTTTTTTCTTGTCCTGTATGTCAGTTCTTAGGTTTGCTACAATTTTAGAAACTGATTTCGTGTTCGCATCTAACGAACCAGTTGTTTCAACAATTTTCTGATTTGCTAAAGCATCTGTTTCGGAGCGTGCAATACTTAATTTTACAGTTACGACATCGCTATGTAAGTAAATATCGCGAGAATATATGCCTACTTTTTTAATCCCTTGACCCATATCTATATCGCTAGCGTGAACTTTTAAGTCAATATCGGCATTGTCTATTTCTTTTTGCACAAGCGTAGCAATGTCCGTTGTTCTTACGGAGCCATATAACCTACCGTCGTCACCAGCAGCACGAACAATAATAAGATATTTTTTCTCTATCTTTTCTTTTAATTTCAGCACAGAATCGACTCTTTTTTTGTCAGAATCAATAAGTAAATCTTTTTTTATTTCTATTCTTTTTAGCTCTTCCCGCGTAGCATAAGCGGCAATACCAAATGGCACAAGGTAGTTTTTAGCATAACCTGCCTTTACATCGATAATCTGACCAGATTTACCGATTGACCTAAAACTACGTAACATTACAACACGCATCTACAATAAACTATGAATTATTATCGATTAATACTCTACATATGGCAATAGACCAAGGAAGCGAGCAATTTTAATTGCTCTTTCTAGCTCTTTTTGCACTGCATAGCTAACAGAGCTAATCCTACTTGGAACAATACGACCATTTGCAGAAATAAATTTTAATAGTAAAGGTATATTATGATACGAGATATCGCTGATTGAGCAACTATCTATAGATGACATGTAGTCTTTTCTTTGAAAAATCGATATATCGCCAACATTTTCTTTTGCCCTTAACGCCATTGTTGAAACACCTGGAATTTTTAATAAATCCTCATACGATATATCACCCGTCATAGAGTTAAGAGTGCTCTCTATTGTCGCCATACCTCTAACCCCTCTGCCACCGATAGTTACGTCTGGGACATTGTCTAAGTCGACTGAGCCATCTTTAATTTTTAATACATTTGCATCTTTGTCGCTAGCATTTGCGACAACATTAGTGTTACCTAAGTTATTATATGGTCTACGTTTGTAGTTTTTCATTTGATCTTTTTGTTGGTCTGTTGACCCATCAACGGGTTTTACAGTAGCCTCATTTAATTTAGTAGTTGAAATATTAGCTTTCGCTCCTACTTTACTTCCATTCTCTTGTTCACTAGACATAATTAATTTTTAGTTTAGATTAACAATATATTTCTCATCGTATACAACGATACCATCCGAAACATCTTTCTCCAAATTAACCAATATAGGAGATTTTTCAGTTGGCAGAGAATGTATTCTGATGTTTATGAACCGTAACACGCTTGCGTTGTTACGTAAAAACCTACCAAGATCTTCATATATACCACTTGAGCCAGTAAAATGAAGACAATAAAAATGCGCTTTTTTCATTCTTTTAATTTTATACTTTAAAGAACGTAAACCCCAGTAAGAGACGTCCTGCGTATAACCCTGTAAACTAAATATTTTTGCTTTAATTTTTTCAAACATAGCAATTGCATCCTCGGACGACATATCGCTACGTAATAAGAATACTAATTCGTAGCATGGTTTATTATTAACCTTATGCCTAATATCAACCCTGTTATATATATTTAACTCTTTCTTCTTCTTGTTGTTTTTAACAGCGATCGACATTAGCAAGTAAGCTTATTATATAATATTTAACCGAGCCCTAAAAAAGTGCCAATACGGCAACTAGGTATAATGATCTGACAGAACCTAATCAATTGAAATAACATTGTTAGTTTAATGTCAAGATGTTAATTGCAACCTGTCAAACAATAATAGTTTAATAGAATTGACAAATCATAAGGTAGTTGTGTTTTTTGGGCTTTATAACTACAACTTACGCAAGCGTTATAAGTTTTACCGCTTATTTTAACACCTTTGTAAATGGCAAATAGTTATTTATTTTTTGTAAAAAAACAATATAATAACTTTTAAAATACATCATAAGCTTACCTTGTTGTAATTATTATCGCTAACTATTAAGTAATTAAGCAAAATAAATAAATCTACTGTTTACAACTATATGCTGCGGCAGTGGTGATGGTTAAAATTTGTTTTATACACTATATATACGGTATATGGTTAAAAAGTATTTATACAAACCTTACGTAGTTTTTATAAAAGACGCAATATTTAACTGGCTGATTATTGGGATAATTTTGTTTTTACAGGCTATTATACAAGCTTGTTGCAAAAAATATAAAGCAATATATAAAATTATAAATAACAAATATCGTTAATTGTTATCTGTTTGTAAATATATTTTATTTTAAGTTAGCATTACAGCTGTTATGCAGGGGAAATTTAGCACCTACAGCAAGTTTGATATTTGCGAGTATACGGTAACTGGTATAAACGCGGCAATTAAAAATCTGTTTGAAGATAGATTTAAAGTTATCATTGTTAGGGGTGAGATTTCTGATATTAAAAAATCTAGCGCTGGTAATGTATTTTTTACACTAAAAGACGAGGTTTCTTTTTTAAACGTAATGTGCTTAAAAAGCTTGTTACCGTTTGTTGGAAATAAAATTGTAGAACGCTTAGATGTGTTAGTTACTGGTAAGTTGGTATTGCAACGATCTAATTGCATTCTTAAGGTAACATCTATATCTAAAAAGGGGTATGGCGGTATTTTGCAAGCCATTGAAGATAGAAAGGAAAAACTAAACAAGGAAGGGATATTTGATTCGTCGCATAAGCTACCTATACCAAACTCTATAAATATAAACTCTGTTGGCGTTATAACCTCTAAAGAAGGTGCGGTTCTTCACGATATAATGCAGCGAATTTCACAGAGGTTCCCAAAAAAAATACTAGTTTATGACGCACCAGTGCAAGGTAATAATGCAGAATATTGCATTGCAAAGGGGATAGCGGTGTTCTGCTCATTGCCATTACGCCGCAAACCAGATGTAATTATTATTGCAAGAGGTGGTGGCAGTTTAGAGGATTTAATGCCCTTTAATGGAGAAATGCTTTCTATTGCGGCGTATAACGCGAGTATTCCAATAATATCTGCAATTGGTCACGAAATAGACAACACTATACTTGACTTATCTGTTGACAAAAGAGCGTCAACGCCAACTGCGGCTGCAGAGATTGTTACATCGCCAACTATAATAGAGTTGCGTAATTACTTTGGCAACTTTAGCAACAGAATTGCAGATATTTTTAATAGTGCAATTTTGCACAGCAAAAACGAACTAACATTATTGAAAAAAGTTTTAAAATCAAAAGGTGCTATTTTAAATTACAATTTGCAGCTGCAATTGTCGTCATCAAAACTAACTAACCTTTTTATTAACCACGTAAATACTATTGCTGTATTTGTTGCTAAACAGGAGCAAAAAATATTATCTTATCAAACTGCACAAAGTGTATCTTTTCAGCAAAACCTTAAACTAGAAGCATCTTTGTTATGTAAGGCGCAAAATAACGCTACAAACGCAAAAGAGTCTTCTTTTTTTTCAATAAAGGTTGTTTGGAGGTCGGTTATGCGTATGCTGTGGCAAAAATGCACACTATTGCTTTTGGTATTGAGTAATAATTTTAACCTATTACAGTCTAGCTCCCAAAACTACTTGCAAAGCGTAGCTAGTAACCTTTTTTCTAAACATGTATCTTTAAAAAAAAGCACTGTAAATTTACTGGCTAACTTTGTAAATAAATTGCAACATACCGTACAGCGCTACAACGATACTAAACTTTTTTACCTTGCAATGCAAATAATTAGCGACAGGCAAAACAGCTTAAAACTTTTGCACCACAGACTTAATCAGGCCAGCTTACAAAATGCATTATGTAGGGGGTTTGCAACGGTAACAACTCACAACAACAATAAAAGTAACAATGGTGCAAGGGTTCTTCTTGCAAAAGATATAAATATAGATAGTTCCTACAATTTACACTTTAAAGATGGTAAAGTAACGGTAAACAAAGCTGACCAAAATTAACCAAGCGGCTTAAGTTAAACTAAAAACTAACTAGCATTCCTAATGCCCTCACATAAACGTTAACTTATTTATTTGCTTGTCCGCTTAAACTTATTACGACGCTAGTTAATTTATAAATACCTTTTTGTCACTATAGGCTCAGGCATTGTTCTGTTGAGTTTTATTTATCGTATGACCAGCCTTAGATTAGGTATTTAGATTAGGTATTTAGATTAGGTATTTAGATTAGGTATTTAGATTAGGTATTTAGATTAGGTATTTAGATTAGGT
>JAERRN010000038.1 GCA_016735445.1 Rickettsiales bacterium | reverse complement strand
AACTTGTCCCAATTTTTATATCCGCCTCTCTTCTTCTTTTGTCAAAAAAACACCATTTCCGAGCAGTAGTTCACAAAATAATCCACGAATTATTAACAAAAACAGTAAATATAAAATTATATAATGTACAATACGTAATAAAGCAACTTTAAGCTGTATACGCTAATAACGGTTATTTTGCACCTAAATTTGGCTAGTTATTAATGGTTTTATTTGGCTTTGTATTTTTTGTTTAACAAATTTATTGTTGCATTTGCTGGTTATATTTTATTGCGTTTTTAGTAAAAACAATTATACTTTGGTGATGCTTTTTAATTTGCTATGTATGTCTAATGCTAAAAAAAATATTGTCGTTGGTCTAGGCTCTTCTGGCAACTCTATTGTGTCTTTTTTATTAAGTAAAAATAAAAAAGTTTTTGTTTGGGATGATAACGAGATAAAGCAACAACAGGCGGTTGATAAATTTGGCGCTAATCACGTTAGTAAATTTAACAAACATACCCATACCGTTTGCAAAAATGATGTTGTTGTTCTTAGTCCGGGCATTGCAAGACCTTATAATACTGTTAACCATAGCTTAGTTGGTGGTCATTTTTTAGCAAAGATGGCACTTGAAGCAGGTGCGTCTTTGGTGTCTTCTTTTGATATCTTTAAATCTCAATGTTCAAAACAGACATGCCTTATTGGGGTTACGGGTTCTGTTGGTAAATCTACCATTGTAACTATTGTGCATAAAATTTTACAAGGTCTTGGCAATAACGCTGCGATGGGTGGGAACATTGGTATCCCTTATTTTGACATTCAACCATTTAATGCTAAGTACAATATTTTAGAGCTATCCTCATATGAGCTTGAAAATTCTCAAGATCCATCTGTACATATTGGTGTAATAATAAATATTTTTCCACATCACCTAGATAGACATCAAACCCTTGATAAGTATATCGATGCAAAATTACGGATATTTAACGCATCGTCAATTGCTGTTTTAAATGATGATGATCAAAATAGCTTAACGTTTGTATGTGCAAAATTAGAAGAAAAATTTGGTTCAGATTTTATAAAGAATAATATAAGATTTTTCTCTACAAAGCGAATACTACCAAAAGGTACATCTATTGTAAATTCTAAATGCTATATTGACGGTAAAAATGTTGATATCTGTATACCAAGTAACTTTTTACAATTTTCGCAACAACGCCAGAAACAACCTATTTTTTTTGCTACTCCCACAAGCAAAAACCTTTCTTCTTTTTGTAATAGCAAGGCATCGGGTTTACCCACTGACAACAGCAAGCGTGTTGGTACGTTGTTAACAAATGCTAATAACGTAACTAACATAGCTAATATATCTAATACCGCCGCTGCACTAGAGTTGGTTAGAGCTAAATGTTGTTTAGAACCTAAAAAAGTAAATAACGCACTGTCGCAGATTGTAAATTTAGAACACCGAAATGAAGAAATTGCAAGAATTAACAATATTGTATTTATTAATGACAGCAAATCTACATCGTACATAAGTACAGCAATGGCAATTAAGTCTTTACCAAAAAATATTATTTTAATTGCTGGCGGTAAAATAAAAAACCATTCACAAAACAAAGGTAACGCTATTAATTTTACAGACAATTCTGATAAAGAATTTATTAATGCAGTAAAAAAAGTACTACATGTTTTTTTAATTGGAGAAGTTGGGAAGTATTACAAAAACACAAATAACAAAGAAAAAAAAGATATTTTTTTAGCTGGCTACAATAATGCACTTGTTACATGTGATAATCTGCAAAATGCCACAAACCAAGCTTACGACTTTGCCTTAAACTACGCAAATAAAAATCAGAATGGAGAAGATAAAAAAAGCGATATATATATATTATTTTCCCCAGGGTTTACTAGCTTTGACGAGTTTGATAATTTTGTCCATAGAGGAAATACATTTAAGCAATTAGTGTTAGGTATTGTCGAGAGAAAGTAAATTCCTTATAAATATATTTTATTAGCCTTTTAAGGTAATGCTAACGCAAGGAGCTTTGTTAACGCCGGTAAGAAGGTTTGTTAATTGGTAACCTATGTTGTTGTAAAATTGTTATAAAAATTAGCATATTGCTTTATTTATACGGCTAGGTTAAGTCTTTGTCGTTTTATCAGGTTATTTATTGGCATAGTGAATTATTGCAAATTTATAACTATAATTACTCAATTACCACGTAATTGTTTTACGCGACTTTGGTTTTGCCTTTTTACCGCAATACAGATTTACAATCTATTATTTTATTTATTGTGCCATGGTTAAGTTTATGGCAATTTTAACACTAATCTTCTGGATTTAAAAATATTTTTCCTTCTGATTCCCATTTTTTAAAAAAATATTTTATTCCAGATGTGTCTATTTCTTCACCAAAGCTATCTTTGTTTACACTGTTAACATAATGCTGCATTGCTTCTATAGTTTTATTGTAACCAACCGCGCTTAGTTCTCCTTTAACGGTTACATACCTTAAATAAAGTATGGAAGTAATTAATGAATCCACTTCGCAGTACTGCTTAATTTTTGTTATATCGTTATCGTCAAACATCTGCTCAACAGAGCCACCATCTAATCCATCAAGTTTACAAGGTATCCCTAAAATTGCGCAAACTTCTTTCATTTTAATTCTTGCTGACGCACCGTAGTCTGAAAATAATTCTATTAAATCCAAGCTTATATCTCCGTATCTGTAGGATATATCTTTACCAAATAGAACGGGTATTGACAACCCATGAACCATAGCCCTATACTTAAGCACTGGTATGTCAAAACTCCTACCGTTAAACGTTACTAGCCTTATGTTGCTTTTTGGTTTATTGAATTTATTGAGTTTATTGAATTTATTGAGTTTATTGAGGATACTTGTAAATTGCTTAATGATTTTTTTTTCTGCAGCAAACAGCTCATCATCGTTGCATATTGCTTTATTTTCGCTAAAGCCTTTTGCGCTATTTATGATAATAATCCTATACGGCGAGTCTTTGTTGCTATTTTCGCTTTTAGCAAGCACAACATAAGATAACATTACTATTTGATGAAACAGTTGTCTTGGAAAATTATTTACTCCCTTTGTTGCTTCTAAATGGTAGTCTACCAATTTTTGCCTTAGTTTTTGTGTTTTTTGCAATCTATCTAATTCTTCAAGTTCTTTTTTTTCTTGCTCCGATATATTAACTAATTTATATGCGGCAACATGGTCTATAACTGTTTCTATGTCAAAGCAAATTATTGCAATTTCGTCTTCTTCTAGTTTAAACTTAACATTGTTAATCATTTGTTTAAAATTGCTAATTTTACAAAATAGTATAATAACTATCTACACGCAGGAACTATAATATAGTTTATTGCGATTATTTAACATAATAAAATATATTTACCAATATTATCAAATTATTTTTTTGCTATAATACATATTAAGCAAATGAGCTATAAAAACAATATGCATCAAACTTACAATAAAATTGCCACCTTATGACACAACGCAAAATATTAATTTGGTTAAACAATAACAAGTAAAAGTTAGTTTACAAAAACTTTTTATTAAGACTTTAAAATTACTATATTAACTAAAAATATTAAAAGTTTTTCTTTCGGGCTTCTCTGGTAAGATCTCGTTCTTTAATCGTGGCACGTTTATGGTGTACCTTTTTACCAACAGTGGTTAACGTTAGTCATGCTTCCTTCTGGTTAATATAGTTATACTTCTTTTTTTATTTTTCAAAACTCTGACATTGTAATGCAAGACTCGCTAGGTAAAGTTTTAATTTTTTAATTTCTAGATCGTTGCCAATGTTTCTAACTAATGTAATTTTATTAATTATTTTAAGAATTTAAAAACTTCTTTTTTGCGTATCGTATTTCTTATATCTGCTGCAAATCAGTTATAAACAAAAGCGGTAAATAATAAATATAAAAATCACTACAGCAGTACAACACTAAAGCCAAGCACGGTAAATAAAATTATAATTAAAGCGGTGTTGTAATTTGGTAGCTAAAATAACTATTTTTAATTTTAAGCACACAGGTGTTTTATTTTATATGCGTTTTGTGCGTTTATTCTTGTTTTGTCATTAGGTTGCTGTTGACATACTAAATAACTTATGTTAAGTTTGCTAGTGTTATATTTTATTTTGGTCATTACATATGAACTTCGATTACGGTATTGTTTCTGTTTGTATTACAACAATGTGCATTGTTGCGTGCGGTATAATTGTTGCAAAAAATTTACTTTCTGCAACAATTATTTCGGGTACTTTTAGTTTATTAGCGGTTATTTCCTACTCTGCAATGAAGGCTCCAGACGTGGCAATTACTGAAGTTGCTGTTGGGTCTGCCTTATCTACTGTTTTTTTGCTACTAACTATCGGCTCTACAGGTTCTGTTAAAAATCTCTCTTTTTTGTCTACGGGCTCCGAAGGCTTTAACAAACGGATGTTATCTAGAATTTTAAAGATTGTTGCTACAGGTATGTTGTTTTTCTCATTGGTTAACATTGTTGGTTTGTTTCCTAGGTTTGGTTGCGTAAACAGCTTAGCAAATACTGGGGTTGGTCAGTTTTATACTAGCTTTAGTGGTGACCATTTTGGCGTACATAACATTGTGACGGCAATTTTGGGTGGTTATCGTGGTTTTGATACTTTAATTGAAACAACTGTTGGGTTTTGCGCTGCTTTTGGTGTATCGCAAATTATGCTTACCGATGACGCGAATATAGGAACGGTATCTAAAAATAAATAACCATTATAGTTTAGGTTTTGCCGCCCGCTTTTGTCTGTTTTTTGTTTTTTTACTACACATTGTTACGTAAACAAGTTTTACTTGTAATTATACATTAGTTTACAAGCTTATAGTTTTTACCTACCCCCTATTGGTGTAAGATAAATATAGTGCTATACTTGCTGCGCTTGCTATGTTTAAACTTTCTACACCTTTATGCATTGGTATTTTATATAATTGCGTACAGTTCTTTGCAACTAATCTTCTTATACCGTCACCTTCTGAGCCAAATACTAAACAAACAGCATTGTCATCTTTGTTAAATACATTGCTATCTAAATTTTGCTCACCTTTGCTATCTAAGCCAAAAATTAAGAAGTTATTTTTTTTCATTTCTTTTATTGTATTGTTTAAGTTTGTTACGTAATAAATGTTTACCTCTTCCGAATACCCAGCAGAAGCGCGGACTACTGTGCTGTTAATTCTTGGTGCGGAATTTTTTGACAGTATAACCCCGTCAACACCAAAAGCTGCTGCAGACCTTATTATTGCGCCAACGTTTCTTAGATCTGTCACACCGTCCAGCATTACAAATGTTAAGTTATCTTTTATTTTGTTGTCTAAATTTAAATTTTGTATGTTTTTCTTTTCATCTTGCCAATCTTGATTGTTTTGCGTGTGATTCATTAAGGTGTTATTGTCGTACTGTTTACCTTTTGCAGCTTTCACCATAAACCAGCTTAGCGGTTTTTTTTCTATCAATTCTCCTGCGTATACTATTACATCGTATTTTCTTCTTTCCCCTTCTTTAACTATAAGTCGGTCTAAATCTTTAACATCCAGAATATGTGTTAATTCTCGCGTTTGTTCGTTAATTATTTTCTCTATCCTTAAAAAGCCGTCTTCTGTGCATAAAATTTTATAAATCTTTCTAGACTGATTTATTAAAACACTATGTACTGCATTTTTACCATATATCGCATAACCTCTTTCTTTTATTTTACCGTTGTTTTTTTTGTTTACTTGTTCTAGTCGTTCTTTTGGTAAAAAGCTACCGTCTTTTTTTTGTTTTATACCAAACCTAAAACCAGAATTTAGCACCGCACCATTACCAGCGTTACGGCTTTTACCTTTTTGCTGTTTGCGCGGTTTTGTGTTGTTTTTTTTATTAAATTTAACCATATATAAAACCTATAAGATAACTTATTTATATTTATTGTTACCGCTAAATTAACTAATAGCAACAAACCGCTATTACGTACTTAAGTGTTGTTTAAATTAATTTATATATAATTTATTACAAATTTTTAGAATTTAAAACGCCCTACCTGCGTAACATGCAAAAGCTATAATAAACCCAATTGCTGTGTTTGTCATTAAAGCGCGATAGCATTCTTTTGGCTCTTCTAAGTTTGTTTTTGTTATAACTTTAAGCAACAAAATATAGCTTAACAATATAAAAACATAATACCCTAAACCTAGTCTAGGTTTTTCTAAAATACCAGCTGCAATAAAACAGCCAAAAGCTGTTGTTGCAAACGATTTAAGTCTGTTTTTTATTTCAGAACCATACAAAACAGCAAGAGACTTAACGCCGATTTTGATATCGTGTTCTTTATCTTGGTACCCGTACATTGTGTCGTAAACACATGTCCAATAAA
>JAERRN010000045.1 GCA_016735445.1 Rickettsiales bacterium | reverse complement strand
TTTTTTTACTATGTAATTGTTTTACCGTCATGTTACACAGTGCTATTTACTGCTATTTTTGACTTTAAAACAAACATATCAGGTGGTGTGCTGGCATTTTTTTGCTACACATGGTTACTTGTGTTGTACTTTTTATTACTGTTTATTTAATATAATTCTTTATCTATGAAAAAATCACTTTCAGGTAGCATTGCTAAATTTTCCACAAAGGTTACTTCTTTGCTTGGTTTAACGGATAAGAATAACCATTTATTTGGTATCGATAACAAAGCTCAGTGTAAATTAATATCTAGAGCATTTACTTGGGCAAAGGTTTCAAGTTTCTTTATTAGTGTAATATCTGTTTACCTTATATTGTTAACACCGTTAGGGCATTTTGTGCTTAAAAAGTATATTATGGACAATCCAACCGTTTTGATTAGCTCATTACAAGAGATGGATCGGAAGGAAAAAGAAAAAACTGAGCAAGAATCAAAAATTGCCGCAGTTGAGTTAGCGCAAACTATTCCATCAGACACATCCTTTGTTGTCATTGGTAACAAAGCTGCACCTCATACTGTTATTGAGTTTTATGACTACTCATGTGGTTATTGTAAAAAAGCTGCTATAGAAGTTAAAAGGTTACTTTCTATGAGGTCAGATGTTAGAGTTGTATTAGTTGACTATCCTCTTTTAAATATATCATCTTTGCTTGGTGCTAAAGTTAGTATATTTATTGCTCAACATTATCCTAGCAAAATGAAAGATTTCCATTTTGCATTAATGGAAGCTGGTAATGTAACAGAAAAATCAATCGAAGTAATTGGTTTAAAACTTGGAATACCTAAAAAAGACTTAGAAAATGCTTTATCTAGCAACGCATTTGAGACTACTCTTAAGCAAAATTACCAATATGGTTCTAAAATTTACGCAAAAGGTACGCCTGTGTTTATAATAGATGGTAAATTGTTTGTTGGGTTTATTTCTGCCGAACAAATGACAGGAGCTTTCTCTAGTTAATATTTTATTTTATTATCGGTTGCCCAATTTTGTTGTGGCAACCGATTTTTTTGGCTTTATTCTAGCCTGCCATCGCTATGTATTGTTTTATATAAACCTACTATTTTGTGTAGTGTAATAGGTTTTTACTATTTGTTTGGTCTAAATACTTACAATGGTACAATAATTAAAATATTATCTTTATAACGCATAACCGATATAAAGATTGTTATTGATCTTGTCTCTTGTTATTGATGGTTCTTTTTATTGCGTTAATACCTGGTAATTCTTTCCCTGAGATTAGCTCTAAAAATGCCCCGCCTGCGTTGGAAACAAAAGTAAACCCATGTTGTTGTAGTTGAAACCTATTGATGCACGAAACTATATCGCCACCGCCAACAACGCTTTTTACTTCTGTCGCTTTTGTTCTCTGTACAATACTTTGTAAAACTAAAATAGTACCTTCTTGAAATGGCTCTTGTTCGTATATACCAAGGGGGCCATTCATTATAATTGTATTTGACTTACTAATAACGTTTTTTATAGATTCGCACGTGTGTAAGCCAATATCGGATATCTGATCATTGTCGTTTATATTTTTTATCTCTTTTGCGGTGACTTTGTTATTATTTAAAACAATAAAATCTGTTGGCAAAACAACTTTACAATTTAATTTTTGTGCAAGCGTTAAAAATTCATTTACACTATTTTCTACATTTAATTCGTATAATGACTTTCCTATTTTAACCCCTTTATAATATAATATTGTGTTTGCCATACCACCACCTAAACAGATGGTTTCACAAAATGTACACAAATGCTTTAACAGTCCTATTTTTGTAGAAATTTTAGAACCACCTAATATTGCAACCTTTGGCTGCTTAGGGTTGGAAAATATTTTATTGAGAGTGTTAACTTCTTCCAACAAAGCAAACCCGCCTGCTAAACATGATAGTTTTGTTGTTATTGCATCTATCGATGCGTGTTTGCGATGACTGCAAGAAAATGCTTCGTTTACGTAAACATTGCAAAGTGATGCGATTATTGAGGCAAATTTAACATCATTAGTTAACTCACCATTGTAAAATCTTAGGTTCTCCAATAAGGCAACTTCTCCGTAATCCATTTTATCTAATGTTTTTTTTATTTCTTGGTGTGATACGTCTTTAATAAAATATATTTGCGTTCCCAGTATCTCAGAGCAAACTTGTACTAAATTAGACATGCTTAAGACGTCATCGAAGCCATTTTTTGGTCTACCTAAATGCGACAATAGTAAAATCTTTGCACCGTTTTGTCTTAAGAATTGTATCGTTTTAGCTGCGGCCTTAATTCTTGACACATCCTGTACATCTCCTTTTACAATAGGAACGTTAAAGTCGACCCTAACAGCTACAACCTTACCTGTGGTAACAACATCTTTAATAGTGTCAATTTGTAGAAGCATAGCTAAATGTTATAATTTGTAAAAATAGAATATTATGTGTTTTATATTTTTTTAATTTTGTATATTTTTCTATATACTGTCAATTATTTATATTACAGTATTGATTTATATGGATTATAATTACTATATTGAATGCATTGGTTATATAACAAAGTACTACAAATG
>JAERRN010000063.1 GCA_016735445.1 Rickettsiales bacterium | reverse complement strand
CAAATAATCTTTTCCAAAATACCTCTATTGGCGGTGGTGGTATTAAAATTACACTTGAAGACGGAAAGATAGAAAAAACAGACGGTAGTTTAGAAGTGTTTGTTAAAAAGGCTATTATAATTATAAAAATAAAGTCATGGCTTAGAATGAACATAGGCTTACAGGTACTTGCATTACAACACGCAAAGGTAAATATATACCAAATTAAGCAAAGTATCAGTAAAATAAATACTAAAAAAGTATTCTCTAAAACCGCCAATCTTGCAAATGCAATAGAAGATAATTGGGATCTTTTTGAAACTCTATCCAATAAAGAGGACGTTATTTTTAACGATATCTTTTTGAATTTTTATGATAAAAATAAAAATAAAACTGAGCTGTACATTGATAAAGTTAATTTTAATTACCAAACCAAAGCAAGAAAAGGAATAACAAAATACCTTACAAAAGAACACAAGTCCGTACATATTGCAACGAGTGTATTAACTAACAATATATTACATAAAGTAAATGCGAGTTGTAAAAAAAGAGATTTTGGTAGGCTTTGTAAATTTAGAATTACCAACTTAAACGGTAAATTTCTTAATATGGCACTAAGGCCAAACAATGTGCAAATAATAGATTTAGAGCCACTAATGTTTGACCTACAATTAGAGTTTGGTAGCCATTTGCCTACAAGTAATATTAATATGTTTTGTTACACATACCCAAAAAGCTATGTTAAAACTTGGCTCGATAACGGTTTTAGTTTTCGGATAAATCCAACCGTTTTGCCAGTTGTTGTTAACACAGACAAGCATGAAATATCCTTAAAACCTTCGGTGATAGGCGTTAAATCGTTTGGTGTGTCAAAATTTGGGTTTAAAATACGGTTTGTTAAAGATAAAAGCAACAAATTCTTTTTTTGGAACTCTAGAGATATTGATGCAAAAAATGTAAGTACGTTATTAAAATTAATATCAGTTATTAACAGCAGCATTGATACCGCGATGAATGGTATTTTAGAAAATATATCAATCAATAAAGGTTCTGTAAATGTTAAAACCGTAACAATAACATCTTTAATAGATAAACCGGTAAAAGTTGATATGGTTATTACCACGGACGATGTAGACCTTAACATAAATCCGCTTAATTCATTGTTGTTAAAAAATGTGCAATCAACAATTATGGTTTTATCTAACAAGACAACGGTTAAATTGCAGAACTTTAAAATAGGCAATCAGTTGTTCAGTAATGGCTCAGTAGACGTAAAGTACTCCAATACCGACTTACCACCAAGCATGAATATAGAACTGTTAGGAAAGAAGGTTGACTTAATGGAAATGATAACAAACCCATCAATGCCACCTTATGCACAAAAAATTGCAAAGTTTTTAGACATCAACAAAGGATCGGTTTTGTCTGGACAAATTAATTCAAAAATTATTTTTCCAAAAGGTAAATTTAATATTATAAACCATTTTGCGTACAAAAGCGATATGAAAGTTGACAATTTGAAAGGTGCTTTTTTAACCAGCAGTGTGCCAATAAAAATTGTAACTAAAAAACAACTAAAAGAAAAAGACTTAAAAGTTACAATGGATTTAACTAAGTTAGCTATTAATATTGGTGACAAAGTTATTGTTAAAAACAGTGAGGAAGAAATGCAAGGAAACTTTACCATGGTAGATATTTTTACCCAACAAATAGATGAAAAAAACAAGGAAGATAAAAAACATAGAGGCTATCGATATGAACATAAGCAAAGGAAGCAAACAAAAATACTATTTAAAGATGTAAAACTCTACAACGATAGAGCGAAAAAGCTTTTTTTAGATGCTGAAATAGACACAATAACGGGTGATACATTTTTGGAATCTACATTTGTTGCACGGATTAAAAAAATGAATCTACTTAATAGCGACTTATATGGAAAAATAGTTAAAAAAAGCGGACGTAATTACAAATTTAACATTATTGGCTCACAAGCAAATTGGCCAAATATATTTAATATATATCGGTTTATTGGTAAAAATTCAAACGATAGCAATTTTTATGCAACAACAATTAACGGTTATATGGGAATAGATAAAATAACAATGTTTAACAATGTAGAAGCAATTGACCTACACCTAAAAAGTATTATAAAAAAGAGCGTATTTAAAGATGTACAACTTAGCATGGGCTTGCAAAGGCACATTGGCGTTGAAAACGATACAATATTAGAACAGATTGTAAGTAAAATAACAAAAACAACTGAGATTATCAACATAAGCCCTGCACAGCAGAATAACAGCAAAAACAACGAAAAAACACACACAGAGATGCAGAAAAACACAATAAGCGCTTGCGCTGATATTACAAAAGATGACACTGGCAACGTTGGCGTTTTTGTTAAAATGTTTAAAGATTCACAAAAAAATGAATCATATTTATACACAGAAGATGCTAAATTATTGTTTGAAGGTTTTGATGTCGTAACTTCCTTTTCTCAAAAAATCAGTGGCTTACCATTGTCAATTAGGGGTTTGCAAA
Source organism: Rickettsiales bacterium (assembly GCA_016735445.1). Taxonomy (GTDB): domain Bacteria; phylum Pseudomonadota; class Alphaproteobacteria; order Rickettsiales; family Deianiraeaceae; genus JAERRN01. The sequence goes on along the minus strand of JAERRN010000063.1, from coordinate 654 downwards.
TCGACCCTATGGATATAATAAAGAGAAGTAAAAAGGATAGAAATGAAAAAAATACAAAAAACGTAATTAGAGGTGTGGCATATGCGACAAAGCCATTTTGTTATTATTCTGATACAAAAAAAGACCTTAGAGTAGATAAATTTACATTTCCTTTTGACATAAACATAAATAGCGGAGTTTTAAAATTAAGAGATTTTTCAATAAAGACAAACTTAATAACTATGAAAGGATTTGGATATTTTGATTTTCCCGAAAATACTGTTTATATAAATGGAAAACTGCACCTCCCTAAAAAAAAAGCAGCGCAAAAAGAAATATTAAACTCTGATATACCAATTATTGGTAAGGCAATGAGTACATCTCTTAGCGGTAAAGAGCCAAGCGCGGTTCTTTCTTTTACAATAGATGGTCCTATTGACTCTATAGATGAAAATATTTCGATGAAACCATCTAGATATTTATTATTTTTAAGCAGCTTAGGAGGGATAGGAGTTTTTGGCGTCATCCTTCTTTGTATTACATTCTTGTAATAGCGTGTAATAGCCTTTTTAACAAACACTTCTAAACTACCGTCTGTTTTTTCTATCTTTCCGTCTTCAAGTGTAATTTTAATACCACCACCGCCAATAGAGGTATTTTGGAAAAGATTATTTG
>JAERRN010000007.1 GCA_016735445.1 Rickettsiales bacterium | reverse complement strand
ATTGCTGGTGTTGGTGATATGGGTGGAAAGGTTAGCGCTGGTGACATAGGTAGAGCTGGTGTTAGAGCTAGCGGTATTGCTGGTGTTGGTGATATGGGTGGAAAGGTTAGCGCTGGTGACATAGGTAGAGCTGGTGTTAGAGCTAGCGGTATTGCTGGTGTTGGTGGTGCTTCGTTTAATCCTAATGTTAAATTAGCAAATCAAGCAGAGCAAATGGCAAAAAATACTTTTGATAATGTATTAAAAAAACAGTCCAAACATATACTCGATCCCGAAATATACCAATCTATTAATAAAGAACATATAGACAATCTAAGAGGAAGATTAAGTAGTTTTAATCAGCAATTAGAGCAAGCAGAAAAAGAGCAAGCTTCGCCGAATCAAGAAGAATTGGTAAAAAGAGAATCAGGCGCCATGTCAATTGGCGACATTTCTGGTGTACAAACATCTGTTGGAACAAAAATATTTGAAACAGAATCAAACCAACTTGGCTCTAGTAGCAATTTACAAAACAATATTGTAAATGATTTAAACAATAATCAAAAGGAACAAGGACAAACAGGAGCGCCAACCCAAGCAGAGCAAATGTTCGCTGAAGCAAAACAAATAAAAGACAAAGCAAACAAACAAGAGCTTAAAGAGCAAACTGAAACATTAATAAATAAAATAGATGAAATGGAAAAACTATCTACAAGCTCAGCTAATTTTAAAAATGAAGTTACCAATTTAGTATCGGCATCAGTAGCGTTATCTGAATTCGCAAATCAAAACAATATCCGTGTTAATTTAACAGATGTAGGTGATGTTGTTAAATCGGGTGGCAACATTAACGAAGCAACTGACTCACTTGCTAAACAGGCGCAATTAATCTCGATGATGCAAAATATAAAATCAAGAAAAAAATAAAACTACAAATTTAACAAAAGTACACTAACGTATATAAGTAAGCAGCTATTTGTGTAGGGTATGATAAATTTATTTATATAATTAAAGTGCAACATTATGTAATGAAGGCTCATAAGCTTTTATTTATCTGTGCTTTGTGCTTGTGTGTAACTAAAACAAATACATCTTTTGCTGGAGTAACATCGGGCGGTAAGTGTAATACAAACGATCACTGCAAAGTTGGCTGGTTCTGCGTAAATGGAATAGCAAACAATGATGATTATAACCTCAACGGAGTCTGTCAACCAAATATTGTTGCAAAACAACAATGTACATTACACAAAGCTATAACGCTAACATTTGGGAAGTTCGTTGTACTATTTGGCGCAATATTAATTGGCTGGTCATTTTTACAAGGTAAGATAGAAATAAAAAATATTATTACAATGATATTAGGCACAATGCTAATATTCGCACCGTTTTTGATAATTAATATACTAACAAGAATACCAGATTCCTCTTGCGATTTCAGGATGGTATTAAGTGATAAATTTTTATACCTATAATAGAGTTTAAGCTGTGTCTGTGTTAAAATTGATAAAGATAAGTTTTTTGATTATTAGCTTTTTATTTTTTAAGGTTTCAATTTCATATTGTTTATTTTTTTAAAGTTCTAACTTTGTATCAAAATAATTTATAACAATATGACGATAGCTAAAATACCAGATATAAAAGTACCTGTCGATTTTCCATTGGACAAAGAAAATGAAGAAAAAGTACAACGAATATCTGTTATTGCTTTAGACAAAAAAATAGGTAAAAAAATACCTATTTTAAACAAAGGATTCATTAGATTAATAGACTACATGGGCGACGATAGCTCTATCACGCAAAGCGCAAGAGTCTCATATGGGCAAGGCAAAAAAAGTAGCTCACAAGATGCTGGCTTAATAGATTTTCTAATACGTCACAAACATACATCTCCTCTCGAAATGTGCGAAATAAAATTCCACGTCAAAATGCCTATTTTTGTTGCTAGGCAATGGCTTAGACACAGAACCGCAAGTATAAACGAGCTATCAGCACGGTATAGCGTTATTACAGATGATTTTTTTATCCCTGATAGTTGTGATGTAAGAAAGCAATCCTTACAAAATAAACAAGGCAGAGAAAACAAACTTGCCGAAGAAGATACAAAAGAGATATTGGGAAAAGTAGAAACTGTATGTAATGACAGTTTTGACGTTTATAAAAATCTTATAGACAAAGGACTTACAAGGGAGATATCAAGATCCATTTTACCACAGGGTACATATACAGAGTTTTATTGGAAAATAGATCTACATAACTTACTACACTTTATAAAGCTAAGAATACACACCAGTGCACAAAAAGAAATTAGAGCATATGCTGAAGTAATATTAGAAAACTTTGTTAAACATTGGGTACCAATGGTTTATAAGTCATTTGTAAACCATATTATTAAAGGGGAGGCATTTTCGCAAAACCAAATGCTTGAACTAATTAAATTGCTAGACGAAAAAAAGGTAGAAAAGTTTATAAATAAAAAAGTAGATGCAGTGGGTGAAGAAAGGGAATTAATAAATACCCTTAAAACACTTTTGCCAATTAGTAAGAACTAATAAAAACACAAACGCTGTATTTACATAGGTTTTACAACAAACTGTAGCAAATAATAGCAAGTATAACACTTTTGTTATCTAATTTTGTTATCTAAAATATAACGCTACTATATAACCAATATAACTAAACTTAGCACCTATATAATGCCATGTACTAAATAGGTGTACCAGAAAAATGTATCCTAACAACTAACGGAGTATCATATGCGTTCTTTAATACCGCCGCAGCAAATTCTAACCTAATCGGACCAATAGGCGACATATACAATACACCAGCGCCAACTGCGACACGCGGCATTGCAGAGTCAACAACGTACTCAGTAAAATCTCCATTACTGTCTGTACCAGTGTAATTACTATCATTTTTATTTAAAGGTACCCCACTAATACCAAAGGCACTACCGACATCAACGAACGTAACAAAATTTAATCCATACTCTTTTGGCAAGGGCGTTGGTATCCTTAACTCTGTAGACACAACATAATAGTAATTACCCCTTAAACCTATACTACCACTTTGCACAACACTGCCATCATCGTACTCCTTAACAGCATGCGGACCAACACCACTAAAGTAAAAGCCGCGCATATTGTAATAACCAAGTGCGTATCTATATTGAAATGGGATATCTTTATCACCATACGAAACAATCGCACCAGCTCTTGCTGTGATACTAAGAACCCAAGAGTTGTTTTTTGACAACGGCACATAAACACCGCCAAAGAAATCGTTAGATTGATAATGCAACATATACGGCACTGGTAAACCAAACGTGTTTGTCAAACTAACAAAAAAACCTTTAGACGGAAGTATAGCGTTGTCTCTCATGTCATAGCTTAACGTATGACTAATACTCATAGATGATTGCCTTTGGGTAACTTGATCTTTGTAAAGATTCCCGCTTGCACTAGAGCCTGTGTCTTTAAAACCAACATCATCATACCTATACTGTACAGACCAAGATTGAAACAATCTGGCCGTCAATGAGTATCCAAGTCTAAGCGCTAAAATAACAGAATCTTGCTTAAATGCAAAATTACCCAATAACGGCAATAGGCCTGTACTAATTGGGTTAATATTGTTATATGTTAAATCCACACCTAAATTTAAATTAGTGCCCAAAAAATGCGGGTTAGAAAACCCTAGCGATAATGTTCTTCTCCATAAAGACAATATTGCAGAAAAAGACCCCCCGTAACCTAAGCCAGCAATGTTCTTCTTGCTAACGCCTGCGTTTAAAATTATTGCCTCAAAAGTAGAATAGCCAATTGAGAAAGACACATTACCAGTCTGTTTTAAATCCCGAACTACAACATCTAAATCTACAACATTTGGTAAAATGCCTTTTTTTTCTTTTATCTCAACAATATCAAAAAATTGCGTTACATGTAATTTTATTTTTGACTTCTGTATCAGCGCCCTACTATATAAATCGCCCTCTCTAATCATCAGTTCCCTACGCACAACATAGTCTTGTGTTCGTTTTGTCCCCAAAACATTAATTTTACCAATATACATAATAGCGGCCTCTTGTATTATAAATTTTACATTTACAATCCGTTTATTGTCATCTTTTTCAATTTGAGATTCAACTTTTGCAAAAGCATAACCATCGTTAGACAAATGGTCAGAAATCATCATTACTGTGTCGTCTATTTCACGTTGAGAAAATAAATCACCCGAGTTAATATGTATCGCATTATTGCATAGGTTTGTAATGTCTATTTCAGGAACATTTGTAAAAAGCGAAACAGCGCCAATATGGTACACGTCACCTTCGTTTATATCGTACGTTAAGGCAAAATTTCTGGTCATCTTTTCATATTCTGCAACAACATAGTTAAGCGCAGCATTTGGAAAACCGTTATTCATATATGCTTGTACAATTATAGACTTATCAACGTCAAGCGAGTCCTCTTCGAAGATTTTCCCTCTAAACATTTTTAACATCTTAGAGGTTGGTCTGTTAGCTATAATCCTTCTAAGTTCACGTTCGGGCATAAACTTTGTGCCCATAAAAAAGATTGAGTCAACCCTACTAAGAGAACCATCGTCGATGTCAAACAAAACATTAACCCTGTTTCTCTCCAGTACCTCTATTTTGGGAACAACATTAACGTTAAGCCTACCAACTTTCTGGAATATAATCTTAATCCTCTCAGAATCAGATTTAACCTTATCCCTAGTATAAACAGACCTAGGTTTTAACTGCATTTCTTCGCTAATCTGCTCTGAATATTTTTTCGTTATACCGCCAAATGCAACCTCATTTACTATTGGATTCTCGACAACATCTATCTGCAATTGGTTATTGCTTATGTAAATACTTATATTTTTAAAATATTGTGTAAGATATAAAATTTTAACCGCTTGGTTTAAATCTGACTCCTTAACATCGTCACCAATGCAAAAAGGGATACGAGCAATGGTCTCGTCTTTATCTATTCTTTTAAAACCAGATGTTGATATAGACTCAACTTTGCTCGCAAAAGACACCCTTACGCAGAAAAGTAAGAGAGAAAACGATGCAATGATTTTATACAAACTAAGTTTCCTCAGGATAAAACAGTATCAAACAATATTACGAAACCAAAAAACTTACTTTAGGCTAACCCAAAGTTGTAAAAATCTCAACACCATCAGATGTAACACCAACTGTGTGCTCAAATTGCGCAGATAAACAACCATCACGAGTAAAAACAGTCCATCCATCTAAATTAGACAACACTGTACTAAAAGAGCCTATATTAATCATAGGTTCAATAGTGAAAAACATACCTTCTTCTAGCTCTACGTCGTAAAAATCAAAATCTGACGCATTATAATGTAAAACACTTGGTGCATCATGAAATACCCTTCCTATTCCATGACCACAGTAATCTTGTACAATGGAAAAATTAAATGGCAAAACATAGCTTTCTATTGCTTTTCCTATATCAGACAACTTCGCTTTCGGTTTAACAACTTCAATTCCTTTAAACATTGCCTCTTTTGCAACATCTACTAATTTTATAATCTTTCGCACCTTAGGGGAGATTTTTTTAGGTAAATTACCAACAAAAAAAGTTTTACTAGTATCGCCATGCCAACCGTCAACTATAACTGTTATATCTATATTAATTATATCACCATCCCAAAGTTTTTGGGTTTCGCTAGGAATACCATGACAAACCACATTATTTACCGATGTACATATAGATTTTGAAAAACCTTTATAGTTTAAAGGAGCAGGAATCGCGTTGCGCGCAACAATAAAAGAATGACAAAGATCGTTTAGTTCTAACGTCGTTACCCCAGACACAACCATTGGTTCTATATATTGTAACACCTCTGCCGCCAGCCTGCCAGCCTTACGCATTCCGTCAAAATCAGATTTTTTATGAATTTGAATTTTGTTAGACATTGCACAAAAGTAAAAAAATATTGACACCCTTGCAATTTATGCAAGAAATAAAAATATAATTGTCAACAAGTACAATAAACTATATTACAAACAATAGCGCTATTGTTTTTATAAAAAAATATCGCACTCTATTTAACCCTGTTATTAACATAATTTAAATAATGCGCTGGAAAAACCTACAAAATATTGCATCTACAGGAGAAAATGTAATAAAAGAAAAAATCTTCAACAGGAGAGCCTTTATTATGATTATCGGTCAAATATCTGGTTGCGCCTTGATACTCTCAAGATTACTAGGAATGCAAGTTTTTTCTAAGAGTAAATATGTTCACATGTCAAATCAAAATCAGTTTAGACCAGAGTTTATAACACCAAAAAGAGGTAAAATTTTAGACACAAACAACTTGCCATTGGCATGTGACAAAATGCAATATAACTTAATTATACACCAAACCAGCTTTAAACAAATAGATGTTATTATTGCAAAATTAATACCCCTCTTGCATAAAGATAGAAGACCAAAAAATATAAAATCTTTTTTACAAAAAATAAGGATAAAAATAAGGCAAAACCCATCTAGCAATTTAATCATATGGAGATCGTTACAAAAAGAGGAAATACTACGAATAGAATATATAAAACAGCAATTGCCAGAAGTTGAAATTAGACAACAAAAAAACCGAGTATACCCTTTTAACAAAGCAATCTCTAGTATTGTTGGTTATTTAAGGCATAACATTAGCCTTCAAAAGATACAAAAAAATAAAATGATGTTAAAACTAATAAACCAAGAATACAAAGAAGGTCAAATGGGAATAGAAAAAACAATGAACCTACAATTGGCAGGTAAGCTAGGGTTGGAAATAGTTAAAGTCGACGCTTTTGGGTCTATAATAAGTAAAAATATACATACACATCCTACATCTGGTAAAGATGTAAAACTAACTATTGATGCAAAATTGCAACAAATTGCCTTTGATAACTTAGGAGAGAGAGCTGGCACAGTTTGTTTAATAGACTTACTAAGCGGCGGTATATTAGTTGCAGCGTCTACTCCGTCATTTGATCCACTTATGTTTAACTCAGATATAAATCTGAATAATTGGAATAATGCCCAAAAAGAGAAAAGTTCTTTTTCAAATCGGAATTTTACAATACCTTACAGCCCAGGATCTGTTTTTAAGGTTGTCTCCGCTCTTGATGCGTTACAAAATGGCGTAGATCCTAATGATACATTTACCTGCGTAGGGCAATTTAGATTTGGCACAAGAATCTTTCACTGTAATAGAGCAAGTGGACATGGAAAAGTTAACTTAACACAAGCAATTGCAAGATCATGTAACTGCTACTTTTACAACCTCGGTGCAAGCGCAAACGTCGATAACATTTGTAATACCGCAACAATGTTGGGTTTAAACAAGCACTACAATATTGGAGGAATGCAAACAAATAAAGGTATAATACCAAGCAGAGAATGGAAGAAAAATCGCTTTGGCACCAAATGGATACCGGGCGAAACTATAAATACCGTTATTGGGCAAGGTTATACAGAATGCACGCCATTGCAACTTGCTGTTATGGCGGCATCTTTGGCAAGTGGAAACTCTATAGAGCCAACAATAATAAAAACAGATGTAATAGCACAAAAACCAATGCTAGTTAACCCAGAATATTTATCAATTATACAAAACGCTATGCGGCAAACATTTACAGATAAAGAAGGTACTTGTAGATTCTTTAATAACGCAAAACAGTCATATCAAATGGCAGGTAAAACAGGTACTGCACAAGTGATCTCAACAAGAATTAAACTAAAAGATATTTTAGCCAATAAAATTGATAAGCAAAAAATTGCTCATGGTGTCTTTGTTGGATATGCACCATATGAACAACCACGTTTTGCCATCTCTACAGTATTAGAACACGGAAGATCGGGTTCGGCATGTATACCAATAGCTAAGAAGGTAATAATGGCCGCAATAAACAAATTACGCAATATACAAGTTGCGTGCTCTCTGTAAATAAACAAAAATTACAATCTCTGTTGTTCCTCTTTGTTTGTAATATATCACAAACAACCCTACTAAAGAAAATATCTGTTCAATTAGAATCTAAAATCAACACCAATAACCGCGCCAAACAATCCACCACTTCCAATGTTGTTACCATTAGCAGATAAAACTGCGTCACCTGTGCGGTGCATTACTTTGTCATATGTAAATTCAAAGAAAAAATCGGTTCCTTCTGAAATCCTTTTTTTTATACCACAGCCAGTTGTTAAAGAAATATCAACATTGCCAACAGCATCAAACCAAGCTCTTGAACCGCCAATTATGTACAAATGTGATGTATTCTTTCTACTAACAGCAAAACCTAGTTTCACTCTTCCACCTCCACTGTAAATCAATTCAACATCTTTAGAGGTGTCGCTAGGGTTAAAACCAACCATGCCTGAGCCAATTGCCTCAACGGCAAAGTACTTGAACCCTCTATAAAAATTATAACCAATTCTTAAATCAGAGCTAAAGAAATATGCCGAATTATTATGTGATGTCGAATGAGATTTTGATGATGTAAGAAGAAAACCCGCCCCAACACCTAAACCAAGATTTACACCATTACTATTTGTGCCATTACTATTTATGCAATTAGACACTTTAACTTTAACTTTATTATATCGCTTTGTTACTATATCAAGATATTGCTTTTCTTCATCAAGTTGCCTTGTCGCTCTGTCAAGATGTCGTTCTTTGTCAAATAGTTGCTTTTCTTCATCAAGTTGCTTTGTTGCTACAGCAAGAAGTTGTTTTGTTGTTGTATCGAGATACTGCTTTTCTTCATCAAGTTGCTTTGTTGCTCTATTAAGACGTTGTTCTTTATCATCAAGTTGCCTTGTCGCTCTGTCAAGATATCGTTCTTTGTCAAAAAGTTGTCTTTCTTCGTCAAGTTGTTTTGTCACTACAGCAAGATCTGTAGCAAACGCAACTTTAACAAAAGAATAAGAAAACAAAACTAACAGAACTGAGATTTTTTTTATATAAAACATAGGTCAAAAATCAAAAATTAATAAATATTAAATAAACGACACAAAAAAAGCTATAATGCAAGATATATTACACAATAAACATTTACACTAATCCGTCAAGCAACTTATTTAATCTTATAGCGAATGCACCTGTGTTTTTTACAGACTCACCCTGAGCAATGCATGTTGTTTCAAATATTAAATTTGCCCAATCCTTACCAATATCAAAAGTGCTATCTTCTCGTAAACACTTAACTGCGTGACGAACTAAGTTATTATTTGGATTAATCTCTAATATTTTTAAAGAAGGTGCTTTTATTTGATTTTGCTCCAATAACAACCTTTCCATAGCTATGTCCATAGATCCATCAGACACAGATACGCAAGCGGGACTTTGAACTAATTTATTTGATATTTCGACACTTTTAATCTTCCCTTTTAAAGCCTTGCTAAACAATGTAACTATTTCATCTTTGTTAACATCCTTATCATCGCTATCAGAGTCACAATTAGGTTTAGCAGCCTCAGTGTTATACTTTGAAACAGACTTAAAAGAATATTCTTTATAAGAATGAACAACGTTAATCCAAAAACTATCAACAGCATCAACTAAAAGTAGCACCTCTGTATCGTTGCTTGTAAATACTTCCAATTGCGGATTAGACATTACATTTTCTATAGAATCACCAACACAATAAAGTATATCTTTGCTATCCCCAAGGCGACTAATAAACTCGGATAAAAGTATTGGTTTATCGGTGTTTTTTGTGGTATAAAATAAACAGTTATCCAAAATTGTAATCTTATCAGTAGAATTTTCACAAAGTCCTTCTTTCATAACACCACCAAAATTCTTCCAAAAAATAGCATAATCCTCAGAGCTGTTATTAAGGCAGTTTTGCAGTTCAGAATATATTTTTTTAACCAATATATTCTCTATTTTTTGCACACCATGATGCGCCTGAATGGTTTCCCTGCTGATGTTTAAAGGAACATCGTTAAACTCGAGAACACCATAAATAAATCTTAAATGTTTTGGTAATATCTGTACCTGTTCTTCGGTAATAAATACATTTTTACTATACAGTTTCACCCTTGTTTGTCTATCAGGATGAAATAAATTAAAAGGTTGCATAGATGGAACAAAAAGAATTGACCTAAACTCAAGCGTACCCTCACCATTATACTGTATAGTTATTAAAGGTTTATCTGGTAAATGAGACAAACTCTTATATAACACCTTATAGTCCTCTTCAGATATCGTACTTTTGTCTCTAGACCAAATAGGCGGTTTATTTTTAATCACCTCGATATCGCTTCCTGATTTTATTTTAATTGGTATCTGGCAACTGCTAGAATATGTTTCTACAATAAACTTAAGTTTAAATTTATCTAAAAACTCATCTGCGTCTTTTTGCAGTTCTACAATAACAGTTGTGCCCTCCTTACATGGGTCAAAGCACTCTTTTATTGTATAATCAGACATCCCGTTGGATTCCCAAATAAATCCCTTATCGGAGCCAACTTTTTTTGTTATTACCTTAACTTTTGATCCAACAATAAAAGCAGAATAAAAACCAACACCAAACTGACCTATCAGATCATTTTTCTTATCAAGGTTCTTAATAAATTCCTCTGTGCCAGATTTAGCAATAGTACCAAGATTACTTATTAATTCGTCTTTAGTCATTCCAATGCCATTATCTATAATAGAAATTGTTCTAGCATCTTTGTTTATTTCAATAGTTATTTCATATTCGCCATTTTCTGGTGCAAACAAATCACTCTCTGTAACAACTAAATATTTTCTTTTTCTAATAGCGTCCATACTGTTAGACAACAACTCTCTCAGAAATACTTCTTTTTTAGTATAAATAGAGTTTACAACCATCTGTAAAACCTTATCTGTTTGAGCGTTAAACTGGAAATTTTCCTCTCTTTTAGACATTGTATATAAAAAAATGAATTAGGAATTAAGCACCGATAAAAAAGAATACAATTTTATATTTAATAAGAATTTTTACTTTTTCAAGACATAAAATATATAAAAATATTATAAATCGTCTATAAGTAATACTAATCTTATATAGTTTTGCAATATAAAAAATAAAATTACTATAA
>JAERRN010000014.1 GCA_016735445.1 Rickettsiales bacterium | reverse complement strand
TAAATCAGTAAAAATACCGTGTATAACTAAGTAACAAGTAAAAAGGGTAACCTTTAATTTGTAGTTATAAAATTGTTTCTGGATTCGTTATAGTATTATTAGATTTTAGTAGTAACTAGTTAACAACTAAAAAAACTAATTAAGAAATAGCAAAATTCAATTGTAAAATTGAAAATCCGTTTAACAGAACTCCGCTTATAACGCCCCCTATTTTTTATATTACCAATATTGCAAATTAACTAAAGAAGTATTTGCAATAATTTATAATAAGCACACTGTGCGCGTTTGGTCGTGCCATAAATAAGCTTATCGCATAAATATTTACAAATACTTTGTTTTTTTAATCAAAAATAACTAAAATAAGAGTTAAACAGCATTAAACACATACGCCATGTTATCGTATAGTTGCTTTTTATAAAATAATTAGTAGATTTCGAATGTATATTATGCACAGTGTACGGCACCATTTTTTGGTGCAATTTTAACAAACACTACGACCGTGAAGACGATAGATAACGATAAAATAATTAAAAAATGGCAAGACTCTGGTATTTTTTCATTCGACAATAACGAGGTAAATGCCAAAAATGTATTCTCTGTAGATACACCACCTCCAACAGTATCTGGCACATTACATATGGGTCACATTTTCTCATACTGCCATTGCGATTTTATAGCAAGATTCCAACGTCTAAATGGTGCAAATGTATTTTACCCAATTGGCTTTGACGACAACGGACTGCCTACAGAAAAATTAGTTGAAAAAAAGAAGAAAATTAAAGCCGTGTCAATGGTTAGAAACGGACAAAGGGAAGAATTTTTAAACATTTGCAAACAAGTTATTGATGAGGACGAGGAGAAATTTGAAGAATTATTTAAAAGTGTTGGCTTTTCATTCGATTGGACAAAAAAATATCAAACAATAAAACCAAAAGTGCAAAAAATTGCACAAATTTCATTCACTGATCTATTTTTAAAAGGGCTTGTATACATATCAAACGCACCTGTTTATTGGGACGCAACAGACCAGACGGCACTTGCACAGGCAGAAATTGAAGAAAAAGAAATTAAATCAGTGGCTAGCGATATACTTTTTACCATTCACGATGGTAATGTAAGCCAAATAATTAATTTAAAAACAGAAGAGCCAGCCCCTATAGCAACCGCTACCATAATGACAACACGACCAGAGTTATTACCGGCATGCATTTGTCTGTTATACCACCAAGATGACGAAAGATACAACGGTAAAGGTACGGGGAAAAACTTTAAAATAAAAATGGTAGACGGAACAGAGCAAACAATGTCAGGATTTAATTTTTCAAAAAAATACGCAAAAACACCCTTCGGTTTGTCAGTGCCAATATTAACACATAGCGATGTTTCTATAACAAAAGGAACTGGGCTTGTAATGTGCTGCTCATTTGGCGATTGGCAAGATACAATTTGGATTAAAGACTTAAATCTAACAGATAATACCAAAATTATTATTAGCGATCACGGTAGAATTGCGAACTTTCATTATGAACAAGAGCAACAACTAAGCAATAATAACGAAGAAACAGCCAAAAAAAAATCAACACTGTCAATATTGTCACAAGAAAACTCGAAAAACGTTGTTGAGGCAAGACAGTGGGCATTGCAACAACTAAGCGAAAAAACAATCAATATAAATGGTCAAACAATACCATATCTGGTAAAATCAACTAAAATTACACATAACGTTAAATGCGGTGAACGCTCTGGTAAACCGTTAGAAATCTTACATAAACCACAATGGTACATAGACTTTGGTTTTGGAGAAAAAAAGACAAACCGTTCTTATTTTATTAACACTATTAAAACCGATAGTAACGATAAAAACAATCAATATAAAGACCAAAAACTGCCAACATTTAAAAAAATATCTTTAAAAGCAGATAAAAATAATAATGTCGCAAATGAAAACAAAGAAATTAACCAATTTCAAGACTATATGTTAAAAATGTCAGATGCGATTAATATCTTCCCCGCATCTATGCAAATTAAACTAACACAATGGATTAAAGGATTAGGATACGATTGGTGTATATCGAGAAATAGATTTGCTGGAATACCTATACCAAAAATCGAATACTTTGTGTCGATAGATAAAGGAGAAGTTATAATGTTACCAACAGAAGCGCCAGAAGGTACGGCGGCATACCAAGTAATTAAAGAGAATTTAATAGGTAAACAACAAAATAAAATAGTTAACCTGCAAGAGTTACTTAAAAAAGAAGCTACAGAGCAAAATTTAACCGTTAAAGAATATATAAACCAGTCCCTAAATGGTAATATAGAGCAAGGTAAATGGCTTATAAAAGTAAATAAATCATTCACCGACGCAGGAATGGTAAACATAAAAGAAGCTATCCAGTTAATTAACAACAGTAATAGCGCAAATTTGGTGTTTGACACATGGTTTACCAGCTCTATATCTCCACAAATTAATACAGGAAAAATAGCATGTAACCAAGTAATATTAAAAGCTTTCGATGTGGACCAAAACAAACTACACACATTGTTACATCCTTTCGACATCCGTCCTCAAGCGCACGAAATTATTAGAACATGGACTTTTTACACAATGGCAAAAAGTTACCTACACGCTATACAGTGGAATAAAACAAAAGAAGAATGGGAAATAGCCACATCATACTTTAACAATAATACTAATACTGATAACGATAACATACACAACGTGCTACCGTGGAAAAACATCGTTCTATCTGGTTGGTGTCTAGCATCGGACAAAACAAAAATGAGTAAATCAAAGGGTAACATTGTAGACCCTGTTAACTTAATAAAAACACATGGCGCAGACGCAATAAGGTACTGGTCGTCAACAGCGCACTTGGGGGTAGATACACCATATGCAGAAAGCAATATTAAAGAAGGCGTTAGATTGGTTAAAAAAATAATAAATGTTGCAAAATTTATACAAACATATTCATATGCGCAAAATAATACCAACACAACAAACCTAGAAGTAATGGATAAATGGATCTTGCTTGAACTTGAGGATGTAATAACAAAATATACAGAATATTTCTTACAATTTGATTATTGCCGAGCAAGAGAAGTGATAGAAGAGTTTTTTTGGAAAAATTTTTGCGATAACTATATAGAAATAATTAAAGGTAGAATATACGGGGAAACAAGTTTTGCATATAAAGAAAAATGCCAAAATATAAACTTACAATACAATAATACGCAAATAACGCAATTGCAACAGTCAGCTATATATACGGCAAAAACAACATTAAATGCAATTTTAACATTATTAGCACCTTTTGTACCATTTGTAACAGAGTCTGTATATTTAGAACAAAATAATCTCACAAACGATAAAAATGCGTCTGTACATACTAGAGGTAACCTTACAAAGGTAAGAGAGTTAATTAAAGCAGCAGTAAAAAATACAAACCCAAATATTAAACAAAGTGGGCAAAAACTTATAGAAATACTAAATAAAATTAGAAAAGACAAGTCTGCTAAAAGTGTATCTATCAAAACACAAATAACACATTTAACCGTTCCGCAAATACCAAACGGTTGTGAGTTTGATCTTCGTTGTGTATGTAATGCAATTACAGCAACAGTTGATACTAAACAAAATAACGCTATTGACTGTATAACAGTGCAGTACGCTAGCAAAACATGCTAGCAAAGTAGTCATGCGCGCAAACCGTTGCGACTAGCCTTTGTTAATTTTTGTATTAAATAAATTAATATAATTTTGACAAACAATTTTAGAAAAATCGCCCTCTTCCGCATTATAAATGCCTCTAACGCAATCTGCAACAATGCGCACCATTGCTGGTTCATTTTTGTGACCACGAAATGGGTGTGGCGACAAATACGGGCTATCGGTTTCAACTAAAACTCTATCTAATGGAACATTTTCAACCAACTGTCGTACAGAAACTGCATTTTTAAAAGTTACAATACCAGAAAAAGAAACATAAAAACCTAGTTCAAGCATTTTTTGCATAAACCCAAGTGAACCAGTAAAACAATGTAGAACACCGCTAAAGTTAACACCACTTTTTAATAAACTAGACACAATATCCAAAACATCATCCTCAACACCATCACCTCTAATATGTATAATAATAGGCTTGTTATATTTGCTGGCAAACAAAATATGGTTAGCAAAAGACTCCTTCTGTCTAGCTTGTAATTCTTTGCTTATCCCGTTACTGTAATCCAAACCAGTTTCACCAACAGAATTAACAATTGCTTTATTGGGAAAATAACAAAACTCCAAATCTTTAACAGATGGAGCTTTTTTTTCTAAACTAACGTTGCAAGGATGTACGCCAATTGAGCATGAAACATTAGGATACTTATAAGAAAAGCTAGCAACTTTTTTAAAATCATCAATATCAACGCAAATATTTTGTAAATGTATAACATTGTTCTCTTTGCAACGTAACATTAATGCGTCAACTTCGGTGCTAGAATAATATTCTAAATGACAATGGGAGTCGATAATCACGGCAAAATATAATAATTAACAGTATTGCGCAGTATAACAATAACAACTTAACTTAGCGCAAAATAACAACATAACACTAATTAATAGTATATAGAAAATATAGGCCTATTGTTGCAAATAAAGCCAATAAAATTGGCAAGATACACTAGAAAAAACTACAATAGTAAACAAGGTATAACTAAAATATCGTTTTAGCTTTTGCAGAGCCAACTCCCGTCCCAGCCGATATACTTTGAACTTTTATACCGCCAATTTTGCTAGATATAACATCTGCTAAACCAAATTTTTTATCAGCCATAGCACCTAACTTTTGTATTGGCTCATACGACGCAATGGGAATGTCGAAAATTTGACCGCCCCAAATAGGCGTACCGTCGATTCCTGCAACCTCAAGACTTTGACCGCTAAGAGCGGTGTTAATTGCGGCACCAGAACTTGGAGAAGAGGATAAAGATGAGCCAGCTGAGGGATTGTTCATGTTGCACAGTAAATAAACTAACTTCTCTGTATGACAAAAATTATAACAAAGTTAGACTTTATTGCAATAGTAAATAATGTTTACATCAAAATAAATAGAGCTACTAATAACGATAAATCTATATAAATAATAGTAAAAAGCCTATATTAAGAGTAATAATATTTACACATACCGCAACGCAGCACTATAATGTATGTAAATATTACAGCAAAACACCAATATGCACATAATGCCTCATACAATAGGTGTTACAACATAAGTGTAACAAAAACTAGCAGTTCCCCATACTTGTTAAAAAATATAACATACGCACCGTTATTAACCTTTAAACCACGCAATAACGGTATTGTGTAAAAAACATAACGCTAACAACACCTACAATGCTGCGCTAATATACGCAGAACAATTATAATTTCTTCTTTGTGTTTTGCGCAAAATACCTTTTTAACTATTAAAAGTGTTAAATCGTTACAAAAAAATGGTTAATAACACTTAATGCTTAAATTGCGTTATAATAACATATAACAGTAAAAACGCTAATCTGTTCGATTCGCCAATAAAGCTATATCGGTAGCGCTACGAATAATATCAACCGACTTATTAAACATTTCTTGTTCGTCGTTAGATAAATCAAGCTCTATAATGTCCTCAACGCCATTTTTACCAATTATAATAGGAACGCCAACGTATAAACCATTAACACCATATTGACCATTTAAATAAACAGAACCCGTTAACATTTTTCTGTCACCAAGTAAATACGGCATAACCATTTGCATTGCAGACATTGCAGGAGCGTAAAAAGCAGAGCCTGTACTTAAAAGATTTACAATTTCACCACCGCCAACTCTAGTTCTTGCAATAATACTAGCAATTTTTTGCTCAGAAGAACGACCACTTTTTATTAAATCATTAATTCTTATCCCAGATATAGTTGATGACCCAATAACTGGCACCATACTGTCGCCATGTCCGCCAAGAACAACCGCGCCAATGTCTGCAGAGGAAACGTTAAATTCTTGTGCTAAAAACAATTTAAACCTAGCCGTGTCAAGCATGCCAGCCATGCCAACAACCTTTTCTACAGGTAACCCACTTGCTTGCTGAAACAAACACACCATTGCGTCTAATGGATTGGTAACAACAACAACAAAAGCGTTGGGAGAATGTTTTTTTACATCACCAGCAATGCTGTAAATAATTTTTGCATTAGTGGATATCAATTCATCCCTAGTTCCTCCTAGTCTTCTTGGTACACCAGCTGTTACAACAATAACATCACTATCAGCGATATCTTTAATGTCACTAGACCCAGTAATAACACTGTTAATACCGGATAAGGTGTTCATTTGCATTATGTCTAACGCCTTACCTTTTGCCATATTACCATTTAAATCGTACATAATAACATCGGCAATACCAGATTGCGAAACCAGTTGTGCAAGTGTGCCGCCTATATTGCCAGCACCAATAAGAGAAACCTTCTTTTTTATCATATTAAATTGTATTAAATTAAAAGAATTTACTTAAATGACGACATGGGCAGAATCCATTCTTCCATGACGCGCCTGTTTTAATTGACAAAATTTTCTTACTATCTACAGACGTTATCTTGGCACTTGTAAATAATGGCACCGGTCTATTAAAGTCACCATGGCCAAAATCGGGCATTCTAAACACAGGAACACCTAAAGAATCAAGCAAATCACCCCAAGAAGATAGCAAATGAAGTATATCTCTGTCAACAGATTTACTAACAGTTTTAAAAGACGTAAAATCCCCAATTATAACAGCCGAAAACTTTTGCATAATGCCCATATTATACAACTGATGGAAATATCTATCTACCTGATGTGCGTTACTGTTTACTTCTTCGCATATAAAAAATTTACCAGATGCCAAAGAAGAATTTAAACCGTAAGACGTACCAAGTCCCGCAGATATAGTTGATAAATTGCCCCCATACATTTTACCATGAATACTGTTAGCAAAATTAGTTGCGGCTATATTAATAGGTTCCAAATCAGAATATTCAACATCGCATATTTTGTTATCGAGTAAAATATTGGCAACACTCATTAAACTCTCTTTATTGTTTACATTTATACTTTTAATATTTATTTCACGATTTAACGAAGCCATAACGCCATGTATAACTGGCCAACCTAGTTTTTTACGCAACATAGCATGTAAACAAGTAACGTCACTAAATCCTATAATCGGCTTAACAATAACAGGGTTAACTTTAGCATCTTTTAAACAACGCCAAATCCTATTTGCACCAGAACCGCCACGTATACACCATAAAGCTTTCGATTCCTTATCTTCTATTGCGTCAATTAAATTGTTAACAATAGAGCCAACTGTGTTAATGTAACCTAACCTATTATTAGATTGAATCTTACAATATTTTGCTCTCGCAATCAAACCAGTCGTACTTTCAATAACTTTACAACACTCTTGTAAGTCGATATCGTCAACAGTTGAAGAAACGCCTATAATATCAATAATGTCACCTTTTTTTAGGGGAGACCAAGAATTATTTATTCGCAATATAGTAAACTGTTGAAACAAATATTAAAAACTGCAAATTAGCAGACATATACCGTTAACAGCATACGATGCATAGCCTGTAAAAGAATAGCGCTAAATAATTCAATTGTCAATAAAGTCAAATTATACGGCATAAATTTATAAATCATATAGGTGCAAGTAAATAGTGTAACGCAATCCTGTATCGCTTCTGTTTGTTTTATTCTTTTCTATTCTTAACTTTAGCTAAAAATAATATATTACTTTGGGTTTAGTATTTTAAATAAAGAAAGTTAACAATAAAGCGGTTAACACAATTATTGTTAACCTTGTTAGTCATTTGTAAATATTTATATCCTCGCTAATTAAATGGCGCCTATTTGTGTTTATATTGTTTTTTACATTTTTATACACACTAACAGTGTGGTGTTATAAAACCGCTAATTTAAAGGGGTATTTTTGCTAAAAAGGACAACAGAAAATAGCTTTTAATACAAAAAATAAACCCATAACAAGTATAAAAAATATAATTAATAAATCTACTAGAAAGTTAAAATAATTTGCTAAAATAATCCAATCACCGTTTACAACGGTGGTCTTTTATCTAAATAGTCTTGCTAAGTGTAAGATAATAAATAATCACAAATAATTATGAAGGTTTTTATAAAAACTTATGGCTGTCAAATGAATGAATATGACAGTGATTTTGTAAAATCTATTACTGAGAAAATGCATTTTACAAAAACAGATACCTACCAAGACGCCGATCTAATTGTTATTAACACCTGTAGCATTAGAGAAAAAGCAAGCGAGAAATTATATTCGGAATTAGGCAGAATTAACCGACATAAACAATATAAAATTGTTAACCAAAACAAATATACCGTTATAGCTGTAATTGGTTGCGTTGCACAAGCAGACGGTAAAGCAATATTTGAAAGAGCGCCATTTGTTGATATAGTAATTGGGCCACAAGGATACCACAAATTTGAAGAGGTATTTAACAAAGCAGTGAAACAGAAAGACAGACAAGTTGTACTTGATTTTACAGCAAACGAAAAATTCGACTATATTGCAGGCGAAAACAGCGCGTTAAATACAAAATTTAAAAATAATTTATCAAAACCATCTGTCTTTGTTACAATACAAGAAGGATGTGACCGTTTTTGTACATTTTGCGTCGTACCATACACAAGGGGGCCAGAAGTCTCCAGAAATGCCTACGAGATTTTAGATGAAGTAAAAATACTAGCAGAACACGGCGCTAAAGAAGTTATATTATTAGGGCAAAATGTTAACGCATACCATGGCAAAGGGTACAAAGGTACAGTTTGGAACCTAGCCCAATTAATTAGCGAAATTGCACTAATTGATGGTATAAAAAGAATTAAATACACAACCTCGCATCCATGTTATATGGACAACGACCTAATGGCCGTACATGGATCGGAGCCAAAATTAATGCCGGTTTTAAATTTACCTGTACAATCAGGCTCAAACAAAATATTACACAACATGAATAGAAAGCATGATCGTGATTATTATATAAATATTATAAAAACTCTACGTAAAATGAGGCCAGAAATTGTAATATCGTCCGATTTTATTGTTGGCTTTCCAGGTGAAACAAATGAAGATTTTGAGGATACTTTATCTTTGGTAAGACAAGTTGTGTTTACTGCACAAAGTTTTGCTTTTAAGTACTCTATTCGCACGGGTACACCGGCATCTTTAATGGAGCAAGTTCCTGAAGAAATAAAATCTGAGAGATTAGCAATTTTACAAGAAGTGCTTAAAAAGCAGAGATCATCGTTTGTAAATAAATTACTTGGAAAAAAAGAAAAAGTCCTTTTCGATGACCCAAGTATGAAAAAAACCAACCAAATAGGAGGTAGAACAGAGTTTGGTGACAGAGCTATTGTTAGCGAAATCACGCCGCAACAGTATAGCCAGCTAAATGGCAAAATACGTAAAACATTAATTACCAGTATAAGCGCAAATAGCTTAAATTGTGAACTAATAGATTAACCAACATAGCAACTATATATTGTTAATAAAGTAAAGATAATTGCACCACTTTTCCATTTATAAAAATTAAATAGATAACTTGTATATAGCGATTAACCCAAGAATTACTACCGCTAATCCTAAACTAGCCATAACAACGCCTACAAATAAATCCTTTCCTTTCATTTTGGTTAAAAATAAGTTTTCAAAACAACATATAACACTTCGCAAGACATACCAAAATCATCAGTAAGTTAAAAACTTTACTAATTAGCGATGCTAGATATACCGCTATCCGCAAATTCTTTATCTAAAATAGCATATCTTTTCTTTAAATTAATTTTGGTAAAATTTTTGTCAGAAAAAAGATACATTATGGTTTTATTTCCTTTTTGATTTTTTAATTTTTCATTTTGCTCATTAGAGCTGTCAGGGTTGTCAATGACAATCTCAACTACGTCCCCAGCGCCAAAGTTATATAGCCCAATAATACGACCATATAAATACTTTTTAAAAGCTTTTTTTATATATACATCAAGTCCAATTAAGTCATTAACTATTAAACTAGATTTAAACTCATTCCTGTTGCAAAATAAATCAACTTTAGCGTATTGTTGTAAATTATCGTTATTATAAAAAGAATCCGACCGATCATCAATTTGTAAAAGCTGTAAAGATGCAATTGCTATATTTTCTTTACCAGTAACAGAAACATTTATAAAATGTAATTCACATTTTACTCCCGACTCAAAAAAAACACTCCCCTGCAGTAATACCTTTTTTAATTCATTATAATCAATATCGTATAATAGTTTTAGTTTCCCACGCTTTCCATGCACGCCTAAAATAGTAGCTATTTTTACCATTGTCTTTGCTATTGCCATAAATAAAGAGCTGTTAATTGCAGATATTATGCTTTATTTACAACAACTTATCAACGTTAAATACATTGTTGTAAAAGTTTCTCTTCTATTTGGTCAAGCCTAGAAAGTATTTTTAACGCTCTTTCAACATCTCGACTATAATCAGGATTACGCAAATACTCCGAAGAATTTAATAACTTTAAAAAAGATAAATACGTTAACTGCGTGTCAAGCGTCTCTTTAATAATTAATTTTCTCTGCTGAGATAAAGTATAACGAACACCAAAATTGCTTTTTATTTTACTAAAAAAGCAATTTCTAAAATCAGAACACCCTTTTTTATTGTTGTTTAACGCGTCATCATTTTTAGCGCTACTACGCTGGTAAGTAGATTCGTCAATAGTAAACTCAGAAGAGTCGGCCATTTTTACTAACTGTTTCATAATATCAAGCCTAGAAACAACAACAGAGAAATCGATATCTTTTATTAAATCATCAACAAATAAAAATCTTTTCTGCAATAGGCTAATATCAAATCTATAATCTAAACCATCCTCAAGACGCCTCTTAGCCCTTTTAAGAATTTCCAACCCTACAATGCATTCCCTAGCTCTTTGTGTTTCTTTGTGTAAAAAGTTAATCGAGGTACTTAACTGAGCGAGGCTAACACTGTTTTGTCGGTAAATAGAGTTAGCCGTATTAGCTGTATTATCGTGACGTGAAATTTCAAAGTCTAACTTTATTAAGTCAGCATTTGCCAACGCAACGCTCGAGTCGGTGCTGGAATCTGCTACATTAGAAACAGAAATATTATCCACATTATTTAAAACGACAGCATCGTTATCAACTGATTGCTCAGCTGTGTCAGAAATAGTATTTGAGCTAGATTTTGTAATATTTTTCTGCACTATATTAGAAAGACCTTTTAGATTTTTCTTTGCTATTGGTAAAACAGAGGTATATTTTAGCAGCACACCAAAAGCAACGGTAAGTATGATAATATAAATCGCCAATCTAAAGCTTTTTTTTCTATCCGGAATACCATTTTTTATTAAACCGCTATCACTTTGCGCACTGTGCTGTTTGTTTTCATCACTCTTTGCGTTATGTTTTAAATTGCTCATACAAATAAATGTAAACTAAATTAATTACGGTCTGTTATGTTTTTTCTAAACTTCCTATACTGTCTTAGTACTTCTTGTCCTGCATACATAGACATCCTACCTATTTCTCTTTCTATGCGCAATAGTTCATTATACTTCACTACTCTATCTGTTCTCGCTAAAGAGCCTGCTTTAATTTGGTAACAACCAAACCCAACTGCTAAATGTGCAATTGTCGAGTCTTCTGTTTCACCAGATCTATGAGATGCGATAGTTTGGTAACCATGTGTCTTTGCAACCCTAATTGTGTCTAATGTTTCTGTAATAGTGCCAATCTGGTTTGGTTTAATAATAAGGGCGTTACAAACTCCCTTTAGTATACCCTCTTGTAATAAATCTGCATTCGTTGCAAACACATCGTCGCCAACAATCTGAACCTGCTCCCCAAAAGTTTTAGTAATTAATTGAAAACCGCTAATATCATGCTCAGAACAAGGATCCTCAATAGAAAAGATAGGATAGTTTCTTAATAAACTCCTATAGTAAGAAACTAAACGTTGATGATTCATCTGCTCGCCTTCACCTTTAAAATTATACAATCCACCTTTGTATAATTCAGACGCTGCAACATCTATAGACAATAAAATATCCTCACCAGCTGTGTAGCCAGCTTTGTCAATTGCAACCATTAATAAATCTAACGCACTTTCTGCAACATTAATATCAATTGCAAAACCACCCTCGTCACCAACGCTTGTGCTTAAATTTTTTGTTTTTAATAAATCACGCAAAACATATAATATTTCACTAGCCATAAGTATTGCGTCAGAAAAAGATGTTGCCCTAACTGGCATTATCATAAACTCTTGTATGTCTAACGAGTTATCTGCATGGACGCCGCCATTGATAAAATTCATCATTGGAACAGGTAAAACGGTAGCATTTAAACCGCCTAAATAATTATATAAAGATTTTTCAGAAGATATACTTGCCACCCTTGCAACCGCTAAGGATGTCGCTAAAATAGCATTTCCACCTAAAATAGACTTATTATTAGTGCCGTCAAGTAATATTAAAGCCTCGTCTATTTCGGTTTGAAACCTAACATCCATACCAGAAAGATGCTTGTTTATCTTTGTTGATATATTTTTTACCGCAGTGGCAACGCTACCAAGGCCAGTTCTGCTTTTGTCTCTTAACTCAACCGCCTCCATAGAACCAACCGAAGCACCTGATGGCGCTATTGCGGTAGCGGTAACGCCACTTTCTAGAACAACACAAGCCTCAACGGTAGGTCTGCCACGAGAATCGTAAACCTGATAACCGGCAATATTTTTTATAATAAAATTTCTTGAACTCACTATAAAATAAAATAAAATATGACACACTAACATCAAGTTAGCACTTATAAAGAAAGTAAATGCCTAGAAAAGTATAACCGCAAACAATGCCAAATATGTAGCACAAATATAAAAGAAAATCAACATTTTTTATAAAAAAAGCAAAAAGAAAAATATAAAACAATACAAGTCCGCTTCTTTATTAAAGTTGTTATTTCTTAAACATTGTTTTTACATAATTAAGCTATAAACGGTAAATAAGTTACTAAGTTTTATTACTTTATTGGGTTAGTAAGTTGTTCTAACCACTTAGCTATTTCTGGCGGTAAAAGCTTACTTGTTGTGTTGTAAACTTTTTTATGGTAAATATTTAGCCAACATTTTTCTCTCTCAGTAAGTAAAGAGTTTTTTATTAATTTCTTATCAAAATACATCAAAGATATAGTTTGAAAAGCAAGTGCTTTTTTTTGTTTACCGTTATCTATTTTTTTTTCTAGCGCTGTAATTCTTTTTGGTTTTAACTTGTCTGGAAGCATATTGCAATCTGCATTTGGATCATCTGCGTCAACAACAAACATTAGATTTTCAAGTCTTATACCATACTTATCCTTAACATAATAACCAGGCTCATTAGACAGTAACATTCCATTTTGGAAACAAAAATTACAATTTGGAGAAATACTTATAGGTCCTTCATGTACAGAACTAAAATAACCAACCCCATGACCTGTTGAATGATGAAACTGTAAACCGCCTTCATTTTGTAAAACCTCCCTACATAAACCATCTATCACCTTAGCGGGTACATTGTCGTCAAACAAACTCGTAGCAACTGCTATATGGGCTTTAAGCACAATTGTTGCGCATAAAACTTCTTTTTCAGTTGGGCAACCAATTGCTGTTACTCTTGTTAAGTCAGTTGTACCGTACAAATAATGCGCTCCAGAGTCTAATAAATATATACCGTTACTTTCTGCAATAATGTTTTTTTTCGAGCTAGGATTAGAATAATGCACAATTGCCCCATTTTTACCCATAGCAGAAATTGTTGGAAAACTAAGGCAATAAAAACTTTCATCCATTTTTCTAAAAGACAAAAGTGCTTCTGATGCATCTAATTCACTTATCGCAATACCGTCAAAAATTACCGCTTGTAACCAGTTGTAGAATTTTATTATAGCAATAGCATCCTTAATATGCGTTTTAACTATATTATTTATTTCGTTTTTGTTTTTAATATTTTGCTTTAAATATACCTCAGATAAATCGGTAAAATAAACCTTGTCAATCTCTTTGCTAATTAAATCAACATCATACTTGCTTGTATAAGACGGGTCAAGTGCAATACTGTTATATTTTAAAGTTAAACCACCTATCTCTTCTACGTTACTTACGCTTTCTACCGAACCATCTAAAGAAATAACAAGCCTATCATCAATATTAAGATCGGATAATCGCTCTTTTTTTCGCCTATTAACAATCCAAGAAACAAAACTCCTGTTTGTAATAAAAATGGCTTCCCCTTTTACACCTATGTCTTTAGCTGTGTCAATAGTAAGTTTTACCTTGCTCTCGGTTGATAGGTCTAAATTATCTTCCGTTATATCCACTGTCTCAGTGTAAACCTTTTTTAATAAACCTTTTAAAACCTTTTTATCAATCCAGCGGTAATTTGGTTTGCTTGTTTTATAATCCTTCTCATCAATTCTTAATAAAAAACTGCCAATAAACTCACTAAACGATACACCTCCCACACGTAAACTGTTGCCAAACATATTATTACAAAACTTTGCAATACCGCTAAACTTGCTAGCACTGGCAAAATCGGTGACAATTAAAATCTCTTCATAACCGTGACTAGCAATTTTGGTAATTAAGTTCTTTGGAACTAATCCGCTGTCAGAAGTAATAACCCAACTAGGGTTAATTTCTTTTTTCGATTGTAGAGTGTAACGAGAGTCTGACGAAAAAAAGGAGCCTTGTAAACCAATTGCAAGCATACCATAACTACCAGTAAACCCGCTAATAATTTTAAAAACTAACCCCTCATTGTAACGAGAAAAGAGTGCGTCCGAGTTGAAAAACAACAAGACAACACTCTTTTCAGGGTAAGGCCACAAATATAAAGAGTGTAAACATTTATCAGTCACAATACTCTATAAAAATGCCTTAAAATAAGTTAATAATAAGCACTATCCCATTTTGATATTAAGCAGAAGCGGCTCATTGTTATCTTTATCAGCGGAGCTAATAGTAACTACAGAATCAGAATACGAAGGAGGGCCAAATGTATGAGATGGGTTATTTGAGAAACCGACAGGCTCTTTGGTACGACCAAATAAACCTTTGTCTAATTTACCGTTTCCATTAATATCTTGAAATGCAACAATAGCAAATTCTTTAGTATCATCTGGTAACTGTAAAGTAACTTCTTTAACATCTGTAGATGCAGGAATAACAGTTCTTATAGCAGACGGTGCATCTGCGTTACTTTCTTGAATAGCTTTGTTGAAAGAATCTTCTGTTAGTGAAACGGATACGTATAATTCACCTATATTAGAATATTTTTTTTCAACATCAAATGCTATTTTTACTTCCTTAGCAAAAGAATTGCCAATAAAAGCTGGATAAGACATAGCAAATAAAGCTATAAAAAGAAGTTTTGTATTAGAACGAAATGTCAACATACGCTAAAAATATTAATTTAAAAAAATAAACACAGTTATAGTTATATACTGTATAATAAAAAAAGTCAACAAGTAAAATTTACACAAACAAAATGCCA
>JAERRN010000025.1 GCA_016735445.1 Rickettsiales bacterium | reverse complement strand
GCTTCAGTTTGTGTTTTGCAATTTGATAATAATATATAAAATAATCTATTATTTTTCTTCAATATGCTTATTCTACAATATTTATTAAGTTTTTTACTTGTTGTATCAATATTGGTTTTCTTTCATGAGTTTGGTCACTATTTAGCTGCTATTTTATGCAATGTAAAGGTAGATGAGTTTTCAATTGGATTTGGAAAAACTATTTTTAAAAAACGCAGTAAAAGCGGTACTTATTGGTACGTTAAATTGTTGCCAATTGGTGGATACGTAAAGTTACATGGTGACGAGGAAGGGTCTAGCTTTAATGTAAAGCAACAAAGTAAACATATTTTTTCCTCTGGAAAGGGTAATACTTTAGAAGATAAAAACCACTTTGTAAAAATTTTTATATCCATAGCAGGCTCTTTGGCAAATTACTTACTTGCTATTATTGTCTTCTTTTTTGGGTTTTATGTTTTTGGTAAAAAGCACAACCCAACAAACATAATTAGCTTTATTAACAACAAAGCGCCCGCTGCCGTTGCCGGATTAAAGGTTGGCGACAAAATTACTGGTGTTAACGATCGCATGATTACAGATATTGCAGAATTAAATAGACAAGTAAATTTAACACAAAGTAAACCTATTAAAATTTCTTTTTGTAGAAATAAAAAAACCAAAACCGTTATAGTTAAACCAATGTTAGCAAAAGAACTAGATAATAGTTTTAACAAACAGCCATATCGCTATTTGTTAGGCATGCAGACAGCACCCGTAGAGGCAAAAAAGGTTAATATAAGTACCGCTTTTAAACTTAGCATTGGTAGAGTTGTATCTTTAACTAAAGATTCTTTCTTGGTAATTTGGGAAATACTTAAACGTGACAGAAACGCTAACGACCTTGGCGGGCCAATTGTTATTGCAAAACATTCTGGAATAGCAATGCAAAGTGGCTTTAGCGCAATTGTTTTTTTCCTTGGCGTTTTATCTGTTGGTCTTGGTTTTTTTAACCTTCTACCAATACCATTACTTGACGGTGGGCAGGCTTTGTTTTATGTTATAGAATTACTGATCGCAAGACCTTTGCCAATTATATTCTATAAAGCTTTTCAAATTATTGGCGTAATATTTATTAGCTTAATCACTATGTTGGTATTGTTAAACGATATATTATCAACATTTATACGATAGTTGGTTGCGTAGTTAGCGGCTATTGTCTATTGTGTGATTCGTATGATCATATTGACATCATAATGTCGGCACTATGGCGTCACGATGTTTATACCAATTTATACAATCATATGCTTGTCAAAATACCCATCAAAATTGTTAAAATTCTTGCTATAGTACCGCATAGTACATTGCTAAAATGCTACTACAGCACACCTCCAAACCCAAAATTATACTGTTTCTGGTAATTAAATGGTGCGCTTTTTGCACTTATACGACGCTATATACGGTCTTTTTCGTCCTGCTTTCCTTTAATTGTATCTTCTCTGGTCTTTTTTATCAAAGAAGCGACGCCGTCAGGGTTAATATAAGGGGGTAATTTTGTTATTTTGTTAATTAACTCTGGTGTGATATCTGGCATTTTTGCCATCTCAAGCATAGCTTTATCTTTGATTATTAAGTTAGGTAATATATTTCGTTTTCTAGCAATATTTTTTCTAAACAAAAACAACGCTTTTGTTACATTTTGTATATTATCTATGTTACATCCCTTACTTATGATGGATTTTTTAAACGAATTCCATGCTTCTTGTGACGTTTTATACGTTATTGATTTTATAGCCATTTTATTACCGCTTTCCACTGCTTTATGAAAAGACTCTTGCGTTATAATGGTTTTCATTTGTGAGTAAAGATCGACAAGATAATAAACGTCTATTGCTGCATAAAGAATTTTTTCATCATCAAGCGGTCTTTGCATCCAATTCGATCTTGTACAATCTTTGTCAACTAATATGCCGAAAAACTTTTTTACTAAATACGCATAACTAAGTTGACGACCGAGACCAAGCTCTTTAGCGATAATTTGCGTGTCCACTAATGGTTTTGTTACGGCACCGATAGCGTAATGTATTGCTTCTACATCTTGCCTAATAGCGTGTGCAACTTTAATTATAGATGGGTTTGTAAGGATTTCAATAATTTTATTTGCATCGACTTTGCGCTCTAAAAAGTCGTATATATATGTAGTTTTGTCACCAAAGCAAAACTGAATTAAAGACAGTTTTGGAAAATAGCTATGTATTCTTTCAAACTCAGTATCTATTCCGACAACACCGTTAATGATTGCCTGATCAATAAATTCATCTATGTTACTTGAGTCCAAAAATATACTCTTTTGTTTTTGTACTTGTGTCATTTTTTTCTATATAAAAAACTTCTGCTTTTAATATCCCTTTACTGTGAAAAGGGATATTTTTAAGGATCTTTCCACTCTTACTAATAAGAACACTAGGGCCATTATTTACAATATGAAAAATTGGCACACCTAACAAAGCTGCCCTTAGCTGGGCAAATGCTAAATGTTGGTACACACCAGTACTATGCTTAAGCCAGCCATCGTTTGCAAAAGAGATTATTATATCAGGTTTCCCCCCTTTTTTGTCTTTTAACTTATGATTAAAGGCTATTTCGTAACATACTATTGTTGCAATTTTAACACCATGAAAAGTTGTATGTGATGCAAAATGTCGATTTTGTGATGGCGATAAGTCTCCTAATCCAATTACCGACTGCGCCCAATTGGGCATTATTCGACGCATTGGGACATACTCGCCAAATGGCACTAAATATTTTTTAGGGTGAATATCTATAACTTTTCCTGCATTGTCAATAACAGATATTGCATTTTGGAAAATAAATTTACCATCGTTATTTTCTGATGCAACAATAGATGCAAACATTGTTAGGTTGTCCGTGCCTTTTGCTGCTTTGCCCATTGTTTTTAAAAACTCCGTATCAAACTCTTTATCGTATATTGTTATTGGTCCTTCTGGAAATGCTACTATTTGAGGTGGCCTAACAATGTTTGTTAATTGGTAGTTATATCCATTTTGTCTGTTGTATTCTTCCCACAAGCCTAAATAATAGTTTACCATTGCTGTTTTATAGTAACTAGACGACATTGCCTTGTTTATAAAATGTTGGTCGGCATCTCCTTGAACCCCATAAATGTTAAACATTAGCTTTTTTTTATCATGCTCGTGCAATGTATCTTCTTTAAATGGAAAAGCGTACATTAACGTCCAAAGTAAAATTGGAACCCCAATTACTTTACCAGCGTTGCTATTTTTACTTTTTTGAAATAAATACGGAATTGCTAAAATTAATGCTCCCAGTAATTCTAGTTGCCATTGGTTAAAATAACTGGCAATTCGCAACATTCTAGAAGTTATAGTAAATAATAAAGCCGACGTTTGCCACGGCGCCCCTCCTAAAAAATACAATCCTCTTGTTAATTCTACCAAAAACCAAGCAGTGGAAATTAATAAATACTCTACAAACAAAGGTAACTTTTGATGACGCATTATAAGTAACGCGGGACCAATAAAAACCATCGCAAAACAAGAAGGAACTAGTGCTAGCAGTAATAATGATATCGGTACTAAAACCCAATGCTGCATTTGGAAAGTCATTGGAATAATAAAACTATGAGACATTGCTATACAATAAGCGCCGTAAAACCATAACATCCTACCCATTGCAGTTTTGTCCGTTTTATCTTTTTTTGCAGCTCTCCAAGCCCTACTAATTATAATAGAAGAAATTGGAAAAAAATAAAATGGCGGAGAAGCGAATGCAGATAAAAGTACAAAGGTTAAAACTATATGAAATCTACCTTGTAATAAGCGGTCTGTAAGTTTAACAATATACCCACACCAGCTAAAATAACCATGCATAGTTACCTTTAGGGTTGTGATTATATTATTTTTAATATTTTTATATTTCATTAATTTACCATCTTAATAAAGACAATACTTGCTAATATAGCAATAAAAACCACATATAACTTACATACGTACACCGTATTTTATGTTAAGCTAAAAAATATTTTATTTTTTACGTTTATATCTGTGCTTACAAAGTAAAGCTAAACAAAAAGGTAATAACAAAACTACGCAAGTAAAACATTGTGCGCAAAAAACTGCGACCGCTAGCAATAATCTTATTACACACCCTCCACCAATTATAGATAATAAGCGATATATAATATCATTACCGTACGTATACCAACAAATACACAGTTACCCCTATAAGTTGTAGATATTAAAATGGTATATCGTCCTCTACTGCGCTTGGATCCTCTCTGTTGTTTGTGCTTTCTTCGTTACCGCTAGGTGCGTTACTGTAAGTACCGCTGTTTTTACTGTCCAACATTTTAAACACCCCGCCTATGCCCTGCAAAACAATCTCTGTTGTGTAACGCTCTGCGCCACTTTGGTCGTTATACTTACGTGTTCTTATTGAGCCTTCGATGTACAGTTTTGAACCCTTTTTAACATACCTCTCTATAACAGTAATTAACGCTTCTGGATACACAGTTATTCTATGCCATTCTGTCCTTTCTTGCCTGTCACCTTCTTTATTTTTCCAAGATTCCGATGTTGCAATAGAAAAATTAACAACACGAGAGCCGTTAGAAAAAGTTTTAATTTCTGGATCGTTACCAACATTTCCAATTAATATAGCTTTATTAATCATATTTTAAAGACACTAAATTAAAATAGGTTACAAAGTAAATAAACTATTTTACCGCAGATCCTAATAACCACTCAAATAATAATATATAATAATTACTAAAAGCAAGCTTATTAGGTTTTGCTTTACGGTACAATGTTAATTAATTTGCATATTATTAATTTAGAACAACATAGCAATTATACTAAATTAGTAATATAAGGTGACAATATTGTTAAAAACACTATGGAACAAGCAAGTAAAAAAAATAAAGCTCTTAACGGCTTAAAGTCTGTTTTGGAATACCTAAACATTGATCCAAATGATGAGGGCGTCAAGCGAACTCCGGAAAGAGTACTGAAGTACTTAGAAGATTGTTGCTCAGGTTACGACCAAGACCCTAAGGGGGTTTTATCTACAACATTTACTGGAAAACAGTATAACGACTTTGTACTCCTTAAAGAGATAGAGTTTAAATCTACTTGTGAGCATCATTTGTTACCAATAATTGGAAAGGTTAGTATTGCTTATTTTCCAAAAAACAGGATTGTTGGTATTAGTAAGTTAGCACGAATTGTTGACATCTTCGCCAATCGTTTACAACTTCAAGAAAGAATGACGATAGAAATACTAGAAGCGATTAACAAGCATTTGCCAAACAAAGGGATTGCTGTTTTTGTGTCTGCGGTTCATTACTGTATTAAAATTGCGGGTGTAAAAAAAATAAACCCAGTTATGTATACTTCTTCTTTTACCGGTAACTTTAAAAAAAATAAAAAAGATAGAGACAGGTTTTTAGACTACACCTTGCACACTTCTTCTTAAAGTAACATTAAATACGTTAAGTTACACAGCATAGCTAAACTAAACTAAACACAACACACAGCACAATATACGTATTTTACACTATTACACGTATACATTATTTACGTTATACCGTAAAAATAAAAGTATAAAATATTGGTAAAAATAAT
>JAERRN010000061.1 GCA_016735445.1 Rickettsiales bacterium | reverse complement strand
AATATTAATTGTTAATATATTACATGTAAATACATAAGTTATATTGTTGTTAATATAAAATAATAAACTTACCATTTGTTTGTATTTGTGCGCAACTTACACTTGCATAGTTGTACTTATTGTTTGCTTATTATTATACGATTGTTTGTAGTTGTATATTATTAGTATTTATTTGTTGGGTATACCTTGATTTTTAAGTCTTTAAAATTATCTATCCATTATATTTAACGTTTGATTTTTACCTTTGTTATGAAAATTCGCTTTAACAGTTTGCGTTCTTTATTTTATTTTACCTTTACCTTTTTCTTGTCTAGCGTTGCCTTTGGTAATGCAGCGTTTGCATCTACCGATGTTGAACGAAACCCATTTGTTAACATGATTCCGTTTTTTGTTGTAATGGTGTTATTTTATATTTTAATGGTTTTACCGCAAAGAAAAAAGCAAAAAAACACGCAAAGTATGCTAGATAACGTAAGCGTTGGGGACACGGTTGTTACATCGTCTGGTATAATAGGTAAGATATCAAAAGTTGACGATACCGCTGATACAGTTATTATTTTGGCAAACGAAAAGACCGAGCTTTTAATGTACAAAAAATTTATAGTTGACGTATTGAGTGATTCTAACAAGTGCGGTACGAGATCTAACCCTAAACAGGTAACCGTAAGCAGCGTTAAGACTAGTGGTAAAAAGTAACACACTTTTTGGTTTTTTAACAATACATTAACATTGTTAATGTTATTCTTTATTGTGGCATGATTTTAGTCTTTTACGTATGAGTGAGGTTTGTTTTAATGGTCCGATTGGGAGAATTGAGGGTAGGTATTCTAAGAGGTTTGACAAAAGTGCGCCTGTTGCTCTTATTTTACATCCTGACCCAATGCAAGGTGGCACTATGAATAATAAGTGTACTTATACTTTGTTTAAAATTTTTGCAGAGACGGGTTTTACCGTTTTAAGAATTAACTTTCCAGGTGTTGGTAACTCTGATGGTGTAAAAGGTAATGGAGAAAATGAGTTTAGAGTTGCCTCTTGCGCGTTAGATTGGCTACAGTGTGAGAATCCAAACGCTTCTCACTATTGGATATCTGGCTTCTCTTTTGGCTCTTTTGTCGCTATGCAACTTGCAACTAGAAGACCGGAAATAGAAAACTTTGTTTTACTTGCTCCTCCAGCAAATAAGTACGATTATTCTTTTTCCGTTCCTTGCCCGTTACCAGGTTTGGTATTGTCCGCTGTAAACGACAAGATAGCAACCTTAAGTAGCATTAAAAGCTTAGTTGAGGATTGGTCTAAAAAGAAAGACTGCAAAGTGGATCACCACGTTGTGCCGGATGCGGATCATTTTTTTAACAACAAACTTGACGACGTTGAGTCAGCCGTGAAGGAGTACGTTAACGTTTGTTTAGCTATGAGGATTTCGAAGCCTGTTAGAAAAAAAAGAAGAAAAAGAAAAAAGAAGGATAGAGAATATGAAGATAATAGCGATTAGTTACTTTGCTGTCAAAAAGAGGTATTAAAAAGATAGTTTATTTTGCGATTTTTAGCATAGCACGTGCATGATGTATAGATTTATTTCTTGGCTTGCAGATACAAAAGTATTAAAAACTTACCCACAGTTTGCTAAGATATTTTTAATGGTGTATCCATTGTTTGTGATAACATTTTTTAATCACTGGTTAGCGGCTTTGGTTGGTTTTGGATTTTATATTTTTTTATCAAGCATTGTTATTAAGTGGATTGAAGACGGTACAGGTTTGTCTATTTACGCAAAAAAGATTTTTGACCCTGCGAATTTACGAAAAATTGACGCAATAAAAATAGTAATATTATGCGCTATTAGTGTTCCTTGTGTTGCTTTTTTTGCAAGCGTAAACCCTCTTAAGTTTATTTATATTTCTGGTTTTGCGTAATTTAATATTTAATATTACAGCGTCACCTGTCAAACTACCAATCCTGCCAAACTGTTAAACTATTAAGTTGTTAAACCGCTTCTGCTTGTTGTTTACTTTTATGATTTACCATTTAATTAAGCAAGATCCCCATGTTAGCCCAGCACCGATACATTGAAGTAATATTATTTTACCCTTATTTATTTTATTTTGCTGTATAGCTAAAGACATTGCGAGAGGTATTGAGGCAGCCGATGTGTTGCCGTGTTGATTTATACAAGACATTAACTTACTTTTTGGTATATTAAGATTAGAGACAGTGGAGTCTAGAATTCTTTTATTTGCTTGGTGCGGTATAACTAAGTCGATTTGATCAACCGTTATGCCTGTTTCGATTAATAAATCTTTTGCCGATGATGTCATTTTAGTTATGGCATTTTTAAAAACCTCTTGTCCTTTCATGGTTATTACACCGGCTTTTGCTGTTGTTGACACGCCACCTGATGTTTTAAGTATGTCTATATCTGTACCATTTGATAGTAGTTTTATCCCTATAATTCTAGATTTTTCTGTTTGCGATTGACCTTTTTTAATCTCTTCCCTTTCTACCAATGCAGCACCTGCGCCATCGCCAAACAATATACATGTTGCTCTGTCAGACCAATCAACTAAAGATGACATTTTTTCTGCACCTATTACTATTACTTTTTTTGCATTACCAGATTTTATAGCGTTATCTGCTATAGATAGCCCATATAAAAATCCAGAACAAGCCGCTGATATGTCAAAAGAGAATGCTTTTGTTGCTTTTATATTACCTTGCACCATGCATGCAACAGAAGGAAATGACAAATCGGGCGTTGTTGTTGCAACTATTATCATGTCTATTTCTTCAGGGTTTAAGTTTGTTTCTTTTATTAACTTGACAGCGCTTAACGTTGCCATTGTGGAGGTGGTTTCTTTTTCGGACGCTATATGTCTTGCTTCTATTCCAGTTCTTGTCAAGATCCATTCATTACTTGTTTCAACTGTTTTAGCTAACTCACCGTTTGTTAAAATAGCTTTTGGTAAAAAGCCTGAAACATGAACTATTTTAGAGACAAACATAGTAAACTTGCGTGATGGTTAATTGTACGTTACGGCGAATACTTGCAAAATGTCGAGATATTGCGATGCGAACAAAGTGATAATTAGACATGAGCTTGTGCAAGCATAGCTTTTTTTCTTGCATGTCTTTTCATGCATTCACGTCTCTTTGCTTTAACTCTATCTTTTTTACTTACATGTCTTGCCTTAATTCTTAATTTAGGCATTAATTGATCCCTTTGCATTTGTTTTCTAAGAGAAAAAACTGCTTGAGCGATATTACCATTAAAAACGTAAGCTGTTGCCAATGTAAGATGATATTAATTATTGGTTATCTATTTATATAACTTTATATAATTAGTCTAAATAGTTACGCATTACAGTAATGCTATATTACTAATAGTAACGATGTGTTTTACTATTAAAGTCAACAGATTTGTTGAATACGTTTAGTAATTGTTTGCGACACTATAAATAAATGGTTTAATTTTGCTTGGTTTCTATAGTTTAATATATTAAATTTACCGTTTATTGTTACAACTGTACGTTGTTAATTATTGTTACCACACTTATGCCGTTACGGTTTATTGTTGTAACTAATATTTACATAACGCAACTAATAATGCAACAATTTGTTGTAACTATCTGAACCATTTATTAAAACTGCGCGTTGTTAATTGTACGTTGTTAATTTTAGTCTATTGTTTACCGCTGTAACTAACAATGCAACAATTTGTTGCAACCGTGTATTTGCGCAACACAATCAACAACATATCCATCTGTTATAATTGCGTGTTATTGTATTTATCCTGTTACTGTTTTTTACATAGGTCGAAACCATCATGAGTGCAAACCGCCGCAATAATAGTTGTTATTGATTTTACACAATATACGTTTTGACACAAAACAGGTATATTGACTTACAAACATACCGCTATTGCAATAGTTAACCTTAAAGCGCCGTTTACAATTTTAACCTCTGTTAACCTAACCACGTATCACGTTAACTATAAATTTGTATTTACAATCTAAACCCTTATAGCTAAACTATTATGTTAGATAACACTAGATAAAAGTAGGTAAGAGGTGATAAAGCTCAATTAGATATAACACAATTATCCCCCAAGTGCTGCTTGGTGTAAGTGATATTTATATATTTATATATTTTATAAACTTAAAATTAAAAAGAATATCGCTAAATTTAGGACGGGCGATGTTTTAAATTTGTACAAAGAATTAAAATAGGTAATGCTGTAGTTTGTAAAAAAAGAGTTACAACCAATTTAACCATTTATTGTTTTTATTTTACCTTATATGTTTGCAATGTGAGGTTTGCATTATTTTTACTTTATAATTGGTACTTGACTATTAAGTTTTGCATTATTATCTTTGCAGTTAAGTTTTACGTGTATCCATTTACTTGTTATATCTTGCGTTTTTACGCTTGTTTGTACTTGGGTTGCGTGTTTTCTTTTAATTTTACGTTTCCTAGGTTATATGTTGGTAATTGCTGAAAGTGGCGGTAAGCAGTACAGCTTAGAAGTCGGGAAGGTTGTTGAGGTTGATTTTTTACACAAAAACCAAGGTGATGGTGTTGTGTTTGACAAAGTATTATTATGCTTAGATGGTGATAAAGTTGTAAAAACTGGATCTGTTAGCATAGTTGGCAAAGTTATCAAAAATGGAAAGAGAAAGAAGGTAATCGCTTTTAAAAAGCAGCGTCGTACTTCTTGTTTTGAAAAAAGAAAGGGGTTTCGCGCTATGTATACTCAAGTTTTGATAGAAAAAGTAGATATTAAGTAACTAACTAAGTAGTTTTGTTTTTAACAGCTACTTTATGTATTTTATAGGTTTTATTTTATGGCAACCAAGAAAGCTGGTGGTAGTTCTAGAAATGGTAGAGATTCTTGTGGCAAAAGATTAGGTGTTAAACTTTTTGGCGGTCATGCGGCTAAAAGTGGGAACATAATTATACGTCAAAGAGGCACACCTTATCACGCTGGTAAGAATGTTGGCATTGGCACCGATCACACCTTGTTTGCTTTGTGTGATGGTGTTGTTGACTTTACATACGGTAAAGGCGGTAGAAGGTTTGTTAATGTCAAGATGGTTTAATGCTGTCTATTGTTATTAATTTTTTTAATTTTTTCTTTTATGTCCGAAAATAACGTTAGTTCAGCTCCGAAAAAGGAGGAAAAAAACTTCAAAGGTTTTGATTTGTCTAAATTAAAACTGCCGTTTGGTTCTGATAAAATATTAAGAGTACTGCCGCAAAGATGGCCTCTTTTACTTATTGATAGAGTTGAGGAAGTTTGTATGGATTACGTTGTTGCGATAAAAGCTACAACTATTGCTGAACATTCTTTAATGGGTCACTTTGAAGGTTACCCCGTTACACCTGGTGTTGTAATGATTGAATCGTGCGCACAAGCATGTACTTTACTTGCTTATTTTAGAGATCACCACCCTTTAGATCGTTCAAAAGTAAAGGTTGGCGTTCGTATGGTTTCACTTGATAAGGTTAAATTACGTAGCGAAGTTTTACCTGGTGATGTGTTGAGAGTTAAAGCGAGCCACGTGAGCACCAAGAGGACTAAAGATAATATTTTTCATCGTTTTAGCTGTGTAGGTAAGGTTGGTGATCGTGTCTCTATTGAAGCACAGATGACAGGTTACTTTTTTAACGATATATCTTCTGACTCAATTGAGATTTAGAGCAATAATTGCTAATATAATTGTTCGCTACTTACTATGCGCTAGCTAAGTAGCGTTTCTTTTTACATTTTTAATGTTTACTACACTGCGGGTTCATTGTGATACGCACTTTTAGTTTTTATTTGTGCAGCAATAACAACGTATAGCCACACAAATGCTGTGTACTCTTATTATTTATTAGTTTATGGGTCTATGTTGGATCTGTATTATATAACAAGCAAACAAAAGGTAGACAACAAACATTTAGTTAGGTTAGTTAAAACAAATTGCCCTAACGCAATTACTAAAAAAACAGAAATAACTGACACTATTTTTAAATTTACAAGTAAGCAACGGTAAGTAAGCAAATAAGTAAACAATAAATAGATGGGTAACAAGTAAGCAATAACAAATAGGTAAATAAGAGGTAAATAAATACCTTACTCATTTATTGCGTTAAGGTTAAAATAGTAATTTTTAAAAGTGCCAGACTCTACAAAGTGGTTAGTTAAAACAAATTGCCCTAACGCAATTACTAAAAAAACAGAAATAACTGACACTATTTTTAAAAAGTTAGATTGCTTTGTGTTTGTCTGATGGTTCTTATGAACGTAATCAAAAAAAGTTATCCTTTCTAAGATTCTCCAAGTATACACAGTGCCAATTGCACCGCTAATTAATAGTAGTACAAAGTGATACAATCCATTGCTGCTTGCGACACCTTCTAGAAATACCCACTTACCTGCAAAACCTATTGTTATAGGGTAACCAGCTGTTGTAAGTAACAATACGCCACTAGCTATTTTTGTGGTTGCGCTTCTGCTAAAAAAGTATTTTGGCACATCCCCTGTTGTTCTAGGGCTGTAATGTGGGTCGACATCGTAAAAGGACGAGTCTAACATTAAGAACAGCGTTGAAACTGAAATTGAATGTGCGACCATTTGCAACATTACACCCGTAAGAGCAAGACTGTTAAAGGCGAAGATTCCAATTGTAAAATAGCAAATTTGTGCCATAGATGATACGGCTATTTCTTTGCGAACATTTCTTTCGCCTAGGTTGCTCATACTCATAACAATGACACCAAATAACGCTACCGTTGTTAGTATGTTGCCAAAATTTTTAACCAACACTATACCTATTTCGCTACTAAAATAAATCATGCTAATTTTGTATAATAAAAATACAAATACTTTTGTTACAGTACTAGACATGAGACTTGAAATTGTTGGAGCCGAAACAGTGTACGTTTTTACCATCCATGTATGCATAGGGTATAAACCGGCCTTTAAAACAAACCCCATTGCAATCATTACATAACTATACCTAAGTAATTGAATTGAATTGTTAGATAACAAGTGCGTCTTGTTCGATATAATATCTTGTAATTCTATCATGGATAATGTGCCCGTTGCAACATACATTGTTAATATTCCTAACAACACAATCATACCTGCGACACTGCCAACTATTAGATAGTCAAACGCAACTTTGTAAGATGTTCTTTTTGCTTTATTAAAACTAATTAAAATATACGTTGCTATAGATGAAACCTCCATAAACACATAGCAGTTAAAAAAATCATCACTTATAATTAAACCAACAAGACCGCCAAAAACTAGTGACGCAAATGGCATTACTGACAACGGTAAGTAGTTTGTTTTTAAAAAACCAAGCGAGCTAATGGCAAAACCAAGTACTACCACTAATAGCATCATTGCTGCTTGATTACCGATATAGAACGATATCCCCACCGAATAAAGCCAGCCACCGACCTCGCATAAGATAACGTTCTCGTGATAAAAGTAAGATAATAAGTAGGATATCAAAATAAGCTCCAACACAACTGTTAAGGCGTATATTATTTTTACTGCTTTTTTAAAAGACAACAACATTGCGCTTATCCAAGATGAGAAAAAGGGTATTAACAATATTGCAATTGGTAGTTGTGACTGAAGTTTCATCTTGTTGAGTAAAAATTAAACAGGGCAACGATATATAAATATATTGCAGATAATGACAGACGGAAATCTTATTGTCTAGATTTTATTATTTAGACAATAAGATTTCCGTCTGTCATTATCT
>JAERRN010000080.1 GCA_016735445.1 Rickettsiales bacterium | reverse complement strand
AGCATTATTTGCAAATAATAAAAGTTATATAAAATTGTAAAAATTATAGCAACAAAAATAGTAAAACTGTAATATTTAGCCCATACACTGTAAACGTAAATTATTATATAAAGTATATATAAATATACATATACAAATGTTAACATTTATTTGTGCAAATAGTGGCATTGTGTTAAATATTTCACAACAGCTGTTTTAACAATAAATTGTAAAATCCCAAGTAAAGCACCGTAAACGGTGTTAATGTGACAGATGTTTATCTCTTTAAATTAACATCTTTAATATTTTAGGAAAAATATCACGTCCAGCGGTGGCTTTGTTATTGTAAGTTAAAAGTTGCCACTGTAACGCAACAGATAAAAGCGGTGAAAGTAATATTAAAAATTAACGTCAAGTAACTATATTGTTGCATTTATTAAATAAACAAAATTAAACTAACGTAAGAGCTTGTAAAATTATTGCATTAGTTTAATTTTTGTATTATTTTATAAAATTACAATGTGGTTAAAAAAATAAATAAAAAAATACCCCCATTTTCAATTAACAGTAAAACAAACAAAAGGTTGTTTAGCAATAATAATGCAGACAATTACCGTTGCAACACGCAAAGGGTCGTTATCTCGCCATACATAACAAGGTTAAAGTTCGACATAACACTGTTTTTATCGCTATCTCACAGGTTTTTAGAGATTCTATCGTTTTGGTCGATTATGTTGGTAAGTTTTGCTTTACTAGGTTTGTTACACGGTTGGGTTTTTATGCATAATATAAAAAGTGCCACTTGGTTTGTATTTTTAACATTTCTTTTGTATTCATTTGTTGCAACTTATATAATTTTAGATTTTAGATTTGCAATATTTCGCCAATATTTGCTTAAAATGACAAAGCGTAATATGCAATTAACAGGATACATTTCTATTGTTGCTACGTTAGTTACCGTCATCGCGATATATTTATCTTTGTTTAACGTTACGTAAACGTTGCACAAACAACATAACCTAATTAATGTTGTTTTAGTTTTGCATTTTACAGTATGCTGTAAATTAGTTTACATTTTACGTATGGTGCGTTTTTTATTTCTTTTTTGTTGCATAAAAAAACAATCGCATCGATAAACCTACATTGTTGTTGTATTAATTAAAACTTAAACAAAAATGGGTAGAGGTTATTTATAACCCGTTTTTGTTTTTTGTCTATTTTTCAAACACTAAACACCAACTTAAGCGCGGCGTAAAACCGCTGTTATGGTGTAAAGGTTGTAATTTCTTACTGATAATAGTGTAAATAAAAGATTAAAACACAACTAACCCGTAGTTTAATTGCTTAATAAATGCATTTGTTTAATATGTTAATTACATACTAAACATAGCGCTTAAAAGGCTATAGCAAGCTCGTCTAAGTTGTATTTATAAAACTTTTAATAATGGGTACAAACGCAAATATAGGTAAAACTTTAAAAACTGGTAACCAGTTTAACGGTAGTAAAAATGTTATTTTTGCAAGCGTAACAGGCGTTGGAGGTGCTATTAATGTTGTTAGGGTTTCTGGTTATAATTTAGAAAAATT
Organism: Rickettsiales bacterium; assembly: GCA_016735445.1. GTDB lineage: Bacteria > Pseudomonadota > Alphaproteobacteria > Rickettsiales > Deianiraeaceae > JAERRN01. The sequence goes on along the minus strand of JAERRN010000080.1, from coordinate 28,693 downwards.
AAACCTTATTATGCCAAGTTACGCAAAGCTTCGCCATAGGTTTGCTACATTGGTTAATATTATAGATCCAAAAAATAATTCGATACTAGATTCCGCCTTGGCTACACTTTTTAAAGAGCCAAATAGTTTTACAGGTGAAAATGTAATAGAAATATCCCTACACGGCAGTACGTATATTAACAGAAAAATATTTGATCTGTTAGCAAATGTGTGTGGTTTTCAAATAGCACAACGTGGTGAGTTCTCGAAAAGAGCTTTTTTAAATGGTAAAATGGATTTACTGCAAGCAGAAGGTATTAATGCGGTTATAAGGGCGCAAACAAAAATAGACCACCAAATTGCGAACGAAATGCTTTACGGACTAAATAGCAAACTATACTCTAATTGGCGCAGTAAAATTATAAATATTTTAACAAAAATAGAAGTATCTATAGATTTTCCAGAAGAAGATGTAGAAGATTTTGGAAAAGAAGAAATTATGCAAGAAATTAACAACTTATTAAACAACATACAAACGCACGTTGGCAACGCGGGGCGTTACAAAAAATTACAACAAGGTATTAGTGTTGGTATTTTTGGCGAACCAAATGTTGGTAAATCTTCTTTATTAAATGCAATTGCTGGTCAAGAAATTGCAATTACCACAAACATAGCTGGCACAACGAGGGACATATTAAGTGTTAATCTTGAAATAGGCGGTGTCGCTGTTACACTGGTAGACACAGCGGGAATACGAGAATCTGATGACGAAATTGAAAAAGAAGGAATTAAAAGAGCGCTAAACAAAAAAAGAATGGTCGATATTGGTATTTTAGTTATAGATGCAACAAAGCCAGTTACGCAACAGCTAGCATCAATGCAAAACTTTACAAAAACAATAGAAGATATTATCGTTTTAAACAAAATTGATATAATTGAAGAATCTACGCAAAAAAATGTAATGCAAAACGGCGCACAACTTAACGCTAACTCAGTCAGTCAGTTGCAAAACGCAATCTATAGCGTTACTAACTTTGTTGTTAATAATAAAAAAAACAATCAAAACCCAGTATTAAAAACGTCAACAGTGTTAGCGGTTTCAGCAGAGACAAAAAAAGGCATTAACGAACTTATGAGCGCAATAGAAGAAGTAATAAAAACCGACTTTATTATGGGGCTAAATTCTGCCGTAACATCTGACAGAAGCGTTTCTTTATTAGCAAAATCAGCACAGTTGTTGGAAACATTGACATTAAACGACTCCTCAGAGATAATTGCTAGTAACTTACATAGTGTTGCTACTATGCTTTCTACCGTTGTTGGGCAGGTTGGGTCTGAAGACGTACTTGATAGCATATTTGGAGCATTTTGTATCGGCAAATAGTAAGTCCTTCTTACCCGTTGTTACTTTGCGGTAAAAGTGTTAATAAAGATATTTGTATTTTAATATACTTTAGTATTACACTTTACACAGTCAGCAGTTTTTAGCATTTTAATACTTTGGCATTATGTTTGTACTTATGCAAAATTTTTTTAAAAACAAAAAAGTAAAAATGTTTTTGTTTTTGGTTATATTTTGGGTACTGTTATCGGGTTTGTTTCATACGCAGTTGCTTGTTTGGATGGTTCTTTCGTCTATAGCAACGGTTGCAATTATGTCTAAAATTGGCATTTTGCCAGATTTATGTATTTCTAAAAAAGGGCTAACCTATATTCCCTTTATGTTAAAAAACATGGTAGTTAGCACTGTTCAAGTTTTAAGGTTAATTAACGGTCAAAATATTAAATTTACATCCTCCGTTAGTAGGGTTACTTTTCGTAAATTTAATTCAGACATAAACATACTAATGAATGCGGCAGCGATTACAATGACGCCAGGAACCGCTGTTGTGTCTGTTGACAAAAGCAACAATACTATGCTTGTGCACGGTATAGACAAACCATTGCTTAATTCGTTGCCAGACACGCAATTGACGAAGATAATTGGCAACAAACGCGTTAGCGCAAAAAAAATAAAACCATTTGTTAGGTTTGTAAAAAAAATTACAAATAAAAAATTTTTAAAGAAATCTATTTCTATTGTTTTTGCTCATTTTAAACGTTTAAAATCTTATTACAACTCAGGTAAGCGTCGTTATAAAAAAGAATTAAAACATCAGGAGCTTTTAGCGTCAAAACGTGGGAAATTAGGTGTGATAAAAAAACAACAACCAATTATAAAGTTAACGCAAGTAAATAAAAATACCGCTATTACCACAGAAAAGGATAAAAAAAAAATCATTAAAACATCAAGTCATTGTTCAAAAAACAAACGGCGAGTATAAAGTTTTAGTAAAAGTTAGTAATATAATGTGTAATTTAACAGGGTACTTATGTCATCTTTAGTTTTAAAAATTGTATTGTCAGTTTACATCTATTTGGTTTGTTTAATGATTTTTCATATCTTTGTTCACAAGAACAATATAGGGAAATTACTATTTGTTAACAATATAACATCTCATGTGGTTGCAATATTATGCATACTAGCTGTTGTACAAAAAGAATATAGCTTGATAGACATGTCGTTTATGTATGTTTTACTTTCCCCAATGGTTGCTATATCTATGCTTTTTTATAAAAAATTCTTTAAAGAATGGTCAAACTGCACAACAGGGCTAAAAAATGAGACAAATAAAAATACAAAAGCAAAAAAAGTTACAGCAATTGTAAAGTCCAAGCATGTATTAAAAAACAGCAATAAGCAGCAAGTAGAAAAAACCACAAGCGTAACCAAAAAACAGCGAATACAGCCATCTACACGTATAGCCGTTAAGAGTGTTAAATAAAAAAATAGTACAATTCTAACTTGATATACAATTTAGTGTAACAATATATTTTTCAGTTGCACCACTAACTTTGCGTTTTTATATAGCTATTTACACAACTAATGCAAGTTTTTTACCCACCGTTAAGACAAACACAACAATTCCTCCCTTAGCTGTTATTAGGTATAATAATTATTTAATTACTAAAATAATTATATATTGTTATATTTTATCTACTTTGCGTTTTTATATTGATTAAAAACGGTAAATATATTTTCTTGCTTTTTCATTTATACATGTTACATTATTTTTATAAAAGTTATCATTTGTGAAGGTAAAAGTAATTTTCAATATGTCGTTTTTAAAATTATCACTCCTATCGTTAGGGCTTAGTTCAGGTGTTATTTTGTTGTTAATTTTCTTATTCTCTCACTCTGAGGATCAAGGTCTTTTATCTAACAAAATGGGCAATTTTATGCCGGGCAGTTTTGACGCGGTGCGAAATAAAATATTAGCTACGTTGTCTATAATTTTTGTAAGCTCAATTTTAACTGTATCAGCTATAGAATATAGGCGTAAAAAAATTGACTTTTCTACATTAGATCAGTTAGAAAGTGAAACGCAAAAGTCGGAAGAACAGAGTGACGGCGGAGCTGTGCCAGACGACAAAGATTATGAATAACAAACATAAACTACCTCACTACTTCATTTATTTTTACGAAGGTGCTTAATACGTTTAAAATAAAATTATTAAAGTCATTATTGTTACGTTACGGTAAATTTTTTAACGTCTCATTTGTTATTTTATCTTTATCATTCACTCTTGCGTTAAGTCAGCCAAACCTTGTTGCCGCAGCTATGTCTAGCGCGAAACTGTTGCAAAAATACAAAAAAGAAGTTAACCTAGTTAACAGCCATTTGTTTAACTCCAGAACCGTTACTACATCTTTTACACAGTCCGCTATGGACGGAACAAGTAAAGGAAAAATATATATAGATAAAAATAAAAAATCAGTAATCATAGATTACGAAACAGGGTCATTTTTACTGAAAATTTTCTCTCTAAATGGCAAAAATTTTTATCTAGATAAAGATTCCAATGAGACATTTCCAATGCGTTCTCAAAATCCAGTAATCGACGCCTTATTAACTGAATCAATATCGTCTGGTAACTTTTTGTTTGAAAAAATACACACGAACAAGAATATTATGGAATTTATTTTTAGGCTCGCAAAAGATCCATCAGAAGGTGCCGTGAGATTGATATTTAAAAGAGAGCCAGAAATTAAATTAATTTTTGTTGGCGTATCTGGTTCATCTGTGGAGGATAATGTATCTATTGATATTGTAAACTACACTGTTAACCAAAAGATACACAGTAGCGTTTTTACAAGACCATCTTTAAAAAAAGAGTAACAGAGTTATTTTTTACCCTATGTTACTTGTAACTAAAATCAATAGAGCCAGTTTAGCGCCTTTTGTTTGAATTCTTAAAAGTGTTTATATTTTTTCAAATCAACCACTATATTGTATTTTGCGTTAGCAATGTTAACTCAAAAACAAAGAAGCTAGACTTTTTAACTCTCTCTGTTGCATCATCTTGCTTATGTTTCTGTTCGTTACTCTAAAAACATCATCGGATCACAATATCTTTTTAAATTTTACACATTCTATAGGTGTTAATTTTGCACACCATCCGTAAGTACCAGCAGTATATTGCACTAACTAGTTCATATGCTTACATTAATGTTTTGACATAAATTACCTTTACACCCTCTTAACGTATAGATTGCATTATTGATGGCGGGAATTTTTATTTCTTATTTAAGTTGTTGACGGTATTTTATTGTTTATTTTCTTGTAATAAAAATCTAATCAACTTTTTTCTAAAATATCTTAAATAAACATCTTTTTATTTGCTTTGTTTGGGATTTTAAAAGTATTACAGTCTTTTACGTTAAAGCGTATAACGTAAATTCCTTCTCTACTTTGAGACAAATTAGAGTATTTATTACTTGGCATCTAACTATAGAATTAAACGTTTAGTCTCTTTTACAATCAATTTTAACATTTCGCCTTTGTTATATATTTTAAATTTTTAATTATTTTATAACTATAACTATAACGATTATTTAAAATTCTATATATACGCAATTGTGTCACACCTGTTACAATTGCTAAACTACCTTTTATAGTTAAAATAATACAATTACACACACAATGGTAAAATGTATATGGCTAGATAAATAAATATATAATTACTTAATTACCAAAATAAAATTACCAAAATAGCGCTATCGTTTAACATTAACCATTAACATGGACGGACAAACGATAAAAACGACATTACTTGATTACTGGCATGTTGCAAGCTGGATATTTAGAGGGTGGGAGTGTGTAAAATACCTTTATTTATTTACTCACACCTTTGTTTACATCTTTTTTAAAAGTTTTTATTCTATAGAGGTATTTATCTAAATGGCTTTGCGACACCTTAGCAAATGACGCAATAGTTACCAAGTTTAATAAAATCACTATATGTAGCAGGATGTCTATTATAGATATTAAAGAGAACGCGTTAATAGCACTTAAAACGGCAGAGGTTAAAATATAAACAAACATTACGAAAAAGGTTTTTATATTTGGAAAGAAAAACCTAATCATTGTATCTATATAATAGCCATTTCCAACTAGTGTTGTAAAACTAAAGCAAAATACCGTTATCAGTAGTGCAATATTTGGTATTACACCAAGACCGTTTGACACTAGGTTTTTTGTTAAATTTATACCAATATCGTTAGGGGCGACACTGTTTATATCTGCCCCAAGTAGTAGCAACATTATTGCGCCAATCGAAATCATAAATGCAACTAGAACAGTTTCTATTAATCCAAAAAAAGCTTGCTTTGCAAAGTATTTTTCGGTAAACGATGCGTAAGGTATACAGCCGGTGCCAATACCAATTTCGGCCGCCAACACAAGCCTGTTTGCACCAACTAAAATTGCCGTAATTGCACCACCTGTAACAGCTTTAAAGTTAAATGCAGATTGAAATATTAACCGCAAGACAGACGGCACACAACTATATTTTGCAACCAATGTCCAAACAAACAATAGAAAATAAATTGTTATCATTGCAGATATCATAGTTTGCATAGCGTTTGCAATTCTTTTTATACCACCATTTAACAAAAAGAATACCAAACATAGCATTATAATAGTTAGTATTGTTGGAAATAGAGCAATAGAATTGCTATTTTTATTAAAAATCCCCGTACTGTTAGTAAGTGATGCGATAGATTGATTTAATTGAAAACCCGACCAAATACTAACATTGAAGATCATTATTATTGAATAAATACCGCCCCATATTAAACCTGTTACCTTTACGTACTTATTACTAAAACCTTTTGATAAAATAAACGCTAGATTGCCAACCATTTTACCTGTTTTTTTGTTTTTTTGTTTATAAACTTGACCAAGTATTATCTCGTTAAATCTAACAATAGAAAACAATGGCGCAAGTATTATTATCCACAGTATTACCCCAGGACCGCCAGTGTATAAAGCAAAAACACTACCAGATATATTACCAAGACCAAGAGTTGCCGAAATTTGAATAAAAAACGCTTTTAGTGGTGACATTTTTTGCTTTTTATCCTCTTTGCTGACCGCTTTTTCGGTATCTTTAACAAGGGCAAAATACGCATTTGGTATCATCCTAAAGTTAATAAAGCGTAACTTTATTGTTAGGTATACCGACGCAACTACCAATAACCAAATAGCAATTGGCAGTTGGTATATTTTAAATTCTATTATTGATATTAAAAATGGTTTCATTGGTTGTATTGTAAGTAAAATAAAAAAAGCAAAGTATTAAGATAGCGTACGCGCTACATACGCCAAAGTTCGTACATATTACAGTACCACACGCCAGTATTAACCTGTTGATTGTTAAATTGGCTTAAGAGAGTACAGGTTTAACATTGTGAAACGAAAGCAACAGCCACCGTTTGTTACAATTAAATACCGCTAAGTAGTAAGCAATAAATCATTTTACAGACCCTTTTTAACAACAAAATGATGATTGATTAAAGAAAAGAATATAAAAAACAAGGTTAAAGAAAAAACGCTTAAGTATTTTGATATTTGTTAGCTCGTAAAAACAATAAATAATTAAATTTCTACCTTAATACAGTAAGTTATTAACAAGTCGCAACATTACCTACCTTAACACTGTTTATTGTGCAACGCACGGCTGTAATGTTAAAATATTGACCCCTATAGCCTTACTAAGCCACCGCTAACGTTTAAAACCGTTGAGGTAATATAGCTGGCTTCTTTTGAGGCTAAAAACAATACCGCTGCAGCGATTTCGTAAACCGTACCGTTGCGTCGCATTGGTATATCTTTTAGCAATGCCTCTTGTATACTTGCTGGTATTGTTTCAATCATTGCAGTTTGCGTAAAACCCGGTGCAACTACATTTGCGGTTATACCTTTTTTTGCAAATTCCAAACCAACAGTTTTTGTTAACCCTATCAAACCCGCCTTAGCGGCTGCGTAACTTGCTTGACCAACATTGCCAACAAGACCAACAATTGATGAAATATTTACAATTCTGCCATATTTATGCTTTAGCATCACTTTTGACGCTTCCCTATTAAGTATAAAATTTGCTTTCAAATCAACTTGCATAACTTTGTCAAAATCTTCATTTTTGGTTCTAATTAACATACCGTTCATTGTTATACCAGCGTTGCATACTAAAATATCTAACTTGTCATCCATTAACTTTGTTGCTCTAAAAACAAGCGACTCAACGTCTTCTTGGTTTGTAAAATCGCAAACTTGGGTATATATGTTGTTTTTGTCAAATCTCGCAAATTCTCCCGCAAGTAGTTTGTCTAATTTCTCTTGTCTTGTACTAACTAAGCAAACCGTACCATTAGCTTCTAAAAACATTTTTGCTATCGCACTACCAATGCCACCAGTTGCGCCTGTTATTAAAATATTTTGACCCGAAAAATCATATGAAATATTTTTACCTTGTTCAAACATAGACTAAAACAATAAGTTAATTTAATTGAAACGACAAACTGATAATTATAAATTTTCCTAAAGTCAATAATTTAGTTGCCATTTTTTGCTAATTGCAAAATCTTCAAATTGGATAAATTTAACTACTTTACCTACTTAGTAACCGCATTAATGCAATAGCATTTTTACCATCTAAGGTTAAATTTTAAATAAATCCTTCTATTAAATTCAGAGCTATCAATAAATAGCATACCAAACTTAACTAGATTTAAATTTTCTCCTCAATCTAGCAAAACGTTATTTAACAAATGGAGCTGTCAGATTAATATTTTTTACCTTCTTTTATTGTTTTTTCTATACTTTTTACAAAAGCGGACTGTGTTGTACTTTAAATTGTTAAACATATTAAGCAATACAGCAAAAACTAACAAAAAATAGATCACCTAAGGTAACAAAAAAGGGTATTACTGTATTTGGCGCTTTGATATAGCAGAATAGCAGATTTACCATGACGGACTCGTGAAGTAATAAACTATAACCGCGCTTACGAGGGAAACAATTGAGTAATCAAGCCGTTTGTAAGTTAAACAAATAATATAAGTTATTTTACAATCAGGTTTAAAATAAATAAAAGCAATAAGTAATCTAAATATAGACGCAGTATATAAATATACAAATTTTACATTGTTGTAAAATAAACATTTTACTTTTTCACCAGCAAAATGAGACAAAATACACAGTTCTTTACCTTAGATCGTTAAAATGTCCGCAACATACTAGTTTGTCTAATGCGTAATTAACCTATTTTTAATTAACATATTAGCTTTGGTTGATATATTATTTTAGCTAGTATGTTGACAATAACTTATTTATATGGTCGTATTTCATACGTTCCATGTTATATTGTTGTTTTTTATAGTTGTTAGTTGTGTTTGAAAGAATCACTTACCAAACTTCTTGTAACGCTTATAACTTATAATTTGGTTACTTACATTTTACCATATTTTTGTTTTTTAATTTTAAAAATTTATTTTTTTGTAAATGTCCGATAAAATAACGGCTAGCACCGAGATAATGGATGCGATAGAATTTCTTGTTTCAAGCAAAGGTATTTCTAAAGACGAAGTTTTTGAGATTATTGAGAGTTCTATTCTCGATTCTGCAAAAGATAGATATGGCAACGCTGACAACATAGGCGTAAGCATGAACAGACAAAGCGGCGAAGTTAACCTGTACAGGGACATGATTGTTACCGAAGAAGAGGACAGGGATCCAAGCTTATATATTAGTTTTTCCGTTGCCAAAAGAATTAACCCAGATTGCACCATTGGTGGCACTGTTAAACAATTGTTGCCAGATGTTACTACAGAAAGGAAAATTGCAAATATTATAAAAAATAATATTTTTGGTAAAATAAAATCTATCGAAAAACAAGTTGAATATGACGAATTCAAAAAAAGAGAAGGCGAGGTTGTTACAGGATTAGTTAAAAGGGCAACAAAATTTGGTTGCATTGTCTCTATAGGCAGTAAAGCAGAAGCTATTATTCTTAGAGAAGGAATGATTTTTGGCGAAACTTTTAGGGAAAAAGAAAAAGTTAGCGCGTCAATATCTGAGGTTCGTAGAAGTGACAACGATTTTCAGATTATCCTATCTAGGACATCGAATGAATTTTTATTAAGCTTACTTAGCGATGTTGTGCCAGAAATAGGCGATGGGTTAGTAGAGGTAAAAGAAATTGCTAGAAACCCAGGTTCTAGAGCTAAAGTTGCCGTTTGGTCTTCAGATGTTAGAATTGACGCTGTTGGGTCTTGTATTGGTGCTAGAGGCTCTAGAGTTTCGCAGGTTGTAGATGAGCTAAAAGGTGAAAAGGTCGACATTATATTATGGGATAGGGACGTTGTTACGTTTGCTAGAAATGCTATAGTGCCAGCTAAACCAGTAAGAATCGAAATTGCAAAAGATGAAAACGATAACGATGTTATTGATGTAATTGTTCGCACTGAGGAGCTAAGTTTAGCAATTGGAAAAAGAGGTCAAAACGTTAGACTAGCTTCTAAAATATTAGGTTTCGACCTTAATATTGTTTCTGAAGAAGAAAGAAGTCAGAAATTAATAGACAAACTACAGTTAACAATATCCGAGCTTAAAACCGCCCTTGATATTGATGAAATTATTGCCCAATTATTAATATCTGAGGGTTTTGTTTCTGTTGTAAAAATAGCCGAGTCAGAAGTAGACGACTTAGGAAAAATACAGGGGTTTAACGATAAAATTGCTTCTGAGCTACACACGCGTGCGGTTGAGTGGCATGAAAAGCTTTGCAAAGAATACTATAGCAAAGCAGAAACCGTTGGCTTTGACACTGAAGAAATTGGTAAATTACCTTATTTAACAAAAAAAGAATGTTTAGTTTTGATGGATAAAAAAATTAATACAATGCAAGATATTGCTGATTTATCATCCGACGAGCTGGCCGAGGTTTTGGATGGTTCTGTTTTGGAAAAAAAACAGATTGTTAAAATATCTTCAATTGTAAAAGGTATAGTTTACAGTAGCTAAGCCGCTGTTAAGCTGTAAAATAATTACTCTTACACACGCTAATAAGGGGGTAGTCTAACGGGGGTAAGTAAAAAATAAAACCGCTAAGTTGTAACGGTGTATCGTAGCTGTAACGCTGCACAATAATATTAAGTTTAAGTTTAACAATTGGCAAAATCGTTAAAACCCTTTTTAAAACAAAACATACCATACAATACAATAGTTAGCGGTTAGTAAAAACAACATTTACCAAAACACTACAAATATAACAGTTAGTAAAAAACTACATATTAACAGTTGGACAAAACTAACCTTATCTAAACACTACATATTTAACAGTTGGACAAAATTACATTTATAACGCACCTAAACGCCATAATGGGCGGTGTCTTAGCGTTTTTTTGGAGATGTTGTTTTTGTAGATCTACAATTATTTATTCTTAGCATTTCTTTTTATAAATTAATTTGAACATTGCAGAGCATAATAAAATATTAACATAATAGGGTATGGAAAAGACAAAAACGCTATAAATCTATCACACTTAGTAACTTAATCTTAACATGATAAGTTGTTAGTTTCTTTAATTACATCTCTTTATTGGCTTTGTTTACAATAAAATTGTACTAAGGTTGCAATTGTTAGTTTATGTTACATAATAAGTATTGCTTGACATTTTTTTTTTTTATTCAAGCCTGTTTATACTTTTTGTTTATTTTATTAGTTTCTGTTAGTTCCAAGTTAAAGCGTTTTTAGCAATTAATATATCTTGGTAATTATCTTGAAGCTTTAGTGTGTAAGTTTCTTTCTTTATGGTTGCAAGAGAAGCTGTATCTGTTGTTTCTGCGTTATTGCAAAATTGGTCTAGCGTGAGCTGCGTCCCTGCGGGGTTGGTTTATAAGCAGTTAATGTATGTTGAGAAAGCTATTTTCCATACCGAGTCAGGAAAAATGCTTAAAACGGGTCTTGTTAGCTCGTCTAGCGGCGTTACCGACGGTTGCGGAAATGCTATTTCCAAATATGGCTTAAAAGAGTGTTTTGATAACATTCTTTACCCACCTGTTGCCATATTAGCAGAGGCTGCGTTAAGGTCTGTTGATGGTAAAAGGTTGCTAAAAAGTATTTTAAAGTCCTTTGGGGAGACTGTTGGTGTTAAAAAGGTTCGATTACTTGTTTCAAAAAAGCTATCTACAAAAAAAGTCGATTTATTGTATGACAAAATTAGTAAAATGTGCAATAACAGGGTTAATTTCTCTTTAGAAGTTAATAATGATCTACTTGACGGCTGGACTTTGTTTGTTGATTTTTGGAAACTTGACAACTCTATTGCTGATAGATTAAATAGTTTACTTTCATCTTTAAGTATTGATAAGTTGCGTTAGGTTTAGAGGTCTGGTTTGTTCTTGGTTTTTTGGTTTTTTAAGTTTAAGTTTAAGTTTATTTATTTTTCGGTATGTCTAAAGATATCTTCTCTCAATTACAATCGGCTATTAGCCAATATAAACACACCGTAGATTACACAGAGGTTGGTTTTATTGTTTCTATATCCGATGGGACAGCTATTATTGCTGGTTTAAAAAATGTTACACTTGGCGAAAGTGTTACTTTTGAAAACGGTACAAAAGGTATGGTTTTAAACCTTGATGAAGACGTTGTAGGTGTCGTAGTTCTTGGTTCCATCGAGCATTTACGTGAAGGTCAGGAAGTTAAAAGAGACAGTGAGGTATTTTCTGTACCAGTTGGTAAAAATTTCCTTGGCAGAGTTGTTGATGCGTTAGGTAACCCAATTGACGGACTAGGTCCAATACAAAGTGAAAAAAATAAAGCAATAGAAGTAAAAGCACCAGGTATTATGAGTCGTCAACCAGTTTTTGAACCGTTGCAAACAGGTATTAAGTCTATCGACTCCATGATACCAATTGGCAGAGGGCAAAGAGAGCTAATTATTGGCGATAGAAAAACAGGAAAAACATCCATATGTATCGACACAATACGAAATCAAACACTTTTAAACAAGCAGGCAAAAAACGATTCCGAAAAAATATTTACCGTTTATGTCGCAATTGGTCAAAAAAGGTCATCCGTTGCTCGTATAGTGGACTCATTTAGAAAAAGCGGGTCTTTAAAAGATATGATTGTGGTAGTCGCATCTTCTTCCGACTTAGCCTCTTTGCAGTTTTTGGCTCCATACGCTGGTTGTACACTTAGTGAATATTTTAGAGATAACGGCATGCATGCGCTGATTGTCTATGACGATTTAACAAAACATGCTATTGCGTATAGGCAAATGTCTTTACTGTTACGTCGTCCACCCGGTCGCGAAGCGTACCCTTCTGATATATTTTATTTACATTCCCGTTTACTTGAAAGGGCTGCAAAAATGTCCGATAAAGAGGGCGGTGGGTCGTTAACTGCATTACCAATAGTTGAAACGCAATCTAACGATATATCGGCATATATACCGACAAATGTTATTTCCATCACGGATGGACAAATATTTTTGGAAACCGATTTATTTAACGCAGGTTTTAGACCAGCGGTTAATATAGGTTTTTCCGTTTCTAGGGTTGGAGGTGCAGCTCAAACAAAAATTATAAAATCTGTTGCAGGCAAAATAAAGCTCGATTTAGCTCAATTTCGTGAACTTGAAACATTTGCTAGATTTGGATCTGACCTTGATGAAGCTACATTGCAAGCTTTACGAAAAGGTGAGAAGGTATCGGAGGTTATGAAGCAGGACGAAAACGCATTATGCTCTTTAGACGAGCAAGCGGTTATGTTGTACGCTGCAACAAACGATTACCTTAGCGATATCGACATTAAATATATAAAAAAGCTAGAGTTTACCGTTAAAGATATGCTAAGAACAAGCAAATCTAATTTATCTAATAAAATTATAAAAACAAAAACTCTAAGCACAGATATAGAAACAGAAATTATTAGCCTTATTAATGAGGCAAAATCTGTTGTTTATTTGTTACAACGTAACACGCAGTAAATAAACAACGCAACGTTACGTTAGTATAATTTGTGTTTTATATAATTACTCTGGTGTTTTTATTCACCAATGTACCGTTGTCGCTTTATTGTTAATTTTATTTATTAGTAATTAGTTATAGTTATGGGTAAAATATTAAAAATTCATCTATGGCCAGAGCTAGTACTTAAACGCGTTGCTGATGAGATAAACATATTTGACGACAGTTATACAGATTTTTTATCTAAAATGTCCAATCTTATGCGTGTAGCTGGTGGCATTGGTCTTGCAGCGCCGCAAGTCGGTATCTCTAGTAGATTTTTTATTATGCTTGTTAACAATTATGAAAAGCCAAACGACAGTCTTGACCAAATTGGTAGCAAAATTGAATTTTTTGGTAACCCAACTGTTGACAACCTTAGTAGTGAAAAAATTATTTTTGACGAAGGTTGTTTATCTCTACCAAATAATTCTGTTTTGGTTGAAAGATATAAATCGCTTACAGTTAAATATTTTAACGAAAAAGGTCAAAAGAAATCAAGAAAGCTATGCGGTATCGAAGCAATTTGCTTTCAGCACGAAAATGACCATTTAAATGGTATAACAATATTAGATAAACTGTCGCTACCGGAAGAAGAAATAGATAAAATAAAACAAGAATTAAGAGATAAAAAAAAGCACTTATCTAGCACTATGGAAGATATTTACACATAGGCTACACTTGTTAACTAATATTATGTCCAATTTTAAGCACTAGCGTATAAGTTTTACCCAATTTTAGGTAAATACAACAGTTACCATATTGCGCTTTACTTAGATACATTAAAAACACTTAACCACCATACCGTAACAAAGTTACACAGCAAACAATAGACTTTATACTTATAATAAATTAACAATTACAAGCTACCGCATTTAAAGTTTTTATTTTTATAACTTTATTAGATAATTTAGATTTATGTTATATTTACCATTAGAGGGTTTTTAATGGTAAACTTTGCAATAAATCTCACAAAGGTAGGGTTGATAATTAATTTACATCTGCACGGTGCATATAGTAACGTGCAGTAATTAGTTGCGTTAGTTTAGCGTTGTTGCTTTAAAGTAAGCAAAAAACGGTAAAAAGGGTCATACTTGCTATTGTTATCAAAATCTGGTATAGCTTTTGTTAATTCTGGGTGCCATTGCACACCAATTGCAAATGGATGCTCTTTATGTATTATCCCCTCCACACCTCCGTCACCTGTAAAACAAAATGGCAATAAGTTTTTTCCAACATTATGAACGCGGTAAGAATGTGCAGAATTGGTTTTAATTACCTTCTTTACCTTTGCAATATTGTTTAAATTTACCTTATTTATTGCCCGTTGGCTAATTTCGTCTACTATCATATATGTATTATGAAATATAGACACCGCATCAGCGTAAGTTGATTTTTTAAAATGATTAACTTTTTTACATATATTACTTTGTTTTTGTTGTTTTTCGTAAACTTTACACCCATTTTGTAAAACAAATAATGTTTTTTCTTTTGTTATCTTGTTTGGTGATTTTTCAAAAAAATTATACTTTGTTGGACAATCGATTGGCTCTAAGGTTCCGCCAAGTGATATATTAAGAATTTCCATACCAAGACAAATTCCAAGCACAGGCTTTCCAGCTTTTATAAAGCGCTTAATCAGGTCAATTTCAAACTCTATACGTCCGCTTGAGTCGATATTTTTAACTTTATTACAACCAGACGACTTACCATTGTTAATATCGGAATAAACAGAGGGATGTATGTTTAAATCGCCACCCGTCAGAATTATCCCATCTAGCGATTCTACGTAAGAACACGCAGCGCTGTCTATTGGTGCTATACAAAACGGGGACACGTTAATATTTAACACTGATGCAATATTTAATAATTTTGTAATATAAGATAGCCTTAACTTGCAGAAGTCTACTTTTTCATCTTCTATATTGGTGAAACCTTTAATTGATGTAAGACCTATTTTATATAACATATTTATAACTTAACAACTCTATTTCTTGGATTTGTAATATATTGTAATGCTAATTTAACAACATATAAAACCAACAAGTAATTTTATAAAGGTATTCGTAAATCTATTAATTGCAAATAAGTTTGTTTTAAACTAACATAAACATCGACCTTGCTTTTTTGCGTTTGTTTTATTTCCAATATTCCCCCATGAAGCCTATAAAGAAAAAAACAATCCTAAAGGTTTTTAAAGCAATCTTAAAAATTAATTTCTTACAAAGGGCAGGGACTTTTAGCTTTAGAGGTATCGTAATGATGGCCTCCTTAAAAGTTTTTAATGTCTCTACAGGAACGGCAAGTTTGTGGATAACATCTTCTATGTTGATTGGTGCCGTTGTAAGTTTTTTAGGTTATTTAATGTCTGTTAAATTTTCCGAAGGCAAAGTTTTGCGCGTTGCCGCTATTTTAACTCCAATCTTTTACCTTACCGCTATTTACGGCATAAACAGCAAACATCCATTTTTGTTTTTATTAGGATTTATAGGGATTCTTGGCTTAGACGGCGTATCTCAATCGTCAATTATGTCTATATTGCAAGACTTAACAATCTCATTATCAAAATACAAAACATCTTTATCTAGGAGAGTAATAGCTTATTTTCAGTTTTCTGGTAGTTCTGGGATAATGTTGTCTCTTTTAATTGCACCTAAGTTATCATACTCTGTTGTTTTGGGTGCTGCTTTCTGTTTTTCTTTAATTCAAGTTTTTTATATATTTTCTATACAGGGTAAAATTAAGAATTCCATTAAAGGGGTTGTTAACAAAGTTAATACTGTAAAAAAATCTGTTCATAAATATAATTCCAATCTAAAATTGGAAAGATCAGCGGTTTTAAAAGTTATTTTCTTAACTTTAACAATTACCCCTCAGTTTGCAATTATCTCCCAATTATGGACATCTTGGCATTTACAGGCTATTACCATGAAGCAAACCGTATATGGTATTACTATAGCTCCATCACAGTTAATTACCATTACACCGTTAATGTATATTATATGTATAGGCTTGGGTAACTTTTTTGTTAAAAAAAAAGTTCTTCCAATGCGTTTACAATTTATAATAGCTTCCATACTGCCAACTATCGCATCTTGCATTATATTACTTTTTCAGTTTTTAATATCCAAAGATACACACTTAAACATTATGTGGCATTTAATACCTTATTTAACGTCCATATTAGGGGATAGTTGGTATTTAATATTGATTTTCGACTTTATACAAATGGGAACGACAAATAACATGAAAATCATCAGTATAGGTGTTGCTAATCTGAGGTTTTTATTAGGTTATCTGCTTAACCTTGTATACTCGCTTACATTTGATAACAGTTTAATGTTAAGGATATTTATTTCTACCACGATTGGAATACTCGCATTCTTTTGTATGGTTTTTATTTCTAAAGGCGTTAAATTTAAAAATAAGCAAAACAGCAAAGTTGGTAAGGTGACAAAAATGGTAAAGAAGATAAAAAATATTCCATTACTTGTAAAAGCTACACGTAGAGATACTTCACTGCGATACAATCCCTTAATTGCTTTAAAGTCAGAGAGCTTTTTTGTCCCAAATAGCTCTATTCAGTGTAACGGCTATAATAAAATCCCACCTTTATAGTTTTTACAATAAAATACTGTTTTAATTAATTACACATTTTAGTTAAAAAAATGTTGATATTAATTGTAACAATGTGTTACGATACAACTATTCTAGTTCCTACTTTGCAGTGTTTAGTAATTTATAGCAGCTATTCACTGTTATTGTTTGGGGGTGTAGCTCAATTGGTTAGAGCATTGCCCTGTCACGGCAAAGGTTGCGGGTTCGAGCCCCGTCACTCCCGCCACTTGTTATTTTATATTTACCTTTATTGGTTTGTAATTTTATTAGTGTCATTTTATGCTTGGTAAAAATGCAAAGGGGTCATTTCGGTATATAAACAGACGTAAAACAAAAACGGTTAACGTCGGTAGCGTTAAGGTTGGTGGCGACAACCCTGTGTCGATACAAACAATGACAAACACAAAAACATCTGACGCAAAAGCGACAATAAAGCAGATTATGCGTTGTTTTAACAATGGTGCCGAAATAATTAGGGTCTCCGTACCAGATGTAGAATCAACCGCTGCAATACCGGAAATTGTAAAAGAAAGCCCTATACCAGTTGTTGCAGATGTTCATTTTCATTACAGAAGAGGAATTGAAGCTGTTAAAGGTGGTGCACATTGTATAAGAATTAACACAGGTACATTATTTGATAAAAAACACGCAAGAGAAATAATTGCCGCCGTAAAAGACTGTAACGCATCGATAAGAATCGGAATTAACGCTGGCTCTTTAGAACCTAGATTGTTAGAAAAATATGGCTCACCGTGTCCAGAGGCGTTAGTAGAAAGCGCCTTAGACGCTGTGCAAACCATGGAAGATATGGACTTTGAACAAATAAAGATTAGCGTTAAAGCATCTGACGTTATGCTGATGATTAAAAGTTATGAACTTTTATCGCAAAAATGCGATTATCCGTTGCATTTGGGTGTTACTGAGGCTGGCAGTATGCTTTCTAGCTCAGTAAAATCATCTATGGGAATAGGGTATCTTTTGTACAATGGTATAGGTGACACTATCAGGGTATCCGCATCGGTTCCGCCAGAAGAAGAATTACCCATAGCGTACGAAATATGCAAAGGTCTACATATTAAAAATAGAGGAGTCACCATTATATCATGTCCATCTTGTTCAAGGCAGCAGTTTGACGTTATTAATGTTGTGTCAGAAGTGGAACGAAGAACAGCGCATATAATAAAACCAATATTGGTTTCAATTCTTGGCTGTGTAGTAAATGGCCTAGGTGAAGCAGCTTACACAAGTATAGGCGTTACTGGCGCTATAAATGGTAAACATATAATATACAAAAACGGCAAGCTATTTACGCAATTTAACACTAACGAGTTAATAGACAAAGTGGTTGAAATGATAGAGAATGAAGCTAAACTATAAATAGCAAAAAAATCAAAAGTAAATTACACACGCCTTTGCGACGCATTTTAAAGTCGCACCTGTTAAAAATTAACATTTTAACTGTTATTGGTAAAAATAACTAGAGAATTTAACAAAGTATTAAGTTAGCATTGTAAACAAAGAATCCCAAACATTGAAGTGGTAACATTTGTTTACTTACATCAGTAGAAGTAAGTAAAATATTTACTATATAGCGAAAAGTAACGGTTTAAACAGAAAGATGAACTTAAAAATATTTAACAAAGTATCTACCAAAGACATATTGTAATTCTTAATTATAACAATTATCTCGATTACTAAGAGTAGTAATTACAAACCAAAAATAGGCACTACAACATAAAATTTAATCGTTCATTGTTAACTAAAAAACTATATAAGCCCTAAGCAACCCTTTAACATTTTAACAACTTAAATATTAAGGAGTTAAAACACTGTTACATCGTTTTTTATCTAAGTATTTTGATAAATTTGCTAAAAATTAATAAACTAAAAATCTCTAACCTTTCTAAGGTCTAAAAAACCACCCTTACTTTTTATAAATATTGCAACAAAGCAAATTTTATTACAACATGACAAACAAAAAACCTTAAAAGGTTAACGTTTGCAATAAGTAGTTTGCATAATTTATTACCACATTGCTACAGTTTTACCGCTACAACGTAACGCATTTATACATGCCTTTTTTTAAGAATTGCATAAGCCTTTTTTTTAAGGTTGCTTTTTTGTGAGCCAAGCACTGAAATTGCAATCATGATTATTCCAAGGTATTCACGACCCTTAATTGGTTCTGAGAGTAAAAAATATGTTGCTATAGAGCTAAACAATATTCTAGAATAATCTAGGTTTTGTAAAGAGCTAATTTTAAATGAAATTTTATAACTCTGTATTAGTGCAAATTGACATAATACTGATATTATACCAATAAATATTACCCATGGGTTTAATACAAAACTAAAGTTTAATCCCTCCGGTTTGTGACAAATTGACATAACAACGCTAAATATACAATTATACAATATACCGTAAAACAAAACCAAATAACGGTCTTTTGATAATTGCTTGGTAAAAACATGAAAAAACGCTTTCCCTAAAACATGCATCATCATTAACGAGTATGCAAATGTGGAAAATGTAAAATCAGCACCAATAAACACAACAACACCACACAGCGAAAGAAGCATCCAGCTATATTTTGTAAACAAATCCGATGCCTTAAATTCTTCTTTTAACGTTACAAACGAAAGAATAGTTACAGCAACCGGTGTTAAAAACGAAACAACCATTGCGTTTTTTGGAGAGATATAGCTAATTGCAACAAACTTAAGCAATGAAGACGGCGCAGATACGGCTATTTTTAAATTGCACGCAAAACCATTAATTACATGCCTAAAATTCTTAATTAAATATGGCATCATTAAAGACAATGATACAATATTTACGTATGCTGCTATTTCGTATATAATGTATTGCGGATTTTTAAGATGTAAATATTTTATTAATACATAAAATAGCGAATTTGTTACGCAAAAAGTTAAATAAAGTAGCTTATCCATTCCTTTTTTAAAATAAAATTTTACTGCACTTCTAACAAAAACTTTTTAAACACGCCAATGACAATAAGGCGGATAAAGTATATTGTTGCGCAATTGATTGTTATTTATTTTGCAAAAAGCAAAAAAAACCGCTCTTGCTAATATGCAAAAACGGTAAAACTCTACAACACCAATTATTAAATGGTGACATCTATTGTACGACAGCAATGTGTAACACGTAACACTACGTAGTAAACCAACAATCGCTTCTTTAGCTTTGTTGGTTAGGCAAATAAATCTTTCTAGATATATTATATTTTTAGTCATATTTTCCGTAAGCATCCTTTAAAACGCCAATATTTGTAAAACGCCACACATAGCAATTACATTATTTAACTATAATAAATATTTTTCAAGTGCAAGTTTTGTTAATTAACAAAATTAACAAAATAATGTATATTATCGGGGTTGTTTTTGTATACATTGTTTATAATAAAATTGCCAGCAGGGCAGGGTTTTTATTTTTATTTTTAATATTACGTATATATAAAAAGGTACATCAGTCACTGTTATTTATTGTACGTATGTAGTATTTTGTAATTACCACATTGTAAACATTGCTTTATCAAGCTCAATTACGTTAAATTTACTTAACAATGGTTTGTTTGGGTAGTTATTTTTAATAGAGTTACTTATAAATACTGTTTTGATTGAAGAGTTTTTTAACTTTTTAACGCTACTGTTTAAAAAAACACCATGCGTTGCGTAACAATAAACCTCTTTTACACCATTTGCTAACAGTATGTTTGATGCATGAATTACCGTTTGACCGGAGTCTATCATATCGTCTATAATTATAGCTACTTTTTTACCGATGATTTGGTTGCTATTTAACGTTATCTTAACCGATCCGCCAATGTTAATTCTTTGCTTACACATTGTTGCCACGTTAAATCCTTCATCTTTAATTATTTTTACAACTTCTTGTCCATAAACAATTCGCCTTGCCGCGCTAATGTCTGGAAATACAATACATACATTTGTTGGGTTAAATTTTTTTTTGATGTTTTGTATAAACAGAGGGATTGCACTTAATTGTGTCAGATCTCCTTTTAAAAATTTTAATATTAATTGAGAGTGTAAGTCAAATGTAGTAATTTTTGATATTTTACACATATTTATCACATCTGCTACTGTTTGAACGCCCAAAGAGGCTACCCCTTTGCCACTTACGCAATAATAACTATCTTGTCTTGTGTACGGTAAAAACGGTGCCACTAATTCGATACGCAATACTTTAGATTGCCATAAGGCATTACACAGTAATATTAAATTCAAAAGGTCATCGTTAAATTTACCAACAGAAAAAGATTGAAAAATAACAACACATTGATTTACACAGTTGTCTTTTATCACAAAACCAACCTCTCCGCAGGAAAAATTATTAGTTTTATAGTTAAGTTTGCAAAATTGCGTTGGTATTAAACCGTTATAGTTTAGCGAAACATATTTTTTATCTTCAAAAACAGATATTTTACCCTCGTTATCCATATTGTTTATTTTTACATTTTGTTATTACTTGTTACCGTTAATCGACCCAATTAATAAAATTATACAATAACGGCAACACTTTTGTTTGTATTTTTATAACATAATTTTGTATATTGTTTTTACCCAACAAAAACATCTAAATCGGTCACTGCTAGTAAAACTTAACAACCCGTTGTTATTGCCAAGACATTATTGCAAACAATATATAAATACATACATATTGTATTTGTTAATATAGTTGTGCTGTTTGTAACAATGTTAAGTCGTCAAACATGTCTGTAGTGTGTTTATTGGTTTACAGTGTACATGTACATCTTTATCAAAATTTACCTATAATTTGCTTGTAAAAAATACTTTATTTTGTTTGTCAGTTTATAGCGATCTTTTTAAAAATATATTTATAATAATATATTTTGTTATATTTTTTATGTTTATTTACTTTGGTTAATTTTTCCAATTATTGTAAATTAACCGCTGTAAAAAATAAAATAAATCTCGCAAGTATAGCTTGATTATTAACAATTTAGTATTGCTTTTATATAGTTAATTAGGTAAATTTACTTTTTTATTGTGGTTTCTATGTTAGTAGGTCATATTGTTCGTGTTGTTCCAGCTGTGGTAGACGTCTCTTTTCAAGGAGATTTACCAAGTATGCACGAAGCGTTAGAATGTAAGTCTTCGGACGGTAGAAATATTTGTCTCGAAGTAGTCCAGCATCTTGGCGACTCAAAGGTTCGTTGTATCGCTATGGACGCAACAGATGGTCTTGCAAGGGGGGTGAAAGTTACAGCAAAGGGTTTAAAAATAACCGTTCCCGTTGGCGAAGAAACACTTGGTAGAATTATAAACGTAATTGGTGAGCCAATCGATTTTTTTGGCGATTTACCAAGTAACGTAGAGAGATCCGAGATACACAGAGACGCACCATTGTTTACAGAGCAATCTATCAAGGTCGAAATATTATTTACTGGTATTAAAGTTATAGACTTACTTTGCCCGTATATAAAAGGCGGTAAAATAGGGCTGTTTGGCGGTGCTGGTGTTGGTAAAACGGTTCTTATTACAGAACTTATTAACAATATAGCTAAGGTTCATGGTGGATATTCTGTTTTTGTTGGCGTTGGTGAGAGGACAAGAGAGGGTAACGATCTTTACAGAGATATGGTTCAATCTGGCGTTATAAACGAGAATGACAGAAAAAAATCAAAGGTATCAATGGTTTACGGGCAAATGAATGAGCCACCAGGTGCGAGGTTGAACGTTGCTTTGTCTGGTTTAACCGTTGCAGAACATTTTAGAGACAAAAAAAACATGGATGTACTTTTGTTTGTCGATAATCTATTTCGGTTTACTCAGGCTGGTTCAGAGGTGTCATCCGCTCTTGGAAGAATGCCATCAGCTGTTGGTTACCAACCAACTTTAGCAACTGACTTAGGTGAGATGCAAGAAAGAATTACATCCACACAAACTGGCTCAATTACATCTATACAGGCTGTTTTTGTACCAGCGGACGACTTAACCGATCCTGCTCCAGCAACAACTTTTACACATTTAGACTCAACAACTGTTCTTTCCAGAGAAATATCTCAAAAGGGTATTTATCCAGCTGTCGATCCTTTAGCGTCATCTTCCGACGCAATGTCTCCGTCTGTAGTTGGTGAAGAACATTATCAAGTCGCTAAACAAGTTATAAGCATACTACAGTCTTACAAATCTTTACAAGATATTATTGCTATCTTAGGCATGGAGGAGTTATCCGAAGAAGACAAATCAACAGTTTATAGAGCTAGGAAAATCGAAAAATTTCTATCTCAACCATTCGAGGTTGCTTCTGTTTTTACCAATATATCTGGTGAAAGGGTTTCAATAGAAGAAACCGTAAGAGGGTTTAAGGAAATTTGTGAAGGAAAGCATGACTCTATACCAGAACAAGCATTTTTTATGGTTGGCGGCATAGACGGTGCTTTAAAAAAGGCAAAAGATATGGAGGAAAAAGCTTAGACGCATTGCGGTAACTTATCGTGCCTACATACACTTGTTTGTGCAGTGTTATATTTGAGATAAAAGGCTCTTTAGGTTTTTTACCGTCATTATTGCATCGCGACTTTTACATATAAACACTGTTTACCGTATATGCGAATTAAATAACATATATACCCAGACTAAAACATCAAATCTTTTAACAATTTTAGCATTTTTACACCCTACTCAGGTAAGTTTAACACAATTACACCGCTATTTTTAAACAATATATCGCTTTATTTAGTATTTATAAATATTTAGGAGTGAGATTTTGCACAGTATAGTGTACAACATACAACATGTTAACATCAACGTAAATTAAGAATGGTATAGGTTTTTTGGAAATAAAAAAATAATAACCCATAAAACAACTATAAGAGGATTTACAAGACGCGCCAATTGGACTTGAAAGCGTAAAGGTGCGTAAAAAAACTTTACAACTATAACGTAATTACAATACGCTTATATAAACGCAGTGAGTTACTGTAATGCTAAGTTTGTAAGTTTTTTCCTCTATAGTTTTGACTTTTTAACAAAAATAATGTGTCTGCAAAAGTAAAGGTAATAATAAAATTAGGTATTTTAGCTTTTTAAGTGTTTAAATACTCGGAACACTACCGCGCAACTCACCATTAAACAACTCTTTCATGACGGAAAGAACTTTCTGAAAAGCAGATAGCATCATACTAGCTGCTTCTTGTGCGTCTATATTCTTATCAACTAAAGAAAAAGATATATTGATTGATTTTTTCTCTTCACCAAATTCATTGTCATTAATAAACAAATCCTTAATAGCAACATGGTTTAGTTCGGTGCATTTACCAGATATAGCCTTAATAACCTGCCCACAGGTAATAGATTTATCTATAATAAAACACATCTCTTTTGGATGGCTAATATTTATAGTTTTATTTGCTATTTCGTCAGTTTGAACGCTCAAATTATCGCTATAAACCTCAAAAAATAAAATATCTTCTTTGATGTCAAAATGCTGTAGTAAAATATTAGGATGTATCTGCCCAAAACGAGCCAATAGACAACCGTTAACTTCAATTTTATAACTGCGGTAAGGGTGACAGTATAGTGGTAGCTTGTCGTTAGAGGTGCCAGCATCTATTTGTGTTTGCGTATACCTGTTATGACCCAATATAAACACTAAGTCATTCTTAATATCAAAAACAGTAAAAGGTTCAGATGGTTCATTGCAGGAGATTATCTGCCTATTGCCGTACCTAACCCCACCAACAACTTGTTGGCCACTTGTGCAACTTTTAAAAACAGTTGTCATTTCGCACAAACTTATAGATTTAGGAGCATGATGGCTAATGTTGTATTTTAAGTTCTTAATTAAATTTGGTATACAAGACTGCTGAACAGTGTTAAGATGAATCATTGGAGAAATTAATTCTAGTTCTGTATTAACATCGTTATAAAAAGCGGTAGCAAGCTCTTTTTCAATAAACATATAATTAATCACCTCGTGATAACCGCGACCCGACAAAAGTTTAATAATTTTACAATTATCCTCAAAATTATTTGTCCCGCGTGGTAGTTTTTGTATAAATATTGGCTCAGTAGGAATATTGTTAATGTCGTAAAGCCTAACTAAGTCCTCGGTAATATCTTCTTTTATAGAGATATCGTGACGATGTGTAGGGATGGACAGCTTAAGAATGACGTCACCTTCTTGTGTTTGCTGGCGTTTTAATATATTAATACCAAGACCTTTTATAAACTTGACAGCTTTGTCCTCGTTAATTAATACCCCAGTTATCCTTTTAAAATCGCTAATAGGGTAGTTTATAATTACATCTTTATCCTCGGCACTGTCAACGCCGCCTATACTGATCAGTTCACCGCCAGTTTCTTCTAGCAATGTTTTTATAGCGATAGTTAGATTTTTACTAATGTTTCCATGGTCAACACCTCGCTCTGATCTATATCTAGCTTCCGACTTTACATGTATACCATAGTTGCCAACCATTACAACAGATGGCCGAACATACCCACATTCTATAATTACAGATTTAGTACCTTTAGAAACGGAGGAATTACCCGAACCCATAACTCCAAATATACATATAGTTTTTTGACAATCCTTTACAACCGGCGTGTTGGTGCCAAGTATTTCCACGGATTGATCTATGCAAATAAACTCTTCCTTTTTACTAGGTTTTGTTAACACAATATTGCCGCTTACCTTATCCGCATCGTACATATGTACCGGTATACCAGTTATCGCCGTTACATAATTAGAAACATCAATAATAGAATTGTGAGTTTTTAAACCTAAAGCACGTAAAGTTTGCCGAATATACTTTGAAGACTGCGTTTTACCAGAAATATTAACAATTTTACCACAGTAAAGCTTACCAGATATCTCAGTTGTTGGGTTCATTTGTAAATTTACTTTTTCCTTAAATTCCGTTTCTAGGTTGTTTACGTTTTTCCAAAACCTATTTATAACATTATTTTCTCCTAAGTCTAAAAAGGCGCAAATCTCACGCGTTAACCCAATCACACTATTGCAATCCCCTCTATTTGGGGTAATAGCGACGTCAATAACGATATCAGAATTAAAGTATTCATGAGCAAATGTTTGACCGATCTCAAAATCAATATCTAATTCCATTATTCCGTCGACCTTTTCCTTTTCTAGGCATAATTCTTGTGCGGAGCATATCATACCAACGCTTTTAACGCCCCTAATTTTACTTATCTCAATGTTAGTACCGTTTGGCAATGTTGCACCAGACAAAGAAACCGCAACATTAATACCGATTCTGGCATTTTTTGCTCCGCAAACAATCTGTAATTTACCCTTATCACCAATGTTAACAGTGCAAATTTGTAATTTATCGGCGTTTGGGTGCTGTTCTGTATTCTCAATGTTGCCAATAACAACATTTTTGTATTTTTTTTCGTAATCACAGACATCTTCAACTTCAAAACCAAGAATCACTAAGTTTTTTAATAAGTCATTTAGCTCAACAATTGCACTGCCTCCTAAAACTTTAGAAAACAAATTGTAAGAAAGTAGCATTTACACTTGCCAATAAACCAATAAATACAGCGATTATTCAAGTTAGTTGTACCGTAAAATTGGTAATTAAAAACCAATTACAACAAATAACAAAACTATTATTTACAAATTGAAACTTAATTGGCAACATAAAATCAAACATATTCCATCATGCATCTGTATATTGCACTTGCTGTATGTACGATTTATAGGATAATGTTACCATATATTATGGTTACACATTGCGTATACGTAGCTATGTAATTATATACATTGCCTTATTTAACCTTTAAAAAACTGTAAAAATATAATTTATTTACAAATTTAACAAATAATAAAAATTAAACATACAATATATTGTATAGTTTATTATTGCATGTTTAAACCATCCACGCATCAATCTACAGCATACCGTTAAAGCGCAATTATTTACTAGTTTGCACTTGGAGCAGGGTATGTTAATGTAACTATGTGTAAATTATACTATTTTACACATAGTAAGCCAACTTAACGCCGAATTAATATAATTGTCTTGCTTATTTTAATATAAAGATTACGTTCGTTAAGCGTTTCTATCTTGTTGTTTACATGTTACAAACATATAAACAACCAAATATTTACTTTTAATGGTCGATATGTTATTATTTGCATTATTATAGTTTATGGTGGCAAAAGTTGATATCGAAAAAAAGTTTTCAATCGGGCAGGTTGCAAACATGATTGGAGTTAAAGAGCATACAATACGTTTTTGGACTTCAGAGTTTAACCATATACGGTATTCTGTTGGTTTGGGTAAAAGAAAATACTACAAACTTAACGCAATAAAACAATTGCAAGAAATAAGATATTTAATGAAGGAACGTAACCTTAATATAGATAATATAAAAAAACTATTACCACATTGCAGTGGGGACAAGAGAAAGTTATCCATATTTTTACTGCAAACCACCCCAGAGTCGTTTGCAAAAATTAACAGTCTATTTAATAAAGAGCAGTATAACCACGCTAAACTTGCACAACAAATATACAAAGCAGGGTCAAAAACTGTAAAATCTAAAAGCAACAACACCGTAAATCGTCAACAAAATAATAGAACCACAGTTATATTACCGGTAAATACACCATTGTTTACAAAAAATACAGAAGGTAACAGTGGTAAACCAACAAAGACGTTAGTTGCAGATGACATAGGTCAGTTTACACACGCAACTAACACCAATAACGATTTAAAGTTTTTTTTAACAGAACAAGAAATTGAGCAAGTTATCAATAACTTGTCAGATATTAAAAAATGCTTACTTGAAAGCAAAATAATAGATAATAATAACTAAAATAGAAAACATAAGGTCAAATTTGCCATATCGCTAAAATAATTATCTAGGGACGAAGAAATGCAGAAATACAGGCGAATTAATAAAGTATTATAAACATTCTTGTAACACTCCTTATTTACAATAGCTAAAACAACCATTATACATTATTAACATTGTTACCACGCACAACGGCTACGCCGACCATTTGTACCTAGTTAAGTTAGCATTAACAATCTCTAAACCGTATATTTTACTAAATATACTTAAAATAAAACTTCTTTATTTCCCGTTAATCCTACATTGTAATCACCCGCATCAAGCTTGGTTTTGTTAAAAAACATCCATTGCCTCCAGTATTGTAGGTTTCCCTGTATCGTTTTTTTATCATGATAAATATAGCATTTTTAAAACTTACTTTAAAAGACAAAAAGTTTTGTTGCGCTACATAAAAACCGTTTAACGTATTGTACTTAATGAATTTAAGTAAAAAAGAAAAATGGTGTCCCCTACGGGATTCGAACCCGTGTTTGTTCCGTGAAAGGGAACTGTCCTAGACCGAGCTAGACGAAGGGGACGGGTGAGAGAGTGCAAATTTGTTTACGTGCCTCCCCGTATAAAAACAAACACTAACAAATATAAAAACCCAACAAGCGATGTATGTATTTAATAGAGAATGCTATTTAATAGTCGCATTAGCAATTTTTATTGTCAAGACAGAACAGTAGCGCTAACGTATAAATTTTTATACGTTAATTAATTCTATATTTTTACACCTATTTATATAAAAACTTTAATATTTTCAATATATACATATTAATTATGTAAAATAAGACACTATATTAGTGTATTATATCATAT
>JAERRN010000057.1 GCA_016735445.1 Rickettsiales bacterium | reverse complement strand
ATGCAATGAAAATAAATCAAAGTATGCGTTTACCTTCTATAGGTGAAAGCAATTTTGACAGTAGCGACATTACAGCAAAGGAAACAATTGTTACACAACCAATGCAAAACACACAACCAACGCAAAACATACAACCAATGCAAAACACACAACCAATGCAAAACACACAACCAATGCAAAACACACAAAGACCTGATACAGCTAGATATAGAAGAAACAAGGTATCTACTGACATGGCTCATGCAATGAAAATAAATCAAAGTATGCGTTTACCTCAAAGTATGCGTTTACCTTCTATAGGTGAAAGCAATTTTGACAGTAGCGATAGTGCGGCAAAGGAAACAATTGCTACACAACCAATGCAAAACACACAAAGACCTGATACAGCTAGATATAGAAGAAACAAGGTATCATCATCTATTGCTAAAGAAGGTTTTAGCCCAAATATGACTCATAAAACAGAAACAAAACGTATACTTTTACATTCTATTAGACCTGTTGATAAACCTGTTGATAAACTGTTTACCGCCAGCAATAATAAAGGTACGTACAAAAGTATACATGAGCAACTTGCAGGGGAGAGGAGAAACGCTACAAATGACACCAATGAAGATAATAGTATGCGTTTGTCTTCTATAGATGAAAGCAATTTTGACAGTAGCGACATTACAGCAAAGGAAACAATTGCTACACAACCAACTCAAAATAGACGAAGACCTGATACAGCTAGGTATATCAGAAACAAGGTATCTCCTGCCGTAACTAATGTAATAAAAACAAATCAAAGCATACGCTTACCTTCCGCAGATGGGAACTATTTTGATGCTACACAACCAACACAAAACAGACAAAGACCTAGCTCGGCTAGACGTGCTGGAAGAAAAGGGGTAAATCTTCTTAAATTAACAGACTTTCATCAAAAAAATACCGCCGCAAAAGGTTTTAACCCAAACATGACTAATGCAATAAAAACAAATCAAAGCATACGCTTACCTTCCGCAGATGGGAACTATTTTGATGCTACACAACCAACACAAAACAGACAAAGACCTAGCTCGGCTAGACGTGGTGGAAGAAAAGGAATTAGCAATATTATACAACCAACACAAAACATACAAAGACCTAGTGCGGCTAGGTATGGTGGAAGAAGGGCAATTAGTGGCATTGTACAACCAACACAAAGCAGGCAAAGACCTGACACAGTTAGATACAGTGAAAACAACACATCTCCTGTTGCAAAAGATTTTAATCCAAATATTACTCATAAAACAGAAAGTAAACGTTTACTTTTACGTTCTAGTTCCACAAACAGGCTATCCACTGCTAGCGGTAACGTTAACAAAGCGCTTACAGAGACAAAGAAAAGCGTTATAAATAGAAGAGCTGGCAAATATGACGGAAGTGTATATTCGTCTAGGTAAAAGTTGTTTAAGTAAATATTTGGACTCCAGACACAATAACGGGGATAGGTAGAAGTTAAGCTTTTATACGGCTTACACATCTTTCCTTTTCCCGTTTTTTATATTAAACAGTATCCACTTTTATTTTTCCTCAACCACATTATTTTCATTGTTAGGGTGTATATTGCGTTTTATCCTTTTTATTTCTCTTTTCGAAATACGACCTGTCACATCTAATATTACATTGCCATCCTCGTTTACAATGGCAAAGTGTGGCAATATGTAAGCGTACACTTGTTTATGTAGTGCTTTTTCCTCATCTAATATTATTCTAGTAGCTAATCTGTTATATGTAGACATTTCTACCACAATATCGTCGCTTTGCTCAGTAAACACAACAAAAATATCTAAGTTTAAGTCCTCATGGATAGATTCAAGGTCTTTAAACGCTAACTCGCATTTTTCACAATTAATAGCGGTGAAAAACAAAATATATTTTCTACCTTTTAAAGATTCAGACAACACCCTACCGCCATCGATACTTTGAATATCGTACGATAAAGTAACTTTTGGTCTAATAATTGATATTGGATTTGTAATAAATATATTTACCAAATAACCAATAGCAAAAACACCAATACCAATATATAAAAGAAAAAACACATAAGATAGTAAAGAAGTTGTCGCACGAAATGCGCCAATAAACAACCATGAAGTTATCTTAAATATATAGCTAAACATATTAACGGTATATAACTAAATTAATATTTATTCTATAAAGGATTTTTAAAAGCAGTAAGTAAAGAGCGGTGTAAAAAATTGTAACCAGATGCAAAAACGGATTGATTTTTAACTGTATAACCGAAGTTTAATTCCTTCCCGTTGCTATCGGTAAAGTGTATTCCCATTGCCCTACATAATGCATTTGGCGCAGCTATGTCCCAAGCGCTTATAGTTCCAAATGAAAGAACAAAATCACCAACACCTTCTATTAGTAAGCAGTATTTAATTGCCGCTACAGCACTTAATTTGCAAGATATTTTAACACACATTGTTTCTAGTCTTTGCCCCATGTCGTCCGCATTAAAAGAATCACCACTTGTTCGAATAATTGACCTATGATTGCTAATCATAGCATAATTTTTTTTATGACCTTGTGTAGAAAACTGTGGCAACAATCGAATGGTATCGTTTTTTGTTTGTTTATAAACGTTATTTTTATCGTTAAAAAATATCTCACCTTTTGTTGGTATACCTATTATACCAAAAACAGGTATACCATTAACTACGTACGCAATGTTTATACAAAAATCACCGCCACGAATAAAAAAAGATGTTCCATCTATTGGGTCGATTAAAAAATACTCCGAACATTCGTTTTGAGCGTTTTCCCACTCATCATTTTCCTCAGACACAATTTTAATATCTTTCCCAAATTTACTACGTAGAAGAGACTTAATATATTTGTTTGCGAGTAAATCAACGCTTGTTACAAAAGTACCATCTTTTTTGCGACTCACCTGATAACCTTCATTTCTTTTTTGCAGAATAATATCGCCAACCTCTGTAATAAGGTCTGGTAATAAGGTAAAATCTTTATAAGAAAGTGAAAGATGAGAAGACATAACGTATAGTAAAAAGCAAGCAATGTAAAATAATAAAAAACAGTTTTCTGTTAACATTGCAACAATTAAAGACTGAACAGGCAAAATAAATATCAAGTAAATTAACTGTATTTTAACATAATCGCATGAAGTACGGTTATTT
>JAERRN010000019.1 GCA_016735445.1 Rickettsiales bacterium | reverse complement strand
AAATTTTGTATTTTTTAATGCTTTTTCCCTTTATTTATTTTTTGTAGATATTTTAATTTATTATTTTTTTAAAGAAAAAAGCAATATTTCGCTTTTATCTATTGACATATATTTATGTAGGTCATATATTCCCATATGTACCCAATAGGTACCATTATTTCCCAATGTAGCTATATTGGACAGTGATAGAGTTGTCCGATATGTCTGTTTAGGAAAAAGCTGTTTTTTTGTTGTGGAGGTTTTCCACAAATTTATAAGGGTGTGTTTAAAAATAACATACCCAATTGTGCGCTATTTTACTTTGCCTTTTGGGTCTTTGTTTTTCACCGTTTCATATGGCTCTTTTTCTTTCTACTTATAAAAATAAAATAGACAAAAAGGGAAGGGTATCAGTTCCTTCTCAATTTCGCTCCACTCTTAAAGGTGAAGATTTTGAAGGTGTTATTATTTATAAATCAATCATTAACAATTGTTTAGAAGGTTGCCCTTTGTCTCGTATTGTAAAACTCAATGAAGCAATAGAATCAATGGATACCCTGTCGGAAGAAAGAGACGCTTTTGCAACTTCTATCCTTGGGGCATGTCATCAAATATCATTTGACACAGAAGGTCGTATTATAGTGCCAAAAGATCTACTATTTAACGTTGATATAGAGGAAAATGCAGTTTTTGTAGGCAAGGGTGCTACTTTTGAAATATGGAGTAGCGATTTATTTAGTAAGCATTTGTTAAAATCTCAAGAAATTGCCTCGAAAAAAAAGTGCACTTTTCGTCTTTCCGCTAATTCTAGTGGCAGTTAGCAGCGGTAGCGCTTGATTGCTGTTTATAGTTTTACTTAACGGCTACAATTGCGCTATTTTTAATTTTGTTTTTTTACAGTCAGTTACTATAGTTGATTTTGTAGTTGATTCTTTCATTATTACGTTTGCTTGCAATTTAAAAGTTTATCTGTAGCAAATTGGGATTGTTATTTTTGCTTACTTCATTTTTAATACTCTCAACAGTTTCATATGGTTGATAAAGCTGACAATGGTCAAAAAAAAATATTCTTAGAAAAAGAAAGCGACGGAAGATCTACGCTGTCTTTGGGAATCAAAATAGACGTTGCAACACTTAATCGTGCTATGCAGAACGTTGGTTCTTCATCTGACAGTCGTAGCAAAACTGACGGTAGCAATAATGATCACGATAGGATGAAAAAAGCATCTAGCTTTTTAAAAGTACGTGACAGCGGTAGCGCTAGTAGTACAGATGCGTTTGAAAAAGCTTTCGACGCTCTTCGTGCTGAGAATAAAAATAAAAATTGTGTTACAGATACCAAACTTACAGATAGCACCTCTTCAAAATCTACTAGTGAATCTAGCCCTAATAAGTTTAGCAATTCTGCAAAGTTTCCAAAGAAAAAAATCAGATCTGGTAAAGATGCATCTTCTGGAAATAACGAATCTTTTAACGATTCGAATTCAGCACGCCAGAAACAAAACAAGTCTAGATTTGCAAGGCAAAAAAGAGAAAACACTACCAATGATAGCAGTATTGATAAAATAGATGTGCGGGAGTACGAAATGCTATATGGTGGCTCTATTATTATTAAGTCATCTTTTAACTCTAATAATTCAGAAGCGCCAAGAAAAAAAACCAGAACACGTAGCAGTTTAACCGTTCCCGTTGTCGCATCTTCGTCCAAAGATAAGAAAATAAAAATTTCTGGGCAAATGATAGTTAAAGATTTAGCAGACAGGATGAACGTACGCGTTCCGATTTTGTTAAAAGGACTTATGAGTCTTGGTGTTTCTGGCAACATTAACCAATCTTTAAGTGTTGACGAAATAGAGCTGGTTTGTGCAGAAATGGGTTACCTATGTGAACTTGAACGTAGCGACACTGAGAAGAAGATTGATGTTTTAATGAGTGATTTGTCTGGTAAAAAGGGGGAGGGCAATGTTAGAGCTCCTTTAGTTACCGTTATGGGTCATGTTGATCATGGAAAAACATCGCTACTTGATGCGATAAGAAATTCTAACGTTGTAAACAAAGAAAGTGGCGGTATTACACAGCATATTGGCGCTTACATTGTTGATGTTAAATTGCGAGATGGCGACAAAAGGCAGGTATGTTTTATTGACACACCTGGGCATGCTGCTTTTACAGAGATGCGTTTAAGAGGTGCAAAGATAACTGATATAGTTGTATTGGTAGTTGCAGCAGATGACGGAATAATGGCACAGACTATTGAAGCAATTAACCATATTAAAATTTCTGGTGCACATGTTATTGTTGCTGCAAATAAAATAGATAGAGAAGGAATTGATTTAGAAAAATTAAAGAGCGAGTTATCGAAGTACGATATTATTGTTGAGGACTACGGCGGTGATGTTCCGTTTATTCCTTTATCCGCTAAGACGGGTAAAAATCTTGATACTTTACTTGAAACAATTGCGTTACATGCTGACGTGATGGAGTTAAAAGCTAAATTTGACGGTCCTGCAGCGGGAACGATAATTGAGTCCAGAATGGACAAACGTAAGGGTGTTGTTGCCACTATGTTGGTTCAATCGGGGACTTTAAAACAAGGCGATATTGTTTCATGCTTGTCTGCCTTTGGTAGAGTTAGAGACATGTCTAACGATAGTGGTGTTTCTGTTAAATACGCAACTCCTTCTATGCCTGTTGAAATTATTGGTTTAAACTTTACACCAAAAGCAGGTGACAGGTTTATTGTTACTGTAACAGAAAAAGAGGCTACACAGGTATATGAGGAAGGAAAAAAGATTGATCAGAATCTTAGCAACCTTGGTGCTAGGGAGATTAACTTTGGCAATAAGAAAAAAGAACTTAACATTATTGTTAAAGGTGACGTATGGGGTTCTGTTGAGGCGGCTTCGTTGTTGTTGTCTAAAATAAAAAGTAACGAAGTTAGTATAAATATTATTCACAAGGGCGTTGGCGCTGTATCTGCTTCAGATATGAGTTTAATGTCTACAACGGAAGGAATTATATGCGGTTTTAAGGTTGCTATTGATAAAAAAGCAAGGCTAGTTTCTGATTCTAAGTTAGATATACGTATTTATGACGTAATATATGATTTAGAGAATGATATTAAAGATAAACTAATAGACATGCTTGATCGTGAGATTAAGGAGACAAAAACTGGATCTGGCGTTATTAGAAAAATATTTAAAATTAGCAAGGTTGGCATTATATTTGGTTCTTATATTTCTGACGGACTTATTACCTCATCTTCTTTAATAAAGATTTACAGGGACAAGGAACTTGTAGGTGAGTCAAAGGTTTCCTCTCTTAAGTCTGTGGATGACAATGTTAAGGAAATTGTATCAGGTCATGAATGTGGTATTAAATTAACAAATAATATGTCTTTACAAGAGGGCGACAAGTTTGAGATTTTCTCGGTTGAATTAGTTAGACCAGACAAGTTATTATAAAATAATTTCAACAACCTTTCAATATTTAATATAAGTTAATTAGATGCTGTAGTTACGTGTGATTATTTTGCATTTTACAATGATATTGTTTTTAGCATTGTTTTGTGTATCCTGTTTTTATTTCGCTATATTTTATGTTTATCTGTTTTTGTTATGCACGATTTAAAATCTGACTCTGTTATTCGTATTGAAGAATTACAGCCAGATATAACAAAAGATATAATTGACTTGTATGACGAGGTATTAAATGTTATAGATATTTTACAACGTACGCAGATGTCTGGCAGTGCTTTGTATGATAAATTTATAAGCTTACAACCTCTTTTAAAGTATATTGTTAACGCAGAAGATACACTAACTAATCGTTATGCCGATGTTTGCGCTTATGGTAATATTAAAGAAAAAAGAGCAATTAATATGGAAGTTTACCGCTTAATTACAGACATTGAAAAGATGCTTGTGGAAGCTGGTAGGTTTTTAATACTTACTTCAAACGTTGCATAGTGTAAACTAATTTATTTGCTGGTTTGCAGTCTTATTATTTCCGATATATCTATTAATTGTTGTGCGCTAAGTTCTTCAATCCTTTGATTACTGTGTATTTTTGTTTTTATAATATCTATCCACTGTTGATTATTTAACGCTGTAAGGTTTTTTAGTAACTTTTTTCTTCTACTAGAAAAGCCACTTTTTGTTATTTGTAGCAATATTTGAAGTGTTTCTTTTGATATTCTATTGCTTTTTGGTTGCAGTTTTATAATTGCAGATTGAACTTTTGGTGGTGGATTAAAACTACCCGACGAAACGGACATTACTTTACTTGCCTCACAAAGAGATTGTACTAAAATTGACAATTTTGAATACTCTTTTGTTTTTGGCTTTGCAATCATACGGTTAACTACTTCTTCTTGAAGCATAACAACTATCTTTGAAAATATATTATCTACTTCTAGCATGTTTGACAAGATTTTTGTTCCAACATTATACGGCAGATTTGACAGCATAACTATTGATTTATCATTAACTTCCTTTGAAAAACCAGCATCTACAATTGTTTTAGTGATGTCCATTTGTAGTATATCTTTGTTTATAATTGTAATTTTATTTTGTAATTTTAGTTCTTTTATTTTATCATCCATTATCTGGAACAAAGACAGATCTTTCTCTATAGCAATTAAATATTTTACCTTTTTGTTTTTTAAAATATTATATGTTAACGCTCCTGTTCCAAATCCTATTTCTAAAACAACTGTATTTGGCTCTGTTATTTCCTGCGTTATTCTATCTAGTACACCTTGATTTTTAAGAAAATGTTGCCCAAGACCTTTTTTTGGTCTAATTTTTATACACATATTTACAACATTAAACCCCTTACTAAGTGCCGTTATAGCTTGTTTACAATTGTGCAACTTTTATTGCTATTGTGTTTATATAAAAATTAAATATATAATAACATCAATAAAGTGGCGCAATATTATTATACATGGTAAACATTCTTTATCTTCTATGCATTTTTGCAATTTTATCGACTATCCCGTTTACAAAACCAATTTGTTTGCCGCTAAAAAAACAACTTGTCATATTTGTATATTCACTTGTTAAAATTGGTATATCTGTTCTTATGTTGTACAAAACTTCCGATACACCACATCTTAAAATTGCCTTAATTGGCATCTCAATTTTATCAATAGTCCATCTTTCGTTTAGATATTTAGATATTGTTTTGTCTATTTCCGTTAAATTGCTAAGTACTTGTTGCAGTATTTCTCTTAAGTATCGTTCATCTATTTTACTTCTTTTTTCATCGTTATCTGCGTATTCTTTGTCAAAAAATACATTACGATAAAAATACAAGACAGCATCGCCGAGTTCATTTGATCTATTTATTATCTCTTTTTCGTTTAGTTCTATTTTGCTGTAGTTTTGCTCTAAGACAGATTTTATTGCGATATCTGCATCATATAGGTATATTCCTTGTACAGCGCAAAGGCGCGCCATTCTTCTCCTGTATGTAAGAAATCGCTCAAAAATTAACTTCTTTTCAATATCCGTTGCTACTTTGGAAACTTTATTATCGTTTGATTTGTGCTCCATCAATAATTTTTATAAACAAATAGCTATGTAGCACTAGTTTACTAGGTTCGCCACAGTCCTTTTAAAGTTTACCAATAATATGGTAATTGTCAAACACGGCAGAGCATTATGTACGATTGTAAGTTAGTTATGTGATTGTAAAAATTGTCTCATCTTTTTAATATTGCAGTATTAAAAAGTGTTAAACGTTTAAAATTGATTATATTTATAAAATTTGGTGGTCTTTAATTTATTAATATTAGGCGGTGTTAAAGATTGGTTGACAAATAATATTTTAATGCAAAGTATGCTTTTGTACTTTTGTCTTTATTGTCGGTAGTTATCTATTAGTCTTATGCCAAAAAAAAATATTCATCCAAATATGCATGAAATGAAACTTAAAACCGTTAACGGTTTGGAGCTAACAACGATGACGACTAAGGATATGAGGGGCAAAATGCTAAATAGCGACTTTGACGAGGCTGCTTTGCCTTGGAACAGAGTGGGGCTAGGTGGCGGTATCACCGCTAAAGACGCTTCTGTACAAAAATACCGTAGTAGGCAAGGTTCTGCACTTGATTTTGCATCCGTTTTGTCTTCAAATACCTCTTCCAAGTAGCGTTTTATCCGTTTCTTCGGGTTTACTATGTCCAGTGTTCTGGCATTTTACACTAAACTACTGTATTATTATATATAGACTTTTAACAAAATTTTGATATTATTATTTTGTTCTTACCCGCTTTATACTTTGCATTGTTGTTAGTGGCGGTTGTTTGCTGTATATTTAATATTTATATATTATGGATGGTGTAAAGCGTATATTGTATAAAATCTCTGGTGAGTCACTTGGCGGGTATGAAGGTTTATATAGTAAGGTTGAGTTGTTACGGATTTGTGGCGACATTAGCAAACTACATTCTATTGGCGTTAGTGTGTGTATTGTTGTTGGTGGTGGCAATGTGTTACGTGGCAGATCTGTTAAAGATTTTGGTATAGACAGAATATCTGGTGATTATATGGGAATGTTGGCAACTGTAATGAATGCAATTTCCGTCCAAAGTGTTTTAGAAAGTGAATTTAAAAAGAAAACCACTGTTATGTCTTCTTTAAGAATAGACAAGGCTTGCTCTTACTACAATACTAGGGAAGCTCTTAGCAAACTAAGTAATAACGAAATATTAATTTTTGCAGCAGGAATTGGAAGCCCTTATTTTAGCACAGACACTGGCGCGGCTATTAGGTCTGCTGAGATGGGATGTGATTTATTTATTAAAGGTACAACAGTTGATGGGGTTTACTCTTCTGACCCAAAACAAAGTTTAGATGCTGTTTTTTATGAACATATTACCTATAAAGAGGTTATATCTAGAGATTTAATGTTTATGGACAGAGGTGCGTCGATGATGTTGATGGAGAGTGACATTTCATCTATTGTTTTCTCTATTAAGGTAAACAAAAACCCATTAAACGATTTATTTTTTAAAGGTGTTAAGCATACACTAATTACAAACTAAGTTTACAATTTACTAAGTTTGGTAGGTGATAAGATTTTACTATTTTAGTTAAATAATTACGGGCTTTACAAGCGTAACTGTAAGGGTTTATTGGTTATATTGCGGTTTTGTGCGTTTAATTTTTTATTTATATAACCAAAAATAACTAAAAATACACGATTATGAGTATTGGTTATACTTTATATTATACATAAAAACGTTGTGCCGGTATTACGCATTGCGTATATAACTAAAACTAACTAAAGGTACACCTGTTTAACAGGGTTAAGATGCTAATTTTCCATCTTCACTTGTTTTTTTCTTCCCTTGTTTGTCTTCTATTTTTACCTTATTAAGGCTTTTGTTGCGATATTTTATTATTGGGTCTGTTCCCTTTTTAACGCAATTTTTATTTATTATTACTTTTGCTACATTTTTCATGTTTGAGACATTGTACATAACATCTAAAAGAGCATGTTCCATTATCGCTCTTAACCCTCTAGCGCCAATACTTTTTTTTATTGACTCCGCAACAATTGCGTCAAGTCCGTCTTCTGTAAATTCTAGCTCAATTTCGTCCATAGCGAACAGTTTTCTATATTGTTTAGTTAGGGCGTTTTTTGGTTCGGTCAAAACCCTTTTCAAGTCTTCTGCGGAAAGTTTGTCTAATGGTGCAATAACTGGGATTCGTCCCATTAATTCTTGCATTAAGCCATATTTAAGTATATCAGAGAAGTCGATTTTCTGCATTAGGTCTTTATTTTCTGTGTCAACACTGCCAACAGCTGTTGCTCCAAAACCGACAGACGACTTATTAAGTCTGTTCGAGATGATTTTTTCTATCCCCGTAAAAGCTCCGCCGCAAATAAATAGTATATTTTTGGTGTCAACGTATATGTATTCTTGTTGTGGGTGTTTTCTGCCACCATGTGGTGGGACGGCCGCAACTGTACCTTCTAGTATTTTAAGTAAAGCTTGTTGAACACCTTCACCAGATACATCTCTTGTAATGGAAGGACCTTCACTTTTACGCGCTATTTTATCGATTTCATCTATATAGATAATGCCTTGCTCTGCCTTTGCTACGTTGAAATCGGCATTTTGCAATAGCCGCAATATAATATTTTCAACATCTTCGCCAACATAGCCTGCCTCTGTCAATGTTGTTGCATCCGCAATGGCAAATGGTACTTTTAATAGTTTTGCTATACTTTGAGCGATTAATGTTTTACCTGTTCCAGTTGGCCCTATAAGTAATATGTTTGACTTAGTTAGTT
Source organism: Rickettsiales bacterium (assembly GCA_016735445.1). Classification (GTDB taxonomy): domain Bacteria; phylum Pseudomonadota; class Alphaproteobacteria; order Rickettsiales; family Deianiraeaceae; genus JAERRN01. Next base: position 2,778 of record JAERRN010000019.1, on the reverse strand, counting down.
CAGTATCTTTTATATCTTCAGGATAATATACGGATGTTTTTTTTTCCAAAATCCTTTTATAATGGTTATAAACTGCAACAGATATTGTTTTTTTTGCTAAGGATTGACCAATAATATACTGCTCTAAAAAGGCGTACATTTCTTTGGGGCTTAGAATTGAGTCTATTGTGTCCGATATATCGGTACTAGATTTTGACACGCTTTCATCTACAAGCACTTTATTGCAAAGGGCTATACATTCGTCACAGATGTACACATCTGGACCGGCAACAAGTTTTTTAACATCTTCCTGACTTTGAGAACAGAAGGAGCAATGTAATATTTTTTCGCCATCAATGTTGTTTGACATATGCAGTTATTTTTAACAATATAATAATAAATAATTAGATAAATAAGCAGTACCTAATTATTGTCTGTTGTTATTTTATTTGGTTTTGTGGTCGGTATTTTATAATTTCATCTATCAATCCAAACTTTTTTGCCTCTTCAGCATTCATAAAGTTATCTCTTTCTAAGCTGCTTTCAATTTTTTCTACCGTTTGCCCAGTATGTTCTGAGTATGTTTTGCACAACAGTGTTTTAACTTTTAGCATTTCTTTTGCATGTATTAAAATATCTGTTGCTTGCCCTGTGTACCCACCAGATGGTTGGTGAATCATGATTCTTGAATTAGGTAGAGATGTCCTTTTATTTTTTGCACCTGATGCTAAAATTAACGACCCTGCCGAGCAAGCTTGCCCCATGCATATAGTTGCTATATCGCAACTAACAAATTGCATTGTGTCGTATATTGCAAATGCTGACGTTACAGAGCCACCTGGTGAGTTAATGTACAGAAAAATATCTTTTCTTGGGTTTTCAGATTCTAAAAATAGCATCTGCGCTACAATTAACGATGCCATTTGATCGTTAAATCCTGAATCTAAAAATATAATTCTTTCTTTCAATAATCTGGAGTATATGTCGTAAGAACGTTCTCCTTTGGCAGTTTGCTCTACAACCATTGGCACTAGATTGGCAGTTTTAAAAATTTTGCCATTAACATTATTGAACTGCATGAGAAATAAGTATTTATTTAAAAACAAGACGTCACCAAGGTACAATTGTTTTTAAAAAAATACAATCAAAAAATTACGTAATTAAGAAATATTTTTTAAACAATAAAATGGCGATATTGCGTACTTTTAGTACTTTGCTTACAACAAAACGGTTTTGTTAAATTTTTATTTATTATAAATTATAGATGGTTTTTTTGTTTTTTACTTGCTAGCAATATTGCTATTGTAGATATAATTTTTACCGTTATCTGTTTTTACTGTTATAATAACTGTTTATACAGCTATTTGTTTATATTGGCTTTATGGTGTATTGGTTTTTATGTTATTTTTTTATTACAATATTACAATTATTGCAACTTTAGCATAACTTTACTCCCTTACAATATTTACATTAATTGCGGTAGCGCTTGTTTTTGCTATTGCCGATACTTTGTTTATGTTTGGTAATGGCAAATTGTTAATAACTTTAATTTTAAAAGCACAAATTGGTATTGGTACGTTAGCATGGTGTTAATATTAACGCATTTGCACGTTTGGTGTTTGGCGGTGTGTGACTGTTGTATGTTGTAAATATATTTTGACCAACTTTAAAGTTTATAGTGCAAACCTTACTTTAATACCTTTTCGCACCCCAAATGCACCAAAGAGTAATTTCATTCTTACCTCATCTATGTTTTTATATTTTGAATTTTTATATATATTTAACATAAAATTCTTTGCTCTTTTGGATATTCTTTGATCATACCAACGTGCCTGCCTAACGCCTATATACTCTAAGTAGCTTTTTGAGAAACCGAATTTATCAAAATCTTTTTCCTGATCTTGTAAAAAGTCTCTTGATTTTGAGTAGTTATTTTTATGTTTTGATGTTAAATTTTTGACATTCTTTTTTTCTACACTTTTAAGCTCTTTATGTGGTGTTAGATTATTACTACGGCACCGCTTTATTGCTAATGAGATGTCTTTTATCTTCTTTTTTGTGTTTTTTTTCATACCGTCTGTCTCACTTTGCCACACACCATTTAGCGCCTCTTGGCTTTTTGTAGAAAAAATATACCCCAATTGCGTCTTACCGTTGAGCTTTTCTTTAGTGCGTTTTGCTGGTGGCTTTCTTTTTGTACAGTGTATTGTTTCGGATTTTACCTTTGCCTCTATAATAATGCCGTTATTGTTGTTTTTGTATTTTTTGTTATTACAATTTTTTTCATATGTGCCACTATTGTAACTTGAGTAAAAATTCTCTGACTGTGTACGCATACAAAATAGTGATAAAAAACATGACAGTAATAGACACTTTACGACAGACCTTTTAATTAGGCAAGTAATATTTTATTATATGCCGTTAATTACGTAATTAATACTTATTATTGTTAGTTTAATATTGGTATGTAATTTTTTAAAATATTATATAGCTTAACAATGGATAAGCAAATTGTTAGCTTTATTGTGTTTAAGTAAAGCTAACAATATTTTAAAGTGAGGGCTTTATGGTGAAGGAAAAAATTGCAATATGTGCGTATTATAATTGTTATATTTACAACCATAATATAAGTTACTGAAGATAATAACCGTTATTGTTATTGTTTACACTTATATAAGTATATAAAAATTGCGTATTTTGTGTATACTTATATTTTGCGTTATACATATTACTTATTTGTTATTTTGTTATGTAACTTATATTATGGTTGTAAATTTAATAATCATAACCCGCGCATAT
>JAERRN010000015.1 GCA_016735445.1 Rickettsiales bacterium | reverse complement strand
AAGTGTTATATTTTATGTATTTATATTGTATATCTGTAGTACAATAGTGTGTTAATGTATTTTTAATATAGCACCTTAACAAGGTTGCCTAGTTTAAAACTTTAAGTAAAGAAGTATAGTATATTATATAAAATATATAAAATATATAAAATTAAAGAACTTAAAGCCGTCTACGTTGATGACCTTCACCGTGAACTTTTGCGTTTTGGACATGAAAACACTTAAACAGCAAGCACTGTATAAGTTTAAGCAAAAAACAGTTTAAGGTATATATTTGTATTGTTTTTTAAATAGAAAATATAAACAAAAGGTAAGCAAATTTAAAACTAAGGCCGTTTATTTTAGCTTCTTACTTATACATGTATAAGTACTTACTTGCCTTATGTTTAGTATTTGCTATACTTTACTTTACTTATAAGGCATTGCGCAAGTACAGATTATATTTTTTATTTTATGCATAAACAAGGTAGTAAAAATAACAACACAAAGGCAAATAGAGTTATAAACGAGCTTTTAGACGGCAACCGTCGCTTTATTGAAAATAAATTGTTAGCTAAAAAACCAAGTGTGGCAGAAATAAAAAAACTCACGGTTGCTCAAAAACCAGTTGCGGCAATTATTGCTTGCTCTGATTCACGGGTGTCGCCAGAAATAATTTGCGACCAATCGTTGGGTCGTTTATTTATTAACAGAAACGCAGGAAACGTAATAAACGATGACGTATTGGCAAGTTTAGAGGTAGCTGTTCATGCGCTTGCGGTACCGTTAATTATTGTTATGGGTCACACTGGCTGTAGCGCGGTAATGAGTAGTATTGATTTTAAAGGTGCCGATGGCAAGATATTGCGTTATTTGCATAGACTTAGGAAGAAAATTTTACAAACCAATATTTTCTTTTGCAATAGTCTAGGCTGTTTAAAATCTAAAACTGTATCTTTTTCTAAGTATACAAAAAATTTAGATGATGCTGTTTTGTACAATATAAGGTACAGCGTTGGAGAGGTGCTGAAAACAAAATATATGTCCTCTTTAGTAAAAAGCGGCAAATTAAAAATTGTTGGCGCTGTGTATGATATCAAAACAAACAAGTTACAATTTCTTAACGAATAACGGTTAATATTGGTTGTTGTTTTACTTACTATACCATAGCTTAATTAGCCTAAAAATTGCTGTATTGTTAGTTTTAATTTTTACTTAAAGATTTTACCAGAGAAACAATTTCGCTTTTGACTAATTTATCTTTGATTTTAGAAAAATGGTTAGAAATTAGCTGTACATATTTTTTATCTTCTGCGTTTTTTACGCAAATATGCTCCCATTTATTTTGTTTATTCGAGATCTTACCAAGCCTACAAGAATGCAGTAAGTCGTTTATATCTTCGTTTAGTATATTTGTTATTTCCAATAGTCTATTTATCGTTGGCACTGTTGAGCCTTTTTCGTATTTTTGGATCTGCTGATGGGTAAGGTTTAGCCTTGTAGCTAACTCTTTTTGTGTCATTTTTGCATTATTTCTTAAATAACTTAGGTGTCTACCTAATTTTATATTATCAATAAATTTTACATTTGTCATTTTGCAAAAATGTAAATCGCTATTAAAGGTTATACTTGTTTAAGCGGCAAAATTATGTCGCTTGCGCAAATACACAGTTATCTATATAAATGGTATTAGTATATGAAACAAACAAATTTATGCTGGAAACCCCTTGAGAATATTAGTTAAGTTTACGTAGTTAAGTATATAGCTGGTATAAGTTTATTTATAATGAGTAATGTTTTGTATAGCGTTTTTAATAAAGGAAAAGAACGCTATAAAATATTTTTATATTTTATATATTATTATTTGGTATAGTGCAAATTTATACGCCTATTGCGGTTATAAAAACATTATTGCATGATTATTTGCCCGTTTTAAACAATTTATTTAGTTAGATTAGTTAAAGTTTTTGTTTTTTACAGCAAGTAAAAACTTTATTAGAAGGACTTTGTCGAAGAATGACGAGAACAGATGAGCAGCATTTTGCAAGCGCGATAATTGACCTATGAATAATTTGTAATTTACTTATTAAGCTTTTTATTTAAAAACCTAAATAGGGCTTTGGTTAGAAAGGTTTGGTGTGATAATTTAAAATTTTAATAAAGTCTTGATAAAAAGAAAACAAAAAGCGGTAAGTTATTTTTAGTTAAGTCTTAAGTAAAAATTTAACATACTTAGTAAAGCCAATTAAAAATAAAGTAAACTTTGGAGATACGGAGCGATTTTATGGTAATACTTATATTGTTGCCTGCTTAACGATATAAGGTAAAAAATAATAATTTAGATTAAAAATTTTAATCTGGGTTTGTATTTTATACGCTGGTTCTGTTGTTTATTTTTATAAACAAAGGGCTTTATACTTTTAAAATAACACCTATTACAATATAGTTAATCCTGCAGATATAGAATATTTGCGTGTTTAAACCTTATAAGGTACAATTACTAGCTAAGATTAACCATTAAAAAGAGCGGATGACGGGAATCGGACCCGTACTACAAGCTTGGAAGGCTGGTGTTCTACCACTAAACTACATCCGCAACGCACAAAATGTGCAAAATATATAATACTGGTATTATATTTATCTAGCCGTAAAGCAGGTTATTTGCAACTTTACCAGTTGCGTATATACACTATATTATTAACGTGATAATATGGTATTCGCAGAGGGACTTGAACCCCCACGCCCTAAACGGGCAGAAGATTTTGAGTCTTCCGTGTCTGCCATTTCACCATGCGAACACGAACAACAATAGTATTAAGTGTGTATAGTTTGTTTATAATTGCAAGTAATTTTTATGAATTGTATTTATAATTGAGTTTTATATAAAACTTATTAAACTTTTTTAGTTTTTTACATTATTTCTTATTTTGTTATCGTAAGCTGTTTTTAATATGATGTCATCAAGTACTTTTGGGAGGATTCGACCTAATAGGACTAGCGTAGTTTCTAGTGACGTAGTTGATGTTGCTATGGAAGCAGAGAGGTTGGCGAGTGAGAAAATCGGTACTTGGTTTCATGACACTTTTGGAGTTAGTGGCACTACTGATTCTCAAGAAAATAATCGTAAAAATAGCGAAGATATTGGCTTGTTAGACGATTTATATTCATCTATTAATGGCGTTGCTCCTTCTTTATCTGATGCCTCTAGGATTGGCAAAGCAAGCGCATTGTTGGGTTTTGCGTCATCTTTAGATCGCCTTGAAAGCAAACAAGTTTCTAGTGTTGTTTTAAGTTCTCCCAAGTTTGCAAGTTCGGTTTCTGACAACTTAAAACAACGGTCTATTAATTTTAATACTTTTTTAGATAAAAGACTTGTTGTTTTAACAAAAGAGAAAAGGACCGATGTTAACGCAGATGAGTTACCTGATTCTTGTTTGCATCGAGAACTATCTTTTGACAATTCTGTTAATATTCTTTATCAAAAAGTAGATAAAATTAGACTTAGTGAGAAGACAAAAACAAAGAACGCTGTTGGTGCAACATCTATAAACAAGGCAGTTACTGCTGCGGGTTTATGCTTATCTGATATAGATAAATCAATAAATAGAACTAATATTGTCGTGAGTCATTTTCATGACGAAGCTGGCAACGAAACGCAAAACGCAAAATTGTTTTCACATGAAGGGGGCAAGCTGTTTGGTGGAAGTTCTAATTCTAAAAATTGGACATCTGATAAAAATATTACTAATTTACCTTACAAAGATTATTTTGTCAGGTTAATGCGTGAGAGTTCTCAAATGCTTGCTTGTTCACAGGACAGTCTAAAGATGGAGAATTCTGAAACCCTAATACCAGAAACCTTTTTAGACAAGATGACCGAGGCTAAGTTTTTACTTAACACGGTTGATAGCATTGGTCTTGCTTACAAAGATGTAGACGGAGCCGATATTGACGCGTTGTTTAAAAAATCTGAATTGATTAGAAAGGTTTTACAAAAATACAACAAAGACAACGGCATTAGTGTTATTGGTCATATTCTTAGCAATCAAGAATCTACACTTCAGGTTAACGCAAGCGATTTAAACAATTTAAGATATGCTATAGATAACTTTATGGAAAATCAGCATCCTATTGAGAATTCTTTTAGCGATAGTCCTGATCTTTCTGATATGCAGTTTGATGTTTTACTTAAAAGAAGAGCGATTGCTAGAGTTAAAATGGGCACATTTGCTTGTTCTTATAAAGAACTCTCTGTTGTTGGAGAAAAATTTAAGCAACTTTCTATAGGGTCTTCTAGTTCTAACCAACATAAAGATATTGTTAAAATGGTTGATCTTGGGAAAAATGCATTACTAGAGCAATCGATGTTAGCTGGTGGGTTAACAGATATTTACTCTGGCGTTTCTTCTTTACGTAGGTCTTACGAAGGTATGGATGAATTTCGCAATAGTTTAACAAAAAAGATAAGTAAAGATGTCAACACGGCAAGATACAACCCTTCCGCTTCAAATCTTTTTACGTTACAGGATCGTGATATGTATAAATTGGTTGGCATTGTAAACGATTTTAAATCTGGCACATCCGCAATTGGTCAGTTTGATTTTACCCCAAGCTGTTTGTTAAGTGCAAGGTTAAGAGCTGTTGAATCTTTTGGAAAAGACTTACCACTTTTTGGGAATGATCAAGATTTAAATTTATACGATAGAAACGTTAAAGATGTTGCAAAAGATCTTGTTATTGGGGCGTCTTTGGCCACAGACGATCTGTCCGACAAAGAGGTGGGTCAAATTGTTGCAAAATCTGCCGCTCTTTCTCGCAGCATTGAAGGTTTAGGTCTTCGATTAGTTGCTGCAAAGCATGATGCTGTTAATTTTAAAAACTCTACTGCAATAGACTCTAAAAAAGTTAGCGACTGGATGTCCTCTACTGCTATTCGAGAAGACAATGTACGGAAGAAAGTTAAACAATCGAGGTTAGGAAGTGTTGTTTTAGAAGATAACAAGTCTGTTGCCTGTCCTGCATTTGGCGATCTTCGCGATAGTCTTGGTTTTGTCTTTAGTGATAGGTCGATTATTAACTCATTAGTTGAAGACGTAGATAGTTTATCTCAAAACAATTATGTAAATCAAGTTGATAAAGCTTGTAGACAGTATGCGGATGTTTTACATAGGTCTTTTAATGTTCCTCATGCGGTTATTTTTACCGCTGATGGTGAAATGTTAGATGATAAGTGGATTAAGTTTGTTTGCAGTAATTTTAACATTAAAAGAGAAAACGCTCTAGAATTGCAGGAGCAAATAATTATGGTAAGCACGGGGCAGACAATTTATAAAGATACCTTAAAACCAAGCAGCATTGGAGCCGCCAAAAAAAACACTGACAAACCTAGAGACAGTTTGTTAGCTCAGAAGTTTAAACCTGCTGTTGGCGATAAGTTTAATACAGGAAACTTATTGTTGGATAATTTTTTAAAAGAGGAAGTAAGTTTTTTGCGTTATGCTAGAAATTTTGCCGCTAAATCTGTAGAAAATTTTGATATTTTAATGACACAAAGTCATCATAGGCGTCGTGTTTCAAAATTACTTCAAGTGCAAGCAGAGAAAGAATTGCATGGCTTGGATGATAAATTTATGATTGAAAAACTTGGCAAAGCGGTCGTAAAAACTGTTTCTAGTGCTAAGATTGACAGCAAAGACTTGTGGAGAGAAGACCCTTTGGCTGATGCAAGGGTTAAAAACACAGCGTCTAACAGGTTTCTTTATTTACAAGATCCTAGGTTTTTATCAGATCTTAGCGCTAAAGTTGACAAGATGATTGTTGATATGGATGACAAAGTGTTATCAGAGTTAATAAAGGTTGGTCAACAATCTATAGCAGATGGTGGTATTTATGATAGTTTACGCTCTAGATACGTTACTCTTTCTGAGGAGGCTACAAAAAAAGTAGAAAGTCTTTCTAGTAAGAGAGCTGCTATTGATGGCGCTGCTATATTTGCACAAATTGCTGTCGGATCTTTGGTTTCCGCAGGGTTTATAATGACATCTAATCTTTTAGACTCAGTTGAACCCGTTATTAACGCTCCTCTTACACAGGTAATATTATCTTCTCAAGCTATTAGCGATGCTTTAGGTAACACTGGCGGCTTTGTTGGTGCAGATCCTATTTTATCCAAGATTATGGACTTATTAAATAGTGGCTCTGACGTAGATTATGCGGAGGCTGTGCAAATGATGAGTGATTATTTTGGCTCTTTTCAAAATATAACACCAGAGGCAGCTGCGTCAATTATCGCTCCGGTTTGGCAGTTAGCAATAATTTACGATTCTGTTTTTGCTCAAGAAGGTTTAATTGATTCTACAGCTCAGATTATTAGCAACGTGCTGTCTTCTCTATCGTCCGCCGCAATAGCCGCTGCGGTTGTGGGTCCGCTTACTATTCCAATTAACCTCATTAGTATGAGTTTTAGTGAGTATTCAAGAAGAAAAGTTGTAGAAACTTTGCGTAAATTAAATTCTCGTGGCGTTGCTTTTGCTTATAGTATTGATGAGTTAAGGGACAAGATTAATTTTGTACAGAAATTACAAGATATGATAATCTCTTCTCCTAACGATGTTAAGTTGTTAGACGCTAACACTACATTGTTTTCTTTTGGTGATAATGAAAATTTATGGCAGGATTTACATGGCGTATCTGCGTTTCTTGATCAAGAATATAACGATAACAATATTACTTCTGTTTTGCAGCGATTAGAATTACATAAAGCAAGTTCTTCTGCTCAAGATGTAATTGGCGAACAAGTTGCTAACTTTTTTGCATTTACCGCAGCGAACAACGTAGAACACATTACCAAAGATTTAACCGACATGCAACCATGGAATAGCGTTTCTATGTCGGAGTTGTTCTTATTTCATTCTTCTTCTAAGTCTTCTATATCTAGTGTACTCGATTCTAGAAGTACATTTCTTTCTGAGAACAATACTTTGATTTCCTCTCCCTTTGACGACTTATCTGCAAAAAGCGATACATTGTTTACAAGGGATAAAATTAGAACCGCTTCTAATACAAATAAGTTGCTTTCATTAGGGTCAAAAATTGCCGATATTAGATATATGTTTAAATCAAGCGAAGAGGTTGGTAAAATTAGAATGAGAAAAATTGAGAGCGAATCTAAAGCTGTCAAGGCAGCACTTCTGCTAATAAAAGATAACAGTAATGTGTCTGGTGATGCTGAGGTTATTCAAGAATATGTTCAGGATTTATCTGTATTTATGGGGGAGTATAAAAACTTTGACGCAGCTAACGTTGCTATGATGTCGGTTAGTATGAATATGCATGTTGTACTTGAATTACAAAGAAGACTTGCTAGTTTAGAAAAACTTCAGGAAAAAACGCATTCTACAGACGCTGATATTGCAAAAGGTGACGGTAGAAGGGGCGATCCCTTAGTAAACAGACTTTTATCATCACATAGTGGAGGTGTTGACTTTGCTAAAGCATCTGGGCAGTTAAAAAATAGTATATTGGTTGCTAGAGCTAACATTGTTGACGACCTAAAGAAAGTTACCCTTTATACAGATATTGATTTTACGCCACCAATAGACATAGCGGAGCCAATTCATTTTAATCAAGAGTTTTTAGGGATGATTAAAAATGGGCTAAATGTAAAAGCTCATGAATTACAAAATAAATACGCAATAAAACTGCTAAACAAAATGAGCGCATTGGCGGATCGTGGTTTTCAAATTGGTATCGAACATATGGTTCCATCAGACCGTAGAATGGGAGCCGTAAGGAGTGATATACTTGAAATGATAAAAGAAGATCAAAAAGATGATGCGCATTTTTCAACTACAGGTTTTGAGTTAAGACCAAAGTGTCTTATCCAAGAAAAAAATAAACGAATAGCTGGTGTTAAATCTGCAGAAATTATTATTTCTGCAGATCAAGATAAAAATACCGCAAAAACTACGCCTTATGCTAAATTGAAACTAGAAAGAACATCTGTTAACGTTAATAGCTCTCTTGCGAGAAAGGCAAGAAATAAAATTAGCAGAAGATTTGCAAAGTTACGTCTTGCGTCAACAGAACAAGCTGAAAAGAGCCTTAGTGTTTTACGCGGAAATAAAGAACGTAGTAAGCAAAGAGATAGTGACTCCGTTGCTCCAGAAATGAACACAATAGCAAGACCCACAAGCGTAAGGGTTAGAGATTATAAAAATCGTAGTACTAAAGTTAAAAAAGTTAAAGTTTCCGCAGTGCCGGTGCCTAGTTCTAGCAACAGCAGTGAGAGAGGCAGTCCTAAGCAGGGCAGAAGTAATGTTGACTCTGTAATTTTAAGAAGATCTAAAGCTCGATCGTTACAAAATGCATCTGTTGCTAGTAGCTCATTTGGCGGTAGATGATAGTATTTTTATAATATCTGTGATATGTTTGGTAAATATAAAATAGATAATCACTATTTTGACGTAATTGTAGTTGGCGGAGGTGGCGCTGGTTTACGAGCATCTATTGAGGCTGCCAGAAAGGGACTAAAAGTTGCCTGCGTTGGAAAATTATTTCCTATTAGAAGCAATACAGTTGCGGCACAAGGTGGCATAGCGGCTGCGTTGTCCAACATTCATCAAGATGACTGGAGATGGCATTTTATGGACACCGTTAAAAGCGCTGGTGGCTTGGGCGACCAAAATGCAATTGAGTTGCTTTGCAAAGAGGCTCCGTCTTCTGTTATAGAATTAGAAAAAATGGGGGTTCCGTTTTCTAGAACCAGTGAGGGAAAGATATATCAGCGGCAATTTGGCGGCATGATGCGACATGACGATAAAGGAGGTTTTGCTAGCAGGACTTGCGCAGTTGCGGATAGAACTGGCCACGGTATTTTACATACTTTATATCAGCAATGTTTGCGTTATAAAGTTACTTTTTTTAGTGAATTCTTTGTATTTGATTTACTTTTTCAAGATGACAATAAGTCTATTGGTGGTTGTTTTGCTTGGGATTTAAATTGTGGTAAGTTTGCTTTATTTGTTGCGCCAGTTACAATATTAACTACTGGCGGTTATGCAAGGATATATCAATCTTGCACAGCATCGTATGCGTGTACTGGCGATGCTGGCGGTATGCTTACAAGGTTAGGGCTATCTTTACAAGATCAAGAATTTGTTCAGTTTCACCCTACGGCGCTATACCCATCGGGGTGCTTGTTGTCCGAAGCAGTTAGGGCAGAGGGTGCTTATTTAACAAACAAACACGGTAATAGATTTATGAAGAAGTACGATCCTTTACGTGCTGATTTATCCACTAGAGATATTGTTTCACGCGCTATAGCAAAAGAAATACTTGATAAAAATGGTTGCGGACCTAGCGGAAAATATATTAACTTACATGCTAGCCATATAGATAGCGATGTTTTTATTAACAAATTACCATCTGTTTATAAAAACGCCCTTCTTTTTGCTGGGGTAGATATGTTAAAAGACGATGTTCCGGTTTTTCCTGCAGCCCATTATACAATGGGTGGCGTGCCTATAAATATTAACTGTGAGGTTTTAGATGGTCATCAAAATATTGTAAAGGGCTTGATGTCAGCTGGAGAGGCTGCCTGTGTATCTGTGCATGGCGCAAATAGATTAGGATCCAATTCTTTATTAGATTTGGTAGTTTTTGGCTCTATAGCTGGACGTAGGGCTGCTTTTTTATTAACTGATAATAATGTTGTTAAAAACAATAGCAATGATACTACCCAAATTAAACGGTTAATTTCTAATGAGAATTTAAATTTGCAGTGCGATAAGATACTAAACAAATTCGATACAAAGAGGTACTCGGATGGTTTTGAAGATGTTGCTTTATTACGTAAAAGTTTAACAGCGTGCATGCAAAATAACTTTGGCCCTTTTCGCTCTCAAAGCTCTATGGAGGAGGGTATAAATAAGATACAAAAAATTCATAAGCAGTTTTTAGAAGCAGATGTTGTTGATAGAGGTTTGATATGGAACACAAATTTAGTAGAACTATTTGAGTTAGAAAACATGTTGCTAAATGCAATTTCTCTTGGCTTTAGCGCAATTAACAGAAAAGAGTCCAGAGGTAGCCACTATAGGGATGACTTTCCTAATGTGAATCCCGAATTTACTAAACACAGCTTAGTTAATGTTGATCACAATACTTTTTTGTTAAACTATATAACCTATAGACCTGTGAATAACGACACCAAATATACCGATATGATTCCTGTATAGAGATTATATATTGTACAATATGCAGATTGGTTATAAACGTACAGTAAGTATATATTGGACATTACTTATAACAAATAGATATTGTGTTAATATCTTACATCTTCGCTATTGTGCACGTTACAAGTTACCAAATTAAAAAATAAAAACCTGCTATGCAGTTTACGCTAGCGCCAGTAACGACAAGTAAACAACAAATAATAGTAGACGATAAAGTAAACGTTTACACACTAGAATAAACGACCGTTTACAATTGTGATAAGTAATAAAGTTAGCGGTGCGGCAACAACAAAACTATCCATTCTGTCCATAACTCCGCCATGACCTGGTATAACATTTCCCATATCTTTAACCTTAAAATGCCTTTTAACAATAGATTGTAATATGTCCCCAATTTGAGCTCCAATTATTAGTAATATACTTGCAATTATGAAATAGGAGAATTTAAAAAAGCTATTGTTGTAACCGCTTAAAATTGTATAAGTTATCATAGAAATAATTAGTGCTACAATCGAGCCACCTATAGCGCCTTCTAAGGTTTTATTAGGGCTAATATTTGGCAATATTGCTTTTTTGCCAAAAGATTTACCAATAGCATATGCGGCTGTGTCGAGGCTTATAACTACCAGAAAAAGCCATAATGTTACCCTTTCACCTTGTGGTGTAAACCTGATTAACAATAATGAGCTGAATGTTATTAAAATAACAACTAACCCATTTTTTAAATGCGCTTTAAACATTACCGATTTACTATTGTGTGTAATTAAAATTACAGTTTCGTAAAACGCAATTAGCGCAGCAACTAGTATAGCAAAGCTGTACAAGCCACCCCCTATTGTGATAACGGTAAAATACAAAAACACAATTAGACTACCTGATATCGACCTTTTAACCAACTCGCTACTTTCGTCAAAAATACTTACTTTTAGAGATTTAAGTTTTTTATACACAGCACTTGCGCTATTAAGATAACATTTCCACATTGCGGAGCCGATTTTAACAATGTTTTTTATCTTCTTTTCAATATTTGCCATATCTTCTTTCTCTTAGATTAAACTCGTTTATAGCATCGTGTAGATCTTTTCTGTTAAACGCTGGCCACATTTTAACTGAAAAAAACAATTCGCAATAACTAATTTGCCAAATTAAAAAATTACTAATTCTAAATTCTCCACCTGTTCTTATTAGCAAATCTGGGTCTGGTATTCCTACGGTAAATATATTATTTGAAATCAGATTTTCATCTATATTTTTTGGATCAATAATATTATTTTTTACCATTTGTGCAATTTTTTGCATTGCTAGGACTATTTCATTTCGGCCGCTATAACTAGATGCGATTTGAATTATTATTTTTTTACCATCTTTAGATATTTTTTCAATTTCTAACATTTGTTGTTGTATTGTTTTTGGAAATAAATATTTATTTCCAATAAATAAAATTTTTGCACCGTTCTTTATGAGGTCATTAATGTATTTATTATTTAATAACTTATTTGCGGTAAGCATAATTGCATTTATATTTTTTTTACTTCTATGCCAGTTTTCTATTGAAAAGGCAAAAAAAGTTACGTACTGTGTGCCAATTGCAATGCATTCTTTTGCTATATTACACATATTTTCTATACCAGCGGTATACGACTCTTGTTGTGTTATGTTTTTTTTTTTTGCATACCTTCTATTACCGTCCATAATAAATGCTATATGCAACGGGGAGGTAATGTTGTTACTGTTATTTAACAAGGGGGGTTGTTCTTGAGTCATCCCAATTTGACCTTTATTTATGTATAACAAATAGCAGATAAACCGCTTATTAACTAACAATTTATTTATTAACGACGAGTTTTGTTACTTTTATTTTTATTATTCTTATTATTACTGTTGTTATTTACGTATTCGCTTGTTCGTTGCTCTCGCGGGAGACCTCTTAATATTATTCTGCCTTTAGATAAATCGTAAACAGATATCTCTGTCACAACTGGGTCGCCTATGACAATATTAATTTTATTACGTTTTATTTTGCCAGATGTATGGCAAATTATTATTTGTTCGTTTTCAAGTTTAACCCTAAAATTTGCATTTGGAAGACGTTCTAGCACTGTCCCAATTAGCGTAAGTACGTCATCTTTTTTACTTTCAAGCTTCACCCTTTATAGAATAAATTAATTTTACCGCAACTACAATATTAATAATATTTATATTTATACTTAATTTGCAATGTTGCCAAATTTATATTGTGCCACAACTTATATTTTGCCACAATATATATTTTATTTACATTGCATACATAACGTAAATAAAATACTTGATATTACAGTAAATATATTCATTTATAAACAGTAATAAATGGCAACAACTAATTTACATTTTGTTAGTTTTACAGAAAAAACTTAGATTTATTTGCATGATAAGTATAAATTATATTATAAATAATAGGGACGAATTTAAAAAGAACATACTAGCAAGAAATGTAAAATTGGTATCATTAGCAGAATATAGCAAAAAAGTTGTTACTAATGAAGGTAATTTTTACCAGATTGAGCAAAACACCTGCGACCTTTGCATTGATAACTGCGAAGAAAAACCTTTTTGCATTGAATACATAATAACTTTAGATTTAGCAAGGCGGAATATTTTGCAACAGCTTGAATCTGCTAGGCGTGATGTTAATCGTTTTTCTGAAGAAATTGCCATTGCCAAGCGTAGCGAAAAGGATAGCCTGAGTGACGTTATAAAAAAATTAAAAGAAAACAGTATTTCTGCTGGCATTGCTGTTTTTAAAATGGAAGAAACGTTGAGGGTTATATTGGCTGATTTAAAACAAGAATTGAGCAGCCTGCCAAATATTATTGATGACTCTGTCCCGATTGGTTGTAGCGAGGATGACAATGTTGAAGTTTTGCAATTTGGAAAAAAGAAAGAGTTTAACTTTTTGCCGAAGGAGCATTATGACCTTGGTTGTGATATAAAAATGCTCAATTTTGATCTTGGGTCAAAGATATGTGGAACAAGAACAAGCTTTATGTTTTCTGGTTTAGCTCGTTTACATCGTGCTTTAGCTACTTTTATGTTAGATCTGCATACTAATAAACATAATTTTACAGAGGTTTTATTTCCAACTTTAATTCGACCTAATTCTTTATACTGTACTGGTCAGTTATCGAGTTTTAATTTTTCTAGCGATTTATTTCATATTTCTAATGTTAACCAAGGGTTAGATAAGTGTAAAAACGAAAAGGACAGTAAATTAGCGGATAATACTGAGAATGCATATATTAACGGGTTAGATATGGTTAAAGATTTATTTCTTTCTCCAACTGGCGAAGTCCCGCTAGTTAACATTTTATCCAAATCTATAATAGAGGAAGAAGATTTACCAATTAGGTTTGTTGGTTATTCTGAGTGTTTTAGAAAAGAGGCTGGCGCGGGCGGTAAAGATGTAAAGGGCATTATGCGTCAAAAACAATTTGGGAAGGTTGAGCTTGTTACCATTTGTAGTCCAGAAAATAGCGAAAAAGAGCATAGTAAAATATTAACTTCTGCAGAGGCTGTTTTGCAAGCTCTTGGCTTACATTACCGTGTTATGTTGTTGTGCAGTGGTGACATTGGTTTTGCGAGTAAAAAAACTTACGATATCGAGGTTTGGTTGCCTGCGCAGAAGCGTTATAGAGAAATTTCAAGTTGCTCTAATACTGGTGATTTTCAAACAAGAAGGTGCGAAATAAAAATTCGTTCTGGAAAGAAAAAAAGATACGCTTACTCTTTAAATGGTTCTGGCGTTGCTATTGGTAGGGTTTTAATTGCAATTATGGAAAATTACCAAAATAGCGATAATTCTATAACAATACCAGATGTTTTAATTCCGTATATGGGCGGTATGAAAAAAATTACGCCGCATAATGAGTCTGCTTTATTTAAATATATATAACATAAATTACTTTGCTGTTTATAGGTTTATGGTTAGAGGTTTGTATTGTTTTAATACTTTATGTGATCTATTTTATTATACATTATATTGCCACACATTGGCGGTGCGTTAATATTTTTCATCTTCAATATCTGTCCCGTTTGGTTGCTTTAAGTAAAATGGCTTTATGATACCTTTTTGCGTTACTAGCCCTTTTTGAAATATTTGATTTGGCGGCGTTAGTAGGGTTTTTATTGTTTGGTTTTGCAGTATAGTTACTGTTTTTGCTAGCGACATAACGCTAATAGGTGTAAAAAAGTTATTTATTTTTATGCTTTGGCATAGCCTATTTGGCTCTAATTTGTTGTTTAGTGCTGTATTTTGCGGGCTGTGTAGCTTTGCAGATAGGGCTTTTGTTTGCGAATAAACAATATTATTTTTATTACTAAATATTTGTAAGTTATTATCAGATGTTTGTTGGTGTATTATTTTACCATTACTCTTTTCTACAAATTGCACATACACTTTATTTTTACTTCTTGGTATCAACATAAGAGATAACTCTATTTTTTTATTAATTTCTTGTTGTTTAGTGGGTATTTTTTCTATTATTGATTGGTTACAATATTTACTAAAATCATCTGTTTTGCAATTTATTAGTTTATCTGTATGAAACTCTTTATTTTGTTCGCACATATCATATGCAAAATTTGAACTCATAATGTCAAAACCGCTTATAGTTTTAACTTTTATATTTCCCAATGCGGTCAGGCCAGCTACATAACTAACTCCTGACCGTATTCCTGTAAAGCTGCCCGGCCCTATGTCGAGAAAGATTGTTTTAATATCTTTAATATTTAGCTGATTCCTTTTCAAGATATCCTTAATGTTTTGTGGGAATATCTCCATTGTGTTTTGGCAATTTTGTATTGTAATGGCATCAACTAGTTTATTGTCTCGCATTAATGCGCAGCCAATAAACTCCGTGTTAGATGATGAAATTAATAAAAACATGTTTATTTGTAATTAAATAATCAATAGTTTTTGGATTATATCTTAAATTTACCAACTTCTTTTTTTAAGTTATCCGTTTAGCAGATAAGTAGATTAAATAAAAAGCACCCGCATTGTGTGTATTTTATGGCTCTATTGTCGTATTTTAGACTTTTACGCCAAGGTTGGCATAACTTCTATTAGTTTTTGTGACAACTCTTTTGCAACAATATATCCGGCTCCGTCTTTTTCGATAACTGTATATTCTATATCCGAGTTAACGGCTAAGGCAAGGTTTGATGGTAACGTCCAAGGTGTTGTTGTCCATATTACGGCAAAAAAGTTTTTAACATTTGGCCAATTTTTAGTTAACGCTTCGTTCGGGTTTTTAATACGTAACTTTACGTATACAGATTTACTTTTTTTTTGTCTATAGCTGTTGTCTAGGTGTGTTTCAAAGTTTGATAAAGGAGTTTGGCATTTCCAAGAATACGGCATTACTTTGTAGTCTTCGTAAAGCAAACCTTTGTTATATAGCGTTTTAAACGCCCATATTGTAGATTCCATATATGATAAATCCATGGTTTTATAATTATTCTCAAAGTTTGCCCATCTAGCTTGTTTATAGACATATTCCTCCCATTCATTGGTGTACTTAAGTACAGACTTGCGACAACAAGTGTTAAATTTTTCTATAGAGTACTTTTTAATTGCAACTCTGCCGCCAATTCCAAGTTCTTTTTCTACCCCCATTTCCGCAGGTAGACCATGACAATCCCAACCAAAACGCCTTTCAGTTTTTTGACCAAGCATAGTATGATATCTGCCAAATAAGTCTTTTGCGAATCCAGTTAATAAATGCCCATAATGCGGTAAACCGTTTGCAAATGGCGGTCCGTCGTAAAAAATATACTGGTTTTTACCTATTTTATTTGTTTCTATTTCCATTGATTTCTGGAAGATTTTATTTTTTCTCCAGTATTGTAAGATCTCTTTTTCTGTTGTTGCAAATAAGCTTGCATTTTTGTCACCTAGTGTGGTTTTTGTGGGATCTTTTTTTTTACTATTTTTTTCTTTTTTCATATCGAATTAAAATTCAAACCAAATGCAATAATGTATTAAAAATATAGCATTAATCAAACTTAACATTAGTTAAATCGTTAATGGTAATTGTTAATATGCAATATTTTTGTTGTTTTAGTTTCTTTTTGTTGTTAAAAATTTATGTTAATAAATGATGGTATATAAATAAAGTTATTTTTGTAAATAATTGTAAAACAGGCATAAGTTACACGCTTTATTATTTAGTTACATTTTTTGTAGCTTCTTGAATTTTGTTTTATTTTGTTTATATTTTACTGTGTTTATTTACTATTGTTTTTACGTGGCGTTATTGACGATGGTAATGATGATATTTTACACCTATCGCGTGCCACCTTTGCTATGTTGTGTGTAATGTTAATTTATTTTTTGTTTAAATGAAATTACTTATTGTTGAATCGCCTACTAAGGTTAAAACGATTGGTAAATACCTTGGTAAGGATTATAAAATACTTGCTTCTTTTGGTCACGTCCGTGATTTACCGTCCAAGAATGGCTCTATTGACACAGATAACAACTTTGAAATGAAATATCAAATCAAAGCGAATAGTGTAAGGCATATTAATGAAATTGTGAAAGCCGCAAAAGCAAGCGAACAGGTTTTGCTAGCTACCGATCCAGACAGAGAAGGGGAGGCGATTTCTTGGAACATAGCTGAGATATTAAAAGAAAAAAAAGCAATTACATCTAGTAACGTTTTTAGGGTTTCTTTTACAGAGATAACTCCATCTGCTGTAAAAAATGCGATTTTAAACCCAAGAACGATTGACTTACATTTAGTAGACGCACAAAAGGCTAGGTTGTCTTTGGATTATCTAGTTGGTTTTAACCTTTCACCTGTGCTGTGGCGTAAATTGCCAGGCAGTCGGTCTGCTGGCAGGGTGCAATCTGTTGCGTTACGGTTAATTGCTGAAAGAGAAAAGGAAATAAAACAATTTAATCCAAAAGAGTATTGGAGTATTGATATAGAATTCTCGAAGGATGAAAAAGCGCCTTGTTTAGCAAAAGTTATTGAACATAATAGAAAAAAAATTAACAAAGAATACCCAAGTGATCAAAAAGAAGCTAATCGTGTAAAATCTGCTATTATAGAGGTTGGCAAGTGTGTAATTTCAAATATTAGCGAAAAAGATTTTAAACAAAATCCTTATCCTCCTTTTATGACTTCTACTTTACAGCAGGCTGCTTTTCAGAGTTACTCTTTTGCTAGTAAAAAAACAATGCGTGTTGCGCAAACTTTATACGAAGGTATAGACATGAACAACGAAAGAATTGGTTTAATAACTTACATGAGAACAGACGGTCTTGGGTTGTCTAACGATGCTATAAAGGATATTACCGGCTATATTGCAAAAGTTTTTGGCAGCAATTTTGTGCCGTCTAAGCCAAATGTTTTTAAGACAAAGATTAAAAATGCCCAAGAGGCGCATGAGGCAATTAGACCAACCGATGTGTCTATTACACCAGATGTTGCAGCTAAATATCTTGATACTGACGAGTTAAAACTTTATACGATGATATGGCGTAGGGCGGTTGCGTGCCAGATGGTGCCAGCGGTTAAAACAACAAAAGGAATAGAGTTTCGTATATCTTCTACAAAAACTATTGCTACAATGTCGCAAACAGTTATAAAGTTTGCGGGTTTTTTGCAGGTCTACAAAAACGCAACAGAAGAAGATGATAACAATGTTAATATATTCTCCTTACCAGACTGGAAAAAAGATCAAGAGGTTGATATTGTAAATGTTCTCCCTTGTCAGCATTTTACCCTTCCGCCACCGCGTTTTAACGATGCATCGTTAATAAAAAAAATGGAAGAATTAGGAATTGGTCGTCCTTCTACTTATAGCTCTGTTGTGTCCATTGTACAAGATAGAGGTTACGTTGTGTTGTCAAAAAAACAATTTTACGCATCCATGCGAGGGATGGTGGTTAGTTCGTTTTTAAAGTGTTTTGCAAAAAAGTATGTTGAGTATGATTTTACCGCTTCTTTGGAGCAGAGTTTAGACAATATTTCTAGTGGGGAATCTAGTAGAGCAGATGTGTTACGAGAATTTTGGGATCCATTTAAAAAGTGTATGGACAAATGTATGTTACTAGATTATCATGACACGTCTAAAGAGTTAACAGAAGAACTGAAAGGTTATTTGTTTCATTTGAACAATAACGGATCTTTTGATAACGAATGTAGCAAGTGCAAAGTAGGGAAAATGATGGTTAATATTGGTAAGTTTGGCCCTTACTTACGTTGCTCTGAGTATCCAGATTGCAGCAATACTGTTAGATTAAGCGAACAAGAAGAAGGGTATCCACTTGATGAGTCACCTGAGCCTCTTGATAACTCTATCACGCACGATGGCGCGACTATTACCCTTAAAAAAGGTCCGTACGGTCGTTATTTAGAGGTAGTTAGAGGTGACGATAAGCGCAATAAGGCAATTCCGAAAGAGATTAGTGACATTAATGAGGAGACAATGATATTGTATGGCTCTTTGCCAAAAGCAATAGGACTACATCCTGATAATGGTAAAAAGGTAAATGTTGGTGTTGGTAAGTTTGGTCCCTATATTGAACATAGCGGTGTTTATGTTTCTATTAAAACGGAACAAATACAGCTAATTACTCTAGCAGAAAGTATTGATCTAATAACAAAAAAGGAAAAGAGAATGAAAAGCCGTTCTGTTAGCACCGGTATTGCCAAAAAAAGCACAAAAAAACTAACCACCGCTACTAAGGGCAGAAAAGGTAGCGTAGTTAAGAAAGCAAAAGTTATAAAGTAGGGTATTTATATGTTTAATTTGTTAATAAATACATTATACACACCTTGCCACAAATTACCGTAGCAAGATGTAGTAAATAGATGTAGTAATACGTTAGGTGGCAATATGTTACCGCAATAAGTTGTGGTAACATATTGAGATAACAATTAAAACCCCAAGTAAGAGATTATAATTTTAAAATATATAACTGCGTTGCGAGTGTTGGATGTTTAGTTTGTTTTACACAACTCTACACTATTGTCGTTCCAAACAATTGTTGCACTCATTAAAGTTTTTTTACCCTTCTGGAGGCTTTCTATTTGTGAGATTAAAATATTTACGCTTTTCTCTAATGGCTTTGTTTTTGCGTTACTTATATTTGCAACACATTGAATAATTAAACGTTTTCTACTTGCGGTTTGTAGTTTGCAATATTCTGTTGCTGGTATAATATAGTGTTGGTTTTGTTTTTCAAATCGCCTTGTTAAGTTGTTAATGTAAACGCTTATTAATTTAGATTCTTCCTGCATAAATGTAGCCACTTTTGCTATTCTGCGATCTAGTTGATTTTGGTTATTTGTAATTTTTAATAAGCAGATTCTTAGCATATTTCTTGTTATTTTAATATCTTGATTGCTTGGGTCGGTTATGTATGGTATGCTGTTCTCTTCTATAAATACATTTACTTCTTCTCTAGTTATATTTAACATTGGTCTAATGATGTTAATTTTATTATTTGTCGAAAGTGCTTTAATACCAGACAATCCGTCTATGCCGCTACCTCTTGCGAGGTTTATCAATACAGTTTCTGTTTGGTCATTGAGATGGTGGCCAGTTAACAAATAACGGATTTGTTTATTTTTACAGAACTGCGTTAGTAGTTTATATCTTTCCTTTCTCGCACGCTCTTCTATCCCAGTTTTTATTTCTTTATGTATCCAATTTAATATTGTTACCTTTATACCGTAAGACTTTAAAATCTGATGCGTTTTTAATGCTTCTGTTGCTGATTCCGCTCTGAGGTTATGATTTATAACAATACATTCTATATTTGCTCCTAATCTTTGCATCGTTATTGCTAAAGACATGCTGTCTTTACCGCCTGACGTTGCAATTGCAAAGTTTTCTTTTCTTGCAAGAGTTAAGTCCCAAAACTCTTTTGCGTTTTTTTGTAAGTTATATATTAGTTGCGGTTTTTGTTCCGCAGTATCTTTTAATGTATAATAAATTTCTGCAAATGCACCTTGTAGTCCTTGCTCTACTTTTTCTTCAAAACCTACGCATGGTTTCTGTTTTTTGTTTAAGGTATTTAGCACATTTTAATAGCGTTCAAGGTTTTAAGGTTGGCATTTAATGCAAAAATATATTGTATACGTATATATTAACAACAGTGTAATTGCTATATTTAATATATAATATTTTAACCGAATTATAAGTATAAGCCTACTTTAGGCTATTTTACCTTAGTACTGTACCGTAAATGCGTAACGGGGAGTATTAAGACATTATACCCCCCGTTACTTAAATTGTATTAGCAATTTAACTGTTTCACTAACAATAATGCTAGTAAAACGTTATTGCAAATATCGCGTAGATGATTACTCGATAACTTTTGTTACAAAACCAGCACCAACAGTTTTATTACCTTCACGAATAGCAAAACGAAGACCTTCCTCCATAGCGATTTCGCTAATCAAGGATACTTCTAATTTAACTCTATCGCCCGGCATTACCATTTCTTTACCTTCTGGTAATTTAATTGACCCAGTTACGTCTGTTGTTCTAAAATAGAACTGAGGTCTATAGTTAGAAAAGAAAGGGGTATGTCTGCCGCCTTCATCTTTTGACAAGACGTAAATCTCTGCTTCAAATTTTCTGTGTGGTGTAATGGAGCCAACAGCAGCAATAACTTGCCCTCTTGTTATGGAGTCTTTATCTACACCGCGCAAAAGAATACCAGCGTTATCACCCGCTTGACCAGAATCTAGTTGTTTTCTAAACATTTCGATACCAGTAACAGTGCTTTTTTTGTTTTTACCAAGACCAACAATATCAATTTCGGTGCCGATTTTAATTGTACCACGTTCTATTCTACCAGTTGCAACAGTACCTCTACCAGAAATAGAGAATACATCTTCGACTGGCATTAAAAAAGGTTTGTCAACATCACGAGCTGGGGTTGGAATATAAGCATCTACAGCTTCCATTAATTTTTCAACAGATTCAATACCGTATTCGCCATCTTTTCCTTCCAACGCTTGCAATGCAGAGCCTTTAATTACTGGGATGTCGTCACCTTCAAATTCGTATTTACTTAATAACTCACGTACTTCAAGTTCTACAAGTTCAATTAATTCTGGGTCTTTTACCATATCGCATTTATTTAGGTAAACAACAACAGAAGGAACGCCAACCTGCCTAGCTAAAAGAATATGTTCTCTTGTTTGCGGCATTGGTCCGTCTACTGCGCTTACAACTAAAATAGCACCGTCCATTTGCGCTGCACCTGTAATCATGTTTTTAATATAATCAGCATGACCTGGGCAGTCAACGTGCGCATAGTGTCTTGCTTCTGTTTCGTACTCAACGTGCGCTGTGTTAATTGTTATACCTCTAGCTCTTTCTTCGGGTGCGTTATCGATTTCGTTATACTGCTTTGCTTGAGAGCCATTTTTTTTTGACAAGACAGTTGTTATAGCCGCTGTTAATGTTGTTTTACCGTGATCAACGTGACCAATTGTACCAATGTTAACATGAGGTTTGTTTCTTTCAAAATTTGCCATCGAATTCAAGCTATTAATTAATGTTATTGTAAACTTTACCCTTACTGCGTTTAACAAACGACAGATAGTTAAAGGCGATTTATTGCTCAAATGGATCGAAAGAGCAACTTATAATAGTAAGAAAAAAGATTTTTTTTGTTTTGCAAGAGTTTTTTTAATAGAAATTGTTTTTTATTTCTAATTATTGCTAACATTAACATGTTACCAGTGCATTACTGTTTAGCAGTATGTTTAGCAGTGCGCTTTATGTCTTGTTTTACAAGTGTTTATTTAGTCGGTAATGTTTAAGGGTAAAAACAAAAATAATAAGGTTTTGCTTTGTATATTTGACGGTTTTGGTTTTTCTAAAATTGTTAAAAACAATGCAATTGCTAACGCAAAAACCCCACATTTAAATAAAATATTGCAAAATTACCCGCATAGCTTGCTTAAAACAAATGGGCGCGCCGTTGGGCTACCCGATAATCAAATGGGTAATTCTGAAGTTGGTCATTCTACTATTGGGTCTGGTAGGGTTACTAAGCAAATTATATCTACTGTGAACGACTCCATTAAGGATGGTTCAATTTTAAAAAAAAACGAAATTATCACTTTATTGGACAACAATACCGCTGACACAATACATTTGATTGGGTTGTACTCAAATGGGGGTGTGCATTCTAGCATTAACCATTTACATGCTTTAATAAAGGCATTGTCTGGCAAAAAAATATCTCTCCATCTTTTTTCTGATGGCAGAGATGTTCCACCGAATTCTTTTAAAGATGATATTAATGCGTTACAATCTGCATGTTTTGGTTGCAATGTTTCTTTAGCAACTATTTGCGGTAGGTATTACGGAATGGACAGGGACAAAAGACACGAAAGAACGGAGCTAGCTTTTAATGCAATTTTTTACGGTAAGGGCGATAACGTTAGCGTTACTTCTGCTAACTCTATTTTAACACCAAACAACAGCCAGTCTTTAGGTCGTAAGTTTTGTGCAGACATTATTAGCGCTATTCGAAATAAAGTTAATGCCTTTTACAATAGCGGTACAACAGATGAGTTTATCAAACCAATTATTATAAATGGCTTTAAAGGGGTGCAGCAGTTTGATGATGTAGTTTTTTTTAACTTTAGAGCTGACAGAATGAGGCAGATTGTTGATATGTTTCTTAAAGCAAAACATTGCCATGGTGTTTTTAACGATGTTAATAAATCTAACTTTGACAATGGTAACATTTGCAATACGTTTATTAGTAAACCTTATTTTAAAGGTAATATAGTATGTATGGTTAATTACTTTGCAGATAACAACAACGGTGACAATTTTTTACCTAACTCTAGCAGTTTTAGTGACAACAACCCTGATTCTGTTTGTAATATTTCTAATCGTAGTGATTTAAAAATTCTTTTTAATAGCAAGTTTATACCGGATTCGTTAGGTGAATTAATTGCAAATGCTGGCATGAAGCAGTTAAGAATTGCAGAGACAGAAAAGTACGCTCATGTTACTTATTTTTTTAATTGTGGCAGAGAGACTCCGTTTAACAATGAGGATAGGATTATGATATCGTCACCAAAGGTTGCAACTTACGACTTACAACCATGCATGTCTGCAACTAAACTTTGTGACAAACTTATTAGTAATATTAATTTGGACAGCTATGACCTAATTGTAGCCAATTTTGCGAATTGCGATATGGTTGGTCATACTGGTAATTTTCGGGCCGCAGTTAAAGCTGTTGAATGTTTAGACGAGATACTTGGTCGCCTTGTTGATACGGTAAAAAGTTGCGAATATGAAATGATTTTAACCGCAGATCATGGAAATGTGGAAGAAATGGTTGACCTAAACAGTACGATTCATACGCAACACACATTAAATCCAGTTTATTTTATCGGTATTGGTTCTTTTTTACAAAAGTGTTATTTAAAAGATGGGTCTTTATGCGATGTTGCCCCTACCATTTTAGAGTTACTTTTTGATTGGTTAACAATTTGCTGTACTTACAGGCGTTTATACTTACGGTATTAATGCTGGCTTGGTTGTTAGTTTGTTGTTTGTAAGTGTTTGACGTTATATTGTTTTATAGTTACACAACTGTGTTAATGGTTTGCTGCTTATTGGTTTTAACTTAAAGGTGGTATTTGCTTATTTGTTGTTAATAACCGCATTATATAATTTTTGTGTATTTGGCTGCATTTTTGGTAAAATATTATATTTTTTGCGATATTCTTTTATAATAAGATATATTATTTTATTTTGCTGGTTTAAACTAGTTACCGCTTTATTGGTTTTTATACTGTCCAGTAAGGTTATGTCTTTTGCGAGTATTGCATCTACAACGCTTGGTAAATTTGCATCAATTGCTAATTCTAGTGCATTTTTACTATTAATATCTTTCCTTGCTAGGTTGTTAGTTTTTTCAATTATCATTCTTGCGATCGAGCTCTCTCGTTGCTCAATTGCTATTTCTAACGCCCCTTTGCCCTGTTTACTAATTATATTTACAGAGGCATTATATTTGGTTAATAATAGTTTTGCAATTTGTATGTTGCCTGAATATATTGCATACATTAATGGAGTATGCATGTTGATGTCAAAATTATCCACATTGGCACCATTTGCTATCATAAGTTGCAACATTAGCATGTTGTTATCTACTGCTGTTATAATTAATGGGTTTATTCCAATGCTGTTTGCTTGATTCAAGTTTGCTCCTTTTTTAATTAATAATCGCATTGTTTTTTCATTGTCGTTTTTTGTTGCATATATAATTGCTGTGTTACCTTTTTGGTCTGTTTTGTTAATTATAGTATTGTCCTTAAGTAGGTATTTAACAATTTTATATTCACCAATATACGAGGCTAGCATTAATAAACTTCTTCCGTGTTCATCTTCTATATTAGCAAGTCTTTGCCTTGGTATAGATTTAATGGCTTTTATATTACTTGATTCAATATAACTAAACGCGATTGCCGCGGTAACTTCAACCTCATGTTTTTTGTTTGTTAGCGTTTCAATAAATTTAAAACCTATTGGTGTCGTAACAAACATTATTATCAATAAGATGTATAACCTAGTTGATAATTTAGTTTTTTCTTTATTAAGTTTTGCTTTCATTTTACAATATGTTTTTAGTATAATATAAGTTTGTTAAAAATACTTATGTTATTTATATATTCACATTAGTGATATGTGCAACATAAATTAATACAAGTTAGTTTATTTTATATTCTTCTTGTATTTAATGGCATTTTTCTTTTTATGTTTTTTTTGGGCGGATGGCTGAGCGGTCGAAAGCACCAGTCTTGAAAACTGGCGTAGGTTTTTTGCCTACCGCGGGTTCGAATCCCGCTCCGCCCGCCACTGTGGTTGACCCTCTAAATTCACCAGTCTATCAAACGGTTTAACCACCGTAAACACTAGCTTTTCACCATCTAATAATAAATTCGAAAATACAAAATTTATCAATTGGCGTTTTTGCTCTGTTTTAGAATTTTTGAATAGTTTGTAAGCATTGATAATTAGCTGAAACGCTGTAACTATATGTGTTTTAGTGTTTTTATTTAACTTTTCTAACTGCTCTTTTTTCTATTAATTTAGTCTTCTTTGTATCTAATTCTTCTAATTTATTATTAATGATATCTTCCGTAATACTCTTTGGTATGTTTGGATTTCCATATTTATCTATCCAAAAACTTTCTTGTTGTTTTATTTCCCTTATTTGTTTATCAAGCATTTTTGCTTCATTTTCGTGATGTTCTTTTTCTGAGTTATTTATTTTTCTTAAATACTCATTCATTTCATTTATTAGGTCTTCATTTTTTACTGACATAGATTTAAACACATCCTTGACTTGTTGTAAAACTTTTTCTTCTCTAACGTATATTTTCTTTTCTGGATTCCAAGCCATTAGATATATGTAAGTTTTACCATGTCTGTTCGTGGTATCGTAGCAAGTAACAACCTTTCCTGTTGTTTTGCATTTGACAAGATTGGCAAATATAAAGTTCTTTTTAGTCGATATTTGTGTTGTTTGCCTTGGCTGATTCGTTGTTTTTTCTGTTCTCACTTCTTTGCATTTTTCAAATAGCCATTTGTTAATTAGTGCTTCATAGTTATGAGGATAGTATTTATCATACTTCTTGATATACATTTCACCGTAATAAAAAGGGTCTTGCAAGATTCTGTCAACTGTATTTCTGCATATTGGTTGGTTTGTTTTACTTTGTGGGCTTACAAGATTCCATGCTTTACATTTTTCCTCAAGCGATTTTAAGGATTCTAATCCTGTTGCGTAGGATTCAAATATCTTTCTTATATAGATAGCCATTGGTTCGTCAGGAAGAAAGTTTGCTTTGTTATTTTCTACAATCTTTTTATATCCTATTGGGATTTTTCCTGTCCACATTCCCTTTTCCCATGCGTATTTATTGCCTCATCTTACATTTTCAGATAAAGAAGAGACATAACTTTTGGCAAATAAAACTGACATATCCCATCTTAAAATATCTGTTGACGATGAATCTTTATTAAGATAAAAACCTTCTTTATAGAAATGTACCTCCACGATGTCCGCTTGAATTAATTCATCAATCAAAGGACATTCCTTGAAGCTTCTTTGTAATCTATCAACTGAATCACAAATTAAAGCAATACGAGATTTGCGTTTCTTATGCTCTGTTCTAATGAATTTGATCATTTCATAGAATTTTGTTCTTCCGCCGATTGTCGAACTTTCAGAGATTTCAAATTCTTCAGTTATATCAAATTGTTTTTTTTCACTACTCCTGCAGTCTTTTTAATTGTGCATTTAATGAGTGCCCTTCCTCTTGTCTCTCAGATGAAACTCTTGTAAATATTACGGCTTTCATATAATTAATGATTAATTTACTAAATAATAGTTATGTTTTAATAAAAATAAACTGGTTTTATAGCCTCGGTTAGGAGGCTATAATTTGTTGTTTATCTTTGGCATTGTTGAAGTAATTTTCCTGAAATTAGCTTTGTATATCTGTGAGGATAAAGCTTACCTTTCACCTTCATTTCTCCATAATAGAAAGGGTTTTTCAGGATATTAGCTAAAACACTTAGAGATAATTTATTGCCAACAGTGTTTGTTAAGCCTTTTTCAGAATACTTTTCATATATTTCTTTCAATTTGAACTTGCCAGTTGAATAATCTTCAAATAGCTCTGTGATAATTAAGCTTTTAGCTTTATCAATTACAACATCCTTTCTGCTATTTTCAAGAGTAATGTTTTTATAGCCAATTGGAGCTTTTCTGGTCAATTCTCCGTGTTCAAGTTTGGATTGAATAGCTCTTTTAACATTGTCGGATATAGAGTTTGCATAGACAGTAGATATCATTACAAACATTTGATAAGCCATTAATTGAGCAGAATTTGCTTTTTTATCAAGAACTTGATTCTCTCTTAAAAAATGTAATGTTAACTTTCCTTTTATTCTTAGTTCTTCTAAAATTGGAACTTCTTTAAAGTTTCTTTGCAATCTATCGACTGCATCACAAATCAAATCAACTTTTCCTTCTTGCTGATTTATAAAATCAGTCATTTTGATGAAACACTTTCTATCTTCAGTTGTTGAACTTTCAACAAGTTGAAACTCCTTAACAACATCAAACTCTTTTCGTTTACAATATTCTTGTAGACGATGAATTTGTGCATCAAGAGAGCATCCTTCTTGTTTAGCTTGACTAGACACTCTTGCAAAAATTATAGCTTTTTGTGGGCATTTTACGTTTGTACTTTTCATAATAAAAAAAATTAAAGGTTAAAAAAGTTAAAAAATATCCTCACTCTTCATTCCAATATCTTGGTCTGAACAGAGAGAATTCTTTTATGCAGTCTTCAACTGCTAATATATTTTGAATCGTTGATGAATAAGGCGAGTTTGCTTGAGAATTTATATCTTTTAAGTTTTTTCTTATTAATGAGAGCTTGCTTGGTTTGTAGTTAAATCTATTTTTTAAAAATTCTATTCCATATTGAGAAGCAATGGTTGTTTGGGCAAAAAGTTTTTCAACTTTGTTTCCCGTTGCATTTGGATATGCATTTTGTATTCTATCAAGAGTCGCTATCGAGCTTGATGAATCTAAGTCCAACCTTTTTAATCCATCGAATATCTTACTTGAGTAATATGTTAAAATTTGTTGAGCTATATCTTTTTTAAAAAGATTTTTCAATCTTAGCTCTCCAATGTTAAGATTTAAAGTTTTATCTAATTCTCTTAGTTTGCTTCTTCTAAAAGAGCATTCAAATCTTAAAATATTTTTATTTCGTTTTTTAAGTTCTTTATGTAAGCCTTCTTGACATTCATTATCTTGTGAGACTTTGCCTGATTTTAAAGATTCTCTGTTTTTATCATAAGCCAATATATGATAACGCTTTGTATATGCTTTAAATGTACTTCCTCCGCATTGATAATCTCTGTCAACTTTACCAATTCTTGAGTCTAAATCTACTTTGCTAATTTGTCTTATAAAAGTATAAATATTATTAGGAATTAAGATATTTTTTGAATAATCTATTCTTGAAATGTATGCATCTATTAAGACCTCAATATCAACAAATAAGCTAAGGTCTAAAAGTTTATCTTGTAAAATCCAAAGAGTGACATCAAGTTCATCTTCTCTTGCTTCACTTAAATTGTTATTGAATATGATCTTTTAAAGTGAACACTCTATTTTAAAAAAGACATGCTCGCCATCAATTGCATTCGCTGACTTAACCAAACTAACTCTTGGAAAGTACCATTTTGTTTCTTTATTTTCTTTTGTTAGCTTTACTGGTATTTCCATATTATTATTTGGAAATACAAATGCAGATAATAGTTTTTGTACCTTTACAGCTCCACCAAATCTTTGTATGTCGATTATCTGACACAAGCTAAATGCTATTTTCATAATTACTGTATCTATCATAGTCATTACATTTTTTATTTATTACTTCTTTTAGTTTGTTAAAAATTACCTCTTCGATTTGGCGTGAGGCTTCGGTTGTGATTGGATGCCAAACTTCAAAGACTCCCTTCTTTGGATAGAGAATTCTATATCCTGAGCCGTTGAGTTTTTTATAAATAGCGATTGAGCTTAAATAAATTGAGTCATTTACGACTAAGCTTGTAAAAGCCACAAGTCCATTAGATGGCTTTATAAACTCAATTTTAACTTCTGTTATCTTCATATAGATCAAAATTTACTTCTTTTTTATTTATAGATTCGTTGATTAGTCGTGGATTGTCTTGAGCTATCTCATTTAGAAGACTTAAGAATCCGCAGAAATTATTTTCTGCTTCCTTAGTTTCTTCGTAAGATAAAATATTGTCATATAACTCACTATTAATAAGTTTACCACAATTTGACATAATACAGATAATCATTAAATCTGTCTTATGTGTAGAAGGAGATTTTTATGTAGATATTTATCGACCCTCCTCAGGCACATAAAAAAGTCAGTACCTATAAGGGTTTTTTGATATAAAAAAAATTTCTTTTTAGAAAATTATCTCAATATAGTTGTTAATTTTGTGACAATTTTAGATTTTATTGCTCTGTATTTTTTAACTCTTCATCAAATGTTCTGCACCATTTACGATAAAATTCTTCAAACTTATCATCATCTTGATGGGACTCTATATAAAGCATAGCTTTTTTTAGGAGATTTTTATGTATCTTATAATAACTGCTAAATAAATTAAGAACTCTGTTAAAAACCATTTTTTCATCCTTATGCAACTCTTCTAATACTACCTGCTTTAATGGTTTAGATATCTTGTGTCTTTCTAAAAACTCTTTTACATATTTTATCAATATCCATTTATCTTGCTGAGAACGATACTTTATTAAATGAAGTAAAAGTATGATGTTATATATAGATTCTGCTCGCGATCGAACGGATATTTTTTTATTTTTTGAAGAATCTTTACTGCCTATTTTAAACACTTCCATTTCATACATATTTCTAAACAATCTTTCCTTGAGATAATTAGCCAAAAACTCCCTATCTCCTTTGTTTCCTGTGTCAACATCTTCGATTTTTTTGTTTTTATACTTTATCCTTGCCATTTTTTATATTTTGTTGCTTATTCCACTCTCTACTCCCATTATCAAGCTCTCTTACCTTATTAATACCCTTTGAACTTACATAATACTTATGCCTATTTGAGTTATCTTTTAGTATCTTATCAGAATGTTTTTCGTTTCTAAAAATATCACAGCATACTTCTTTTAAAAGTTCTTCACCTTCGATAAAAAATGACCTTCTTAACTGATACTCATTGTCTTCGTTGAGATATATTGGTAGACTCTTTCTCTCTTTAGTTTTTTCAAAAAATAAAGGAATCATTAATTTTTTATCTTTATCGTAAAATATTCCTTTCAGATTACCAAGAATATTCTGTAGTAAGATTGATGCTTCTTTGCTTAAAGTGACGCTATATTCATAATCTTCTAGACGTTCTATTTGCTCAGGAATGTCTTCTTCATCATACTCCTCTTCTATCTCTATTTGGCGATAATTATATTCGATATCTAGGGCATGTTTCTCATATCTATTGTATTGATTTGATAGGAAGTTTAGCAATTCTTCTAGGTCTTGTTTGTAATTGTTTGCCAACATTATATCATAGGCTCTAATAAGGATGTTGCAATATGTTTTATCGCCTTTCTGAGTTAATTTGGTATGATTATGTAGTTTTGCTATAACAAGGCTTAAAACATTAAATAGTTCTTCAAAGGTTAAACTCATACAACAAACTCATTACATCTTTCAACTCAAATTGAGATATATTTTTTAATAAATTCAAGTTTATTGTTTTGTTGATTAACATCTTATCGTCAAGTGATTTTTTGAACGTAGATTCAATGATTTGAACTTTTATGCGGTGGCTTTGACTCTATTTATTGCATCTTTTTCTTTTGTACTTCTCGACGATCTCCATGTTTCCAAAATAACACTCAGAAGCTTCTTTGTCGTTTAGTTTCCATAGTTTATTAAACCTTCTTCTTAAAGTTTTGATATCTTTCTCGTCATCAAATATATTGCAATCTTCAGCATTCTTTGTTGCCGCTGAGTTTGTCCAATTAAAGCTTCCCTCTATTGCTTGACTACTGTCAAAAATAGCAAACTTATGATGCATTATTCTGTCCTTTGAGTGAATCTTTATATCAAAGTTTGTATCGTGTAATAATTTGACTTTGGAACTTCTGCCGAAAGCTTGCAATCTATCTGTTAAGATTCTTATTTTAACACCCTTTTCCTTCGCTTTAATTAATGAATCAACAATATTAAGATTATTTATTGAATAAACCGCTATATCTATAGTTTTAACGGAGTTATTGATAAGTTTAATAGTTTCCTTCTCGCATTGATTAGTAAAGGTTATTTGGGCGTTTATCGTGGTTGTGTGGATTGTTGTTAGGAGTGTTATAATGAATAGAAGTTTTTTCATAATATTATTTCCAAGTATTACACATTTCTTTAGTAACTAAAGGCTCTGAGTCTTTTTACAAACCTTTTACTAAAATATTATTGAATAATTCATCGCAAATATATTCACCTTCTGGAACTTTACCAAAGCTTTTTGGAACTTTCATTTTTTCATTACCATTTGGACATGCTTTTATACATTCTTCTTTCCATTTTTTACAGGCTCTTTCTCTTTGAAGTTCAGAAAAAACATTCGTTATTGTGTTAACAATTTTATAGCTATCGACATTAATGTGAAACTTTTCTCTACATATATTGATATAACCAACTCCTACTGCTATAATAAATGTTTTTCTAGAATTTACTTCGTTTTCACAAGAATACATTTCACAAACTGAAGCATAAGATTTATTGCTCACAGAAAATAAAGTAATTCCGATTATTAAAAATTTACTTATTACATTTTTCATATATTCGTAATATTTACTGCCTTACTCTTAATATATTATGATAATTATAAAAATCAACTATAATTTACCGTATACTTACTGTGGTGAATTCTGCAATATATTCATACTTTACTTAAAATAATAAGTAATATTTATATGAAAGATATTGAAATTCGTAAAATCCTTGGAGATAGGCTTGCATTTTTCCGTAAACAAAAAAGATTTACCCAAGAATCTTTAGCTGCGAAAATTAACAAATCAGTTGATACAGTTTCTAATATTGAACGAGCAAAAAATGCAGTTTCTTTTGAAATAGTTGTTATGATTGTTAATATTTTAGAAATTTCAATTGATGATTTGATAACTTTTCCAAATATTCCTAGCAAAAAAGCTAATGATTATAAGTATATTAAAAAAATCATTAAAGCATTAGAAGGTAGGTCTGAAAAAATTAAAACTACTGCAGTTAAAGTTCTTGAGGAAGCTTGTAATGTAGAATAGTAATAATGCAAACAATTACCATAAAAGTAGCTCTATTTTCAAAAGAGAATAGTATAAAAAAAGAGGTAGATTTATTTGGTCAAATTATTTATAAAATAAGAACTACTGCCAAGCCAAAAGATGGTGAGGCGAATGAATCTGTGATTAAAATAATTGCTGAGTATTTTAAAGTTGCAAAGAGAGATGTTAGAATTGTTAAGGGTTTGAGCAGTATAGAGAAGGTTATTGAAGTTGGTTAGTTTACTTTGTTTTCTTCTTTACGTAAAACATCAAAAGCTATATATGTTTTTTTGCCGAGATAATCAAAGAATCTACTAGCTCTGAGGCGAAACAATAATGTTAATATAAAGCAAACAATAGAATACAAGAGCAACGCTAAATTAAATTTACAATTACAATGAAAGATTGCTATTATTTTTACAATTACAAGAGACATGCTCACAAGAAAACTCATTAATAAACTACAATAAAATCCTCTGTAAAGTCCGTATAACGAATTAAATAGTACAAGCTCTTTGCCAAGTATATCTGATTTGCTTAATACATAAAAATAACAATATTGAAATGTATTTTTTATTTCTTCTTTTGGAATTTCAAAAAAGTTTAATACTTTTTCTTGAATGTTTTTATGTTTATCGTTTTGACTTTTCTTTTTGATTTCTGTTTTGCTGAAAATATTTGATGTTGCTTGAACACAATGACCAATAAAATAAGATATCAAAATAAGTGGAACAGAGTTTTTGAATTCAAATATATCTAATAAAAATATTAATTCTTTTGAATATGATATTATATAAAGGGTGTAAAAAAGCACAATTTGCAACAATCCAACTAATATAAAAGCTAAATGTTCATATATATTAAATTTAGATATTGTTTGTTGCATAATTATTACAATCTATTTCCTTTCTCATCGTATAAAGACCATCCTTCTTTTGTTATTTTAACTTTCATACTTCCTAGTTTATCAGTTCTACAAATTTTATTTTTATTATTTGTTCCTTTTGTATTGTTTTCATAAATTTCTAAAGCTTTTGGTTTAGGATGTCCGTGTGAATTTTCTCCAACCGAAACTATTACAACCTTGGGAGCTATTTCTTTTAAGTGTGATGTGTAACAGTGTTCTGTACCTCTAGTATCATCAAAAAAAGTAATAGAACCATGATGGCTACCTAGTAATACTGCTGAACTTACTTTGTCTTTATTTTCTTTCATTATGTATTCTTTCCACACATAGGCATCTGTATCACCAGTTAGTAAAACAGAGCCTTTATTTTTATGGGAGATTTTTATTACAATACTTTGTGTATTTGGATCCTTTTCATCTTTTCTAAATGTATTTAAGCAAATTATATTTGTTGCTCCAGCGTCCAAAGTTTGACCAATTGTTGGGTTTATTTCTTTTTTAGCATTTTTTTTAACTGTCATATAGTCTTGATAATCGTTATTATCTTCTTGTTCAGATTTATATTGTCCAGAATCCCAAATTTGTGATATATTGTATTTTTTATTTAATTTTTCTATACCATTAATATGGTCTTTGTCTCTGTGTGAAGCTATAAAAACATCAATATTTTTTTTATCTTTTGGCATTACTTTTTGTAAATAAGAAAAAATACCATTTTCGTTTTTGTCAGTAATATTGCAATCATAACAAATGACTGC
The DNA here is from genome assembly GCA_016735445.1 of Rickettsiales bacterium. GTDB lineage: Bacteria > Pseudomonadota > Alphaproteobacteria > Rickettsiales > Deianiraeaceae > JAERRN01. Next base: position 2,553 of record JAERRN010000015.1, on the reverse strand, counting down.
ACTATTTTCACAAATTATTAATGTCATATTTCCTTGTCCAACATTAATAAAATGGACTTCTGTTTTTGATTCACTCATATTAATACAATTTATTTCAACTTTCTCAAAACCTCATAATTTAAATTCTTTACGGAATAAACTTTATTAAGTTTTTGTAAATATTCTCTACTTTTATAAATTTCATCAGCAACAAAAATATAAGTGCCATGATTTACAATTGTTTTTGCTTTTTCTTCGTTTAAATCAAGACCCAGTGTAATTTCTATCATTACATCAATTTTACTTGTAATTGCAGTTTTAATGAATTGTTTATATCTTTCTCTTAAAGTTCTTTTTGCTCCAATTCCAAAAGTTCTACCTTCTATCCCAAAGAGGCAATCAAACTCTGTGCTTTTATCGTTTTTATCGTGAGCTTTTTTAACGTCTTTAATGCCATTTTTACTCAAAACTGATTTTATTCTACTTTCATAATTTGAACCAGAATCAGATTTAATTGATTGATCCATGCTTTCTGAGAACATTAACATAAATATTTGATTTGGTTCGAGTCCTTTTTTCTTAAATTTAATAGCAAAATCAGAAAGGGTTTTGATAAAATCAAATGTATTTTCTGACATAAAGTTAATATCTTTATTTTCTAATTTATCAAAAAATAATAATGATAATAAAGCTCCACTTACTCTTGTATTATATGGTTTAATAACTGAAATTCTATCATATTCTAAAGAAAGAGGATCTATGTTTGATAATTTTTCAATATCCGTGCTTTCTGTTATTTTTGCCTCTTGTAGTAATAGATTTTTAATTTGATGCAGTTTAATGCTAAATAAAAATAGATCAATATCGTTGCTGTCTTTAAATCTTGTAACAATATCATCAAGTTGTTCTAATTTCTTTTTACTTTTTTTAAAAACTTCACGAATCCCTTTTATGCATAAATCAACATTATGGCTCAAAAGATTGCACTCTTCAATAACCTTCATTATTTCTAAATCAGAAGGCTGTAATTTTGATGTGTGCTTTAAAAAGAAATAAAACTGTAGATTTATATCTACCTTGCGTTTAGATAGCTGCAACTTTTCTATTTTCATACTCATAGTTAAATAAACTTAATTCTTTATAGGCATATTTTAATCTTGGTTTTTCAAGTGCAATATTTATTTGATTAGCAATAGCTTTTATCACGGGAACAGATACGGAATTTCCAAATTGTTTATAAGTTTGATTATTGCTGACAGGAATTATAAAATTATCAGAAAATCCCTGCAACCTTGAAGCCTCTCTAGGTGTTAACTTTCTGGGATTCTTTCCTTCTTGTTCGATTAATATTTCAGAACCATCTTTATAATATCTTGCCGAAATCGTACTTGTATATGGTGAATTATGATTAAAAAGAGAATATCCAAAGCCATTTCCTTTTCTTTTGTGTTCTTCTTTTCTTCTTTGATGTCCTGCCCACAGTTTATCTGATATTGTATATTTATCTTCAACGCTATTTTCTAAAATATCACCAACTTTTACATCTACATTTTTAGATTGTGGAAAATCAAAATCAAGATTCTCTAGAAAACCAACAATATAAATCCTTTCTCTATTTTGCGGAACTCCAAAATCTCTAGCATTAATAATCTTTGTATGAATATTATAGCCTAGATTTTGCAATGTATTTTCTATTGTTCTAAAGGTATTACCTTTATTATGATTTTTTAAAGCCTTTACGTTCTCTAAAAAAACAATCTTTGGCTTATGATAATCTATAATTTTTGCTATATGAAAAAACAAAGTCCCCCTTGTATCTTTAAAGCCTTTCTTCAGTCCTGCCATTGAAAACGGTTGACAAGGAAAGCCTGCAAGTAGAATATCAAAATTAGGAATATCCTTTTCATTTATTTGAGTTATATCGCCAGCAGGTTTGTGATTAAAGTTAGCTTCATAAGTCATTTGAGCGTATTTATCCCATTCAGAAGAAAAAACACACTCACCAAAATAATCTTGAAAACCAAGTCTTATTCCACCTATGCCAGCAAATAAATCTATGAATTTTAAATTTTTAGTATTATTCATAATGCACTTATTAAATACTCAATATTACCGTTCTTTAACTTCTCAATCATCTTCCACGCACTCTTTTGAGTAATACCAACACTTTCTGCAAGCTTAACACTTGTTATATTGGGGTTTTTAATTAATAAAGCAATAGCCTTGAGCCAAACTAGAAGAGATAATCTACTGTTCTCAAATATAGAGCCTACCTTAACAGAAAAAATCTTTTGGCACTCCTTACATTTAAATCTTATTCCATCACTAAAATGACAAATTGAACTATTAGAGCAAAAAGGGCAACATACTCCATCTTTCCAGCGAATAGATTTAAAATAATCTATACAATGCTTTTCATTTTCTATCTTGTTAAAATCAAATGTAGCCATCATTGTATAACTTATTTTAGTGGTTAATTAGGTATATAGATTATATAAAATTCAAGTTATCTATTAAGTTAGTTAAAATTTCTTGGTCAAGAGAATCTTTAAACTTATCTTACGTCAATCTGAT
>JAERRN010000018.1 GCA_016735445.1 Rickettsiales bacterium | reverse complement strand
TTTTACTGATTTAACCATGATACTAATTGCTTGTTTAACTTATTCTTTCGAATTTATTAACTCATTTTTAACAACCGCTTCTTATAAATTGAGTTTATCATAATTTTACTTATAATCTTACCCTTTTTATTAAGAAAACCTAACTCTCTATTATAAAATAATAGGAATGGTCTCATAATCAACCTTCATCTATCTTTATTACGAACTTAATCGCTCAATTAGATGAAAATTCTACTTATTACTGGCTTATATTAAATAAATAATATTTTAACCGTTTAATGTAATAGATAGTCAATTTTACCAACTTTTAGTCATCTATCTAGCTTGTTTAGTTTCCTAAAAAGTCTAGCGTTCTACCCTGTATACTTCGTTAAGGTTAACTTAGATTTACCCTATAAAAGTAGGATAAATACCATATACTATATTTGAACTTGCTTTAAGTGGGGTTTGTTTATGCCAAAAATATTGCTATTTTTGCGGTAAGCTCTTACCTCACCTTTTCACCCTTACAATTAATAAATTAATTGCGGTTCTTTTCTGTAACACTTTCCATATGGTTTCCCATCCTAGCATTTCGCTAGCACTTATACCTTAGTAAGCTCCGACTTTCCTCAGCTATAGAAGCCGCGACCTTTTCACGCCCCTCGTTAAAGAGTATAACTATTATTTTGTTACTTGTCAATAGATAGTGAGGATCGCCAATTATGTATAAATACACTGATAAAATTAAGCATAAATAATACTTATTGTGTAAAAAGTAGGTTAACTAGTGTAAAAAAGTGTAAAAAAGTTTCTAACTCTTTAAAAATAGTATTTTTACCCTTAAAAAGGGTAAAATATACACCTATAGATTGTAAAAAAGTGATAATTTATTTTATTGCAATCTATAAATTTAACAATTTAACAACAGTAACACCGTTAGACACGCTACATATAGTTGGTAGAATTGTTTTTAAGGGTAATTGCTAAATAATTAGGAGTTTGGGTAAAACCTTTTGTAAATTACGTATTATATAGTTGTTTTGCTGTTATGTGTTGCCAACTGTTAGTTGGTTAGTTGTTTTGATAATATCGTCTTTCTGCTCTAATGCTTTCAAGCGTTTTTGCGTTTTGCTTTATATAATTTATTTCTTTCTCAAGAAATGTTACCTGTTTAACATGTTGGTCTTCTAATTTCATATTGTATGTTATTTCTTTTTCCTTTTCAAATCTATTTTTTATATCTTCTAACCCTTCTTGTGTTAATTTGTTTTTTTCAGATAGCTCTTTTATATATTTATAATATTTTTTTATATCTTGCGACATTGATTCGGTCATTGGTAAACGACCTTGCGATTTAAGCATTCTTACTTTAAAAATATTTTCTTTTGGCACTATTCGGTTGTATTCTGATATACTAAAATAATCTCTTTCTTGAGCTTTTTCATTTGCGATTGAGTCCTCCAGTTTGTCTGCGAATAGAACTTCTCGGTAGTTTAGAAAGTATTTTTGTACTGTTTTTTCTGATCTTTTCTTTTCGATATTCTGGCTATAGATAATTTTTTCTCTCATTGCCAACATTTGCTCTCTTGGTATTGGCACCCCTAACGATGCTGATGTCCTTAGGTTATTTAATATATTATCTATATTTTTACCACTATAATATCTGTTTACTTTTCCGTATCCACTTGCTAAAAAGGCTTTATTATTTGTACGTTCTGGTGTCCAAGACTCCCATGGAGAGCACCGGCATAGCAAGAATGCAACGCAAACAATACAAGTAGAACGAGTAATGTACATATATTTTTGTAGCAAAACCACTATAAACAACTGTCACAATGATACTACGGGTGGTTTTATTTGCAAATTGTCACTCTTTTATTGTGTAACAATGATTTTTTATATATTAGTATTGTGACTAAGTTAATTTTATCTTTTGTAATATGGTGTTTTTTTTATAAAAATAAACATTTGCATAACTCCTGCTAACAACAGAATCGCTAAGGTAGGTCTTATAGCTAAAACATAATTACCATAAAACTTAGCACATATTGCAATTGATATGTTAAATGTTATGTTTATCACAATTGCCATTATATTACCAAAAGATGATATAGTCATTCTTTTAGAACTTGGTATTCGGTTTTCTATATACTTAATTACTGGTATTTGCATAATTGGATATAAAATTGGGTAAATAAGCAAAGGTACGGTAAGTAACGGGAAGTTGCTTTGAAACAACGTAACGGTAGATGACATTAGCGAACAAATTAGTATTGCACTAACACTTATAAGCCATATTACTATTGACGACACAACTGACAACTTAGTGCTAATAAAAAAAGATATTAACGAACCAGCTGACATAAGAATATGGGTAGTGCCGTAGTATTTTGCTATTGCTTGGGTAGATACGCCGTATTCTGATAGTAGCAGTTTTGTAATGTTTCCAAATTGCCAACCAAAAAAGTTATAAAACGTTAGTATTAAGCTTGCAATAATAACGGTTGTTTTATTTTTAAAAATTTTAAAAGACTCTTTTAGCAACTTCATGCATTTTTTTGGCTTATTATCGTAAAAGGAATTTTCCTCCATCAACCAAATTATAATTATAGATAACAATACGTTTATTCCTGTAGCAAGTATTGCTCCGTTGTAACTCCATTTTGCATATAAAATACCGCTAAAATAGGCAACCAAGCCTACTAGTAAGTCTGTGATAATAAAGTATATTGATAGTACCTTGGGAAAGATTTTAACATTGTTATCTTTTTTTAACGCATTATATATACTACCTTCAATTTTACCACTTTTAATAGAGACAGATACCCCTTGTATTATTATACATAAAATTATAGATGGAACGGTATTAATTTTTAATAACGGCATCGTTATAAGCATCATAAACGGAACTAAAAAAAATAGCTTTCTTACTCCGTATAAGTCTGCTATTATGCTAGTTGGTGTTTCTGAGAATATTTTAATAAATTTTTGTGATAGAATTGCTAATGTTAAATATATAGGGTTTTCAATTTTGTCTTTTAGCGACAAAATCATAATTGTACTTGTAAAGCTAGAGTAAGATAGCCCACCAAAAAAGATAAATAATGCGATATTTTTATATTTTTTCACTTATTATTGCCAATAAATTGTAATAGCAAAATAACTGCTAACATTGGCGTAATTGTAATTACCAGCACTGTATTACTTGGTAAAAATCCGTTTAAATAACCATTTAACACACCAAGAAATATAACACATATTGAAGATATTAAGCCTGTAAACGAAATAACTGTACTTAGGTTTCCTGACTTTAAAATGCTACCAAGTCTTTTTTCGTAATTTATTTGTGACGCTGGAAGTACGACAGATGACACTAAGAACACAAGTAAGCTAAACCAATTTAACATTGGTATAAATATTGCAATAGAAACAAAAGAACAAATAGTTATTATTTTGACAGTTTTTAATTTTAATTTTAATTTTGTTATCGTAACAAAGTAACCAATTATAGTACAGCCAAAGTGGACTGTGCCAATAATTGATATTATTTGTGGTCTGACATTCATGCTTAATAATGTTATATTTACAATATTGTTACTTCTCCATATAATAACATTAATAACGCTAAGCGACAATACCAAGTTGGCAACTTCCTTATTTTCGTACATATTTTTTAAAGACGTTTTAAAAATTAAAGCAAACGACTTCTTCTCTCTTTTTTTACTTTCTATGTTAACATTTGGCATAAATGGTAACAAAAGCAAAGATGATGCAGCTGTAATAATTGTATACACACCAAGAGCAACGTAACCAATTTTAGGAAATAAATATGACGATAACGTACCACAGCCTAGCATTACGAAGCTTGACATTAAAAAATAACTGGAAAGCAATTTTTGGTTCGATTCTTTATTACTATTGTTAGAATATTGAATAATATATGGTTCTATTTTGCCGTAAAAACTGGACATTGACAAACCGTACAAAAACATTGCCACGACAAGTGCAATTTCAGAATCTAGCATTATAATCATAGCAACGCTAATAATTCTGCTTATTCTTGAAATTGTAAAGAGCAACTTAGCACCAAACATATCGGAAAAAATTGCGGTTGGCACGTCAAAAATTAGCCTTGCTAGGTTTTTTGCTGAAAGTATAATGCCAATCCAAGAAAAAGATATACTGTATGACCTTACAATAGGAGCTAAAAACGGACCTATTATTGACACATCCATTGCGGCGAATAAAAAGATCAGCAATACTGGCAACCTACTTGTTGCTTTTTTGCTGTGTGTAAGTTTAACATGGTTCATTTGACAATAAATCACTTCTTTGAAAAGATTCTCTCTCTAATTGTTTATTTTGCTTTATAATATTCAACCAATTTTTTTTATCGTCTAATTTTTTGTCATCCAAACAACCAATAACGCATAACTGTTTTTTAACTCTAGTAATCGCAACATATAAAAGTCTTAGCTCTTCTTGGTCTGTTTTTAATTTAGTATGTTCTTTTGCAGATAATAGGGTTTTATTTGCGTTTTTTAATTTAGGAATAAAAATCATTTTTTCTTCATTCAATAAAAGCACATCATTATGCTTTTTTGTTTCTCCTGATACTAAGTCCCATAATATTACATATTCGCTTTCTGAACCCTTACTTGCGTGAATTGTGCTTATTTTTATACCTACATTATTTTGCAATTCGGTGTTAATTTTCATTTTACTAAGGGCGGTTATTAGCTCTATTGTGTTAAAATTATTTATCCATTTGCTCATTGTAAGCTGTATAATTTTATTATATACAGATATTCCATTTCCTCCATACAGTTTTAATATATTTTGTTTTGCACTTTGTTTATGTATTAGCAGTATTGTTGCTTTTGTTATTCCTTGCTCTTGAAAGACGTTATATATTTCTGTTAATATTGCAAAAATTTGTGGGTTATATTTGTTTAAAGCGTTAAGAAGGGAAAAATCTGATGTATTAGATTTGTTGTTTTTACTTTTACACAGTTTTACCAAATTTTCGATATTTGTTTGGAAGAATATGGATCGCAATAAGCACGAAAGATTTACGTTGTTATGCGGGCTTTCTAAGAATTTGAAGAACGTTAGAAAGTCTTGAAACACTACATGGTGTGAGAGTGGTAGTTTTTCCATATTGCATGGTATATTTTTAATATAAAGTTTTTGCATTAATTTTAAAACGGAATTATTTTTCGCCTCTCTATTTCGTATTAATATTAAAATATCATTAATGTTTACCCCTTCCGATTGCCAAGATGTAATTGTTTCTATTATTTTATCAATTGCTTTATCTTGGTTATCATTTTGTTCTATTGTTTCTTCTTCTTTGTTTTGACAGTTCTCTATTTTTGCGCAGTATTTGTTATGTGCAATTTGCCATCCTGTGTTTGATGTTTTTAATGTTGTTGATTTTTCGGTGTTAACAATTAAAAGATTAATTTCTTTATAAAGGTCTTTTACTGCGCTTATATGTTTTATTTGCCGATCTACCTTCATACTAACCGATTCTCTTATTTCTTTTTGATTAAAAATATTATCGATTTGCGACAAGATAGTTTGTCCTGTTCTATACGAGTATATTAAATCTTTTTCCTCTATTGATTTATTATTTTGTTTTAACTTTGAAAAGATTATGTCTTTAATTTTTGCAAAGTGGTCGATGTTTGCACCTTGAAAACTAAAAATAGATTGTTTTTCATCACCAACTATTGAGAAGGTTGCTTTTTTGTCTTGGAATAAGTGTTTAAATAGCGATAGTAACATTTCCCAAGATATAGGACTAACGTCCTGTGCTTCGTCTACAAGAAGGTGTTTAATATTTTTTGTTACTTGGTTAGTTTCACCATGAATCTTCTCTTCTTTTATAAGATATATTATTTGTCGTAATGTTTGGTTTACGCTTATTACATTGTTTTTGCTAAAAAATTGCTCGTGCGCACAGGATGCAACTTTGATAATTGCCTGTACAACTTTATTAACGTTTATTATCTTTACAGTGCTGTAGTCAGCGGCAAAATTAAGCAACACACCGCACAGTTTACCGTGCGCTTCTATGTCTTCTGTTTTTATATTTTTCGACCGTAGCTTTTTATGGCTCGAGGGTTCAGATTTACTTTTTTCTGCAACAAATAAAATATCAAATAGTGCAAATAACTCTTTTACTTGTGCCTCTGTTTCTTTATTTGCAGCTCTCTTGTCGTTCCAATTTTGCATACTTAAGGAAATTTTTTTGGCAGTATTGCTGCATTTTTCTTCTTTTAATACATTAATAATATGCTTTATTCCATATTTTGAATCTACAAACGATACTGTTCTGTTAACTATTTGTTGCAGTGTTTGGTTTTCTGCATTATTATTTTCTTTTGTTAGCCAATCTAAGTTATTTGCGTTTATTGTTATTTTGTTTATAGCTTCGTTTGTAATTTTTAAAATCACTTTTGATGGGCATAATGATAAAAAATCGTTCATTATGTTTGCCTCGTTTATTGATGTTGGCCATTCTTCTAAAAAGTTTAAAACGTGTTTTTGTACAAATTGTTCTGCTTTGTATTCTATAGGGTTGTTTATAGAAATAACAGGCATCGCTTTGTTTGACATATTTGCTATATTTTTTAATATTGTATAGCAAAAAGCATCTATAGTTGTAATTGTTACGTTACTGTTTTCGTTTAACATTTCTTTATGTAATGTTTTCGCTTTTTCTATAAGTTTGTCATTGTAATTACCGCAAATATTTTCTATTTTATTCTTTAGCGTTTCTTCGTCATCAGTAGAGAGCTCTTCTATTCTTTTGATTAACCTTTCTTGGATTTCTTTAGTTCCATTTTTGGTGTATGTAATTGCGAGTATCTCATTCGCTTTAGTATTTTTTAGCAATAATGCTAATATAATGTTTATTATGTTAGTTGTTTTACCACTGCCAGCGTTTGCGTTTGTCCAGATACTGTTTTGACCACTTGTGTCGCTAATGTTATTTTTATTACTTGTGGTGTCGCCAGTATTGTTTTGTTTATAACTTATATTACAATATTGCGTTGGTTTGCTGTGTTGCATAGTGTATTATTTATTATATTATTTCGTCGGTAATTGTTGGCATAAGGTTAATGTTTGGCGGTGCTTTTTTACTTATAACGATTGTTAGTTCATACAACAATACCAATATTGCCGCTACTATTAGTTGGCTTGGTATGTCTGGTGGCGTTATTGCGCCTGCTGTTATAAATATAATAATAATCGCAAATTTACGAAAATTACGTAATTGCTGCACTGTAACTAACCCTCCTTTTGTAAGTAGTATAATTAATAAAGGTAACTGCATTGCTAATCCAAACCCAAGAAAGAAATTTGCAACTATACCAACATAGTTTTGCAACGATATTTGCATATGTACAGTAACTGGTATACTATTTTTATATTGTCCAAGAAATTTTAACGCATTTGGCAAAATGCAATAATACAACAAACAACAACCAAATATAAACATCGCAATAAAGCCTAAAAAAGCTGCTATAATGTTTTTTTGTTCTGTTTTTAATAGCGCTGGTTGTAAAAACAAATATAATTGCAATATGTAAAATGGCACACTTACCCCGACTGCGGTAGTTATTGCTAAGCTTAAATATGTAAAGAAGGTTTCTGTTACAGATGTTGCTATAATGTTGTATACACCGCTAGAAAGTAGGGGCTTTGTTATAAATAGCATTATTGAATCTAACTTATAATACGATATAAATACCGATATAATTGTAAAATATAAACACAAAATTACCCTTTTCCGTAACTCTGTTAAGTGGTAAACAAAATTACCTTCTCTGCGCTTGTTTGTTTTCATAAGCTAAGTTTGCTGAGGGTTTGCTAGCAATATTACTTTATCGTGTTTAAACGATCCATGCTAAATTAGCAAGATAAAATTAATAGAATCTTAAAATGTCTATTTTTAGTCAATCATAATTATTATTTACTTTAACTCACTTTAAAGTTGTTAAAAACTT
>JAERRN010000012.1 GCA_016735445.1 Rickettsiales bacterium | reverse complement strand
ACATAAAATATACTATTTTAACTGTAAAAACTATTAAAACTAATATTTAGTTACCTATACAGAAATGTACATTTTAATAGTTTAATAAACAAAAAAACATAAATTAGCAAATCAGCATTATAATGATGTAAAGTTTAACTATAAATTTAAAATAAAAATATATAACAAACATAACACTATACACATTTAACACAATGTTATGTTAAACGTGTATAGTGCGCAGTAGGGCTTTACTTTGTAGATTAGTCCGTTGCTGTTTTACAGTGTTAAAATCGTTATAGCAAACATTACTATTTGCAATTGATTGTAATTATTTCCAGTTATATCATTACAATTAAGCAGTTGGTTATAAAAGTTATTTTTAACCGTTGTAAGCACAGATGAGTTACTGTTTTGTTTTTTATAAATTATCTATTTTTATATGTTTTCTAATTTTAAGTTTATTAAATTCTTTCTGTTTACTTCCTGTATATCTATTCTTTTGGTTGGGTGTTCAAAAAAACATTCCGTTGTATCCGACTTTGACATGGACAGATACTTAGGTCGCTGGTACGAAATCGCAAGAACGGACGATGTTTTTCAAAAAGACTGTATAAACACAACATCTACGTATAGTTTGAAGAAAAAAAGTCATATCTCTGCTGTTGATTCCTGTCTTTTACCAAATGGGCAAACAAGAATTGTTAAGGGCGCTTTAATGTTTGCAACTCCAGACAAAACAAAAGGCGCCTTAAAGGTATCTTTTGTTAAGCCGTTTTACAGTAATTACAATATTAGGTTTTTAGCGCCAGATTACAGCTATGCAATTATAACAGATGGTAAATCTAAACATTTACGGTTAATTTCTCGCATACCTAAGGTATCTAACGCTATGCAATATGCTATGTTAAAAAATATCGAAAGTCTAAATTTTAAAATCGAAAAGCTTCACTTTACTGAGCATAAAGTAGTTACAGTAGCGAAAAAATAATTGTGTAAAGCGTAAAATTGTTACCTTGCTGCTTTTTTACATAATATAAGTTTACTAAGGGTAGGTTGGGTGTGTTTGTCATAAAGTAATCGATGTAACTCTTTACAGTTACCTATTAACAGTACACCTGCAACCCTTTACTTTTAGAGTTAGGGTATTTTTACTGGCGGTTTATTAATTATTGTACTGCTATTTACTGTTATTGGTTTTTTATGTTCTACTTGCGTAACGTGCGTATGCTGTAGCTAATTACACATTGGTATTAGTTTATAATTTACAAAACTTAGTAACTGGCTTGGTTAATACGGTGGCAATTATATTGTGAAATTTACCCGTGTCGTGTTGTTATTATATTTAGTTGTTATTTATCTTGCATATTAGAAAACAATCTTATCATTATTTTGATGAATTATGTGTTGTTTATACTCTTTGGTTTTAGCAAATATTTGCATATTTTGTAACAAGCACACTTATTGTTTTGTAGTTTAGTAAATTTAGCTCTGTATAAAATATGTCTGTTAGCTTAGACAAGTACCGTAACATAGGAATTATGGCACATATTGACGCTGGTAAAACAACGACAACCGAAAGAATACTTTATTACACAGGTAAATCGCATAAAATTGGTGAGGTTCACGAGGGCGCTGCAACTATGGACTGGATGGAGCAAGAGCAAGAAAGAGGAATAACAATCACATCTGCAGCAACAACATGTATATGGAATGAACACAGAATTAATATTATTGACACACCTGGGCACGTTGACTTCACAGTAGAAGTCGAAAGATCTTTAAGGGTTTTAGATGGCGCCGTTGCTGTGTTTGATGGTGTTGCTGGTGTAGAGCCACAAAGCGAAACTGTTTGGCGTCAAGCAACTAGGTACAGTGTGCCAAGAATTTGCTTCGTTAACAAAATGGACAGAGCTGGTGCAAATTTTTATCGCTGCGTAGAAATGATAAAAGACCGCCTTAAAGCGACGCCTGTTCTTGTGCAAATACCAAATGGACAAGCCGATAACTTTAAAGGCATTATAGACCTTATAACAATGAAGCAAGTTATTTGGGAGAGTGATAACTTAGGAACTTCTTATTCTCATTTTGACATACCAGACGACAAAAAAGAAGAAGCGTTAAAGTTTAGAAAACAAATGATAGAAACTGCCGTTGAGCAGGATGATGAGTTGATGGAAAAATACCTAAACGGAGAAGAACTAACAGAGGAGGAAATTATTAAATGCCTTAGAAAAGGAGTTTTAAGTAGCTCTTTCGTTGTTGTTGTTTGCGGGTCTGCTTTTAAAAATAAAGGCGTCCAATTACTATTAGACGCAATTATATATTACCTTCCTTCTCCTATTGACGTAGGACAGGTAAAAGGTACAGACCTTACTGGCGAAACTGAGTTGATTCGTGAATGTAATCCAAAAGATTCCTTTTCTGCTTTAGCTTTTAAAGTTGCAAATGATCCATTTGTTGGATCTATAACTTTTATTAGGGTTTACTCTGGTTCTATTTCAACTGGTGACACTGTATTAAATAGTATTAAAAATTCTAAAGAGCGTATAGGTAGAATGTTATTGATGCATGCAAACCAAAGAGAAGACGTTAAAGAGGCAAGCGCTGGCGACATTGTTGCATTGGCAGGTTTAAAAAATACAACAACTGGCGATACATTATGTGCTCAAAATAAACCCATTGTGCTAGAAAAAATGGACTTTCCAGAACCTGTTATTCAAATTGCTATTGAACCCAAAACTAAACAAGATCAGGAAAAAATGTCCCTTGCTATCAGTAGGTTAACAGCGGAAGACCCGTCGTTATATGTTGAAACTGATAACGAGACTGGACAAACGTTAATTAAAGGTATGGGAGAGCTACATTTGGAGATTATTGTGGATAGGATGAGAAGAGAGTTTAAGGTCGACACAAATATTGGCGCGCCGCAGGTCTCTTATCGTGAAACCCTTGGTAAACCAGCAAAAATAGATCACTTACACAAAAAACAAAGTGGTGGCGCTGGTCAGTTTGCACGCGTTGTGATAGAGTTTGAACCATTAGAACCAGGCTCGGGTTATGTGTTTGAAAGTAAAATTTTTGGCGGATCAATACCAAAAGAATATATACCGGGTGTTGAAAAAGGTCTACTGCAGGCTCAACGTAGTGGTTTAATAGCAAATTACCCAGTTGTTGATTTTAAAGCTACTTTAGTAGATGGCGCATTTCATGACGTTGACTCAAGCGTGCTTGCGTTTGAAATAGCATCTAAGGCAGCTTTTAGAAAACTTGTCGCCGTTGCGGCGCCTAAGTTGCTCGAGCCAATTATGAAAGTTGAAGTTATCACTCCAGAAGAATACATGGGCGATGTAATTGGCGACATTAACAGTAGAAGAGGGCAGGTATTAGGTATGGAAAGCAGAGATGGCGCTCAGACTATCCTTGCGTTTGTACCTCTTGCTAATATGTTTGGTTACATTAATAATTTACGCTCTATGTCGCAGGGTCGGGCGCAATACGCTATGCAATTTGAAAAATACGATCCAGCACCTACAAGCGTTATGGAGTCTTTAAGGGTAAACCATTAAAGCGAATTATAACAACATATTTTAATATACTTGCGCATTAATAAAATAAGTTTTATGTATTTGCTCGGTTACTTCTTCAATTAATAATTATTAATATGCCAAAATTTAAGGTATTAGCTAAAAGCACTACACTGGTCACGGTTAGTTCTTTGTTTTGTGTAATTTTATTTAATACGGTGTCTACCGCATTACTGCCTAATAGTAATACAAAATGCAAACCATCCGTTTTTGTTATTTCGGCTCCGTCAGGGACAGGTAAAACCACCCTTATGAACTTACTAATGCAAGAGAATAAAAATATTAAAAAACTTGTTTCTGTTACAACAAGAGCACCACGTAAAACCGAGAAAAATGGCGTGGACTATAAATTTATTAGCGTTAAAAAATATGATAGATTTCTAGAAAAAAATGCTTTTTTTGAAGCAGTTGAATCTTACGGCAATAAATACGGTATTTTACGTTCGGATGTTGAAGAATTGCTTAACAGTGGTCATGATGTAATTTTAGATTTAAATTACAAAGGAGCAAGTGAGTTTGTTGAAAATGCGAAAGATAAAGTAAATATCGTAACTATCTTTATTATGCCACTTTCCATTGCTGAACTTAAAAGACGTCTTGTATCAAGAGGTACAGATTCTGCCGCCGTTATTAGCGACAGAATGACACAAGTTATGTTTCAATTGAATGGATACAATGAGTATGATTACATAATAACAGACACTACCCTTGAAAGTTGTCTATCAAGCTTAGATTTAATATATAAATCATTTGTTTTAAAAAGAGAATCTTGCAAAAAAGGCAGTGACAGAATGTTGTCTATAGAGAACGAATATGGTAAAATAAAAAAATAAATCCTTAACATATTAAAATACAAAGTTACAGCTCTGTTGCTTAAGTTTTAGAGCTGTAACTTTTTTACTATTAAGACATATCGATTGTTTTATTTTGTCACCATTTTTTTGTTTATACGTTGGCACTAGTTAATATATAAAATATACAGTATATTGTAAGGTTTTTGCTTGTGACATGTTGAGTTATTTTTTAGCTTAAGCCAAATACTGAATACTGCAAAAACAGACAACAAAGCCTTTTTACATAAATTGGATTTTCCACTTTAATATTATTACCGCAAGCACAGTAAGGTAAATAATTTAGCTTATTAATATGCTAAATTATAGTTAATGCATTTGTGACAAGTAATAAATAGTTTACCTAACAATAATAAGGTATAGCATAGTTAGGTAATTTCCGCAATCATCGGTTTTATTTTAACAGCTAATTACCCCCTTTTAATAGCGTTACTTATAATTATTTGGGTTTTTTGCACATACTCTAATATACCTCTATTTTTCTTTTTTAGCAATACACGATTATCGTCTATAGTTTTTGATATAGATTCTAACTGTAAAGACACTTCTTTTAACCTTTGTGTCATTTGGTTTATTTTTATATTAAATCCATTCTTATGTGCGTTATTCATTTTTAATAAAGTATTAATGAAACATCAGACTGGTTAGTATGTAATTAAACAACAATATAAGCATGGAAGACAAAACAACAGCATTAGTTGTTGTTTTACCAACACCAGTTGCTCCGTCAATTGTAGTGTACCCTAAGTATGACGGTATTGAGCTAATTATTAACCCAAACATTGTTGCTTTTATAAGACCACTTACAACATCAAAGGTATTTAAAATATCTAAAGCAGACTTAATCACTTCAGTACCTTCAAAATGGAATAAATACGTACAAACAATATAACCACCTAACGATCCAGTTATAGTAAACAAAAATGACAAAATTGGCATTGCGATAATTGTAGCCAGTACCCTAGGTATAATTAAAAACTTGATAGGATTTACGCCTAAAAAGCGCATTGCGATAATTTGACTTGTAATAGACATACCTCCAATTTCTGCACCTATTCTAGACCCAACACGACTTACTATCATTAACGCAGTTAAAGCTGGCCCTAATTCTCTAGCCAAAGATAATGCAACAATTGCAGGAATAGAATTTGTTGCGCCAAATCTTTCTAAACCATTATAACTTTGCAAAGAAAGCACAGCCCCAGAGAAAAATCCCGTAACAGATATTAACATAATGGAAAAGAAAAATATATCTATAAACTGTGTAAAAAGATTTCTTACATATAATTTTCCAGTACAATTATAACAAATGTTTGCAAAAAACATAGAAAAACGGCCAATTCCAGCACAGACGTTGATAGTCCTATGACCAATATTTGCAAGAATATTAAAAATACTAGCAAAAAAACGAGACGGCGATATTATGCTTACAAATGTCATTTTTCAATTGTATCAATTAATTAAATGCAGTTGTGTGTAATTATTGCTATATAATACGCTAATATCTTGCATAAAAAACTTATTTAAAAAAACTCACGCCAATATAGTGGTATATTTTGCTAGTGCAATAAATAAACACTTAACCTAATAGATGACGGACGTAGAAACCCTAACTAAGACAAAACTCAAGTATTTATGGTTAAATATAGCTAAACTAAACGCAACTGTGCGCAAAAGATGCACATAGTACAGTAAAATAATGTTTAGAATAAAATAAAACCTAAATAAACTAAACGCAACAGCAATTTATACTTGCAATTAAAACAATAGTAGTAATTATTTATTAAGTATTTTGTTGTAGGTTAGTTTATGCGTTTAGCTAAAATGGCACATGTTCGTTTAAAAACACGCAAGCGTATCGCTAATAAAGCGAAAGGCGTTAAGCGTCCAAAGTTTAGGTCTGCCTTGTCAAAAAGGATTCGTTTTACTGGTACTGGTAAGCTACGTTTAACTCAATCTAACAAAGCACATGGAATGATAAAACATTCATCTGGTCAAAAGAGGCGTCAAGTTGGTACAGTTATTGCTTGTCGGGCAATTCTCAAACTGTTTAAGCGTTGCTGTCGTCTAAATCCAAAAAGTATTAAGTCTTAGTATCTTATGCCAAGAGCGTCACGTAGTGTTCCTTCTAGAAAAAGAAGAAAAAAAGTTTTAAAGGCCGCATCTGGTTATAGATCTTCTAAACGTTATAGTATAGCACATGAAAGAGTAGCTAAAGGCTTACAGCATCAGTATGCTCATAGACGTATAAGAAAGAGAGATATGAGGAGTTTATGGATTGTAAGAGTAAGCGCTGCGTTAAAAGCGTTAGGTGAGAAATATTCAGTTTTTATGTCAAAACTTAAACTATCCAATGTAACACTTAACAGAAAAATGTTAAGCAAATTAGCAATGGAAGACCCAAAAGCGTTTGAAACAGTTGTGTCGATAGTGACAAAACAAAATAACAAGTAAAAGTAAACCGTGTAAGGGGTATTTTTATTGCCAGATATCGACTTAGCTTTTATTATATTTTGCATTTCTATTGTGTGTAATTATATATTTATATACAACTTGCTGGTTCGCAGAAAAACGTTAAGCAACAACAGTGTAACATTAAGTTTTACCTATCTTGTATAATACTTTTAAAACACAGTAGGTTATAATTTAGGTTACAATACAAACCACAGCACAAAATTAGGCTACGCCACGTTACAAAACACCAAAACATAATACATTACCAAACTACCAAACACAACAACATAAAGTAATATCCAAATTTACCAAGTAATTTTTATCAAAATCGCCTAACTGTGTTGTTTTATTTAATATATTTTTCCACACATTCAGCGCATAATCTGTCAGATTCTGTAGTAATTAAGGACGCAGCTAACTCTCTTGCGTCTTTAATATTAATATTTGGTGGGATGGGTGGCATTATTTTAATAGTAACAACACCAGTAAATTTTGGAGACTGTGTTCTTTTGCCAAACAATACCCCGCAATTTAACGCAACAGGGACAAAGGTAACTTTAGGGTACAACTGCATAATGCCAAGTTTCATCTTGCTTTTCTTTCCGTAAGCCACTCTCGTTCCTTCAGGGAAGATGAGTATTTTTTTCCCATCATCAACAACTTTTTCAACTTGTGATAGCATTTTTAACAAAGAACCAACACCGCCACTGCGTTTTATCCATATACAACCCGTATAGTACATTGCAATATTCCAAATGGGAATAAATTTTAATGTATCGCGTAACAGTGTTTTAGTGTTAGGCAAAGTAGCCAATACACACGTTTCCATCATAGACATGTGTTTTGATAGCAGTATAGCACCGCTAGATGGTATATTTTCTATCCCAAGCAACTTAATTTTTATACCAACTATCCTTGGTAGTAAAATGGCAATATAAGAAGAAAAACGCCTAAGCAAATTATATTTACAAATAAAGGGGAAAACGAAGCAAATAACGATATCCAAGCAAATTAATAACATTAAAATAATAGAAGCAAAAATAACAACTATAGTAAAAACGCACCCCCTAAGGTAGGAAATAAAAGAGGGGGAGGGGAGTTTAATTTGGTTTGTGTTCATAAAAAGTGAAGAATTTAAATTTTAACTATATTAGTTATTAGTTATCATTTTTTAGTAGCGTTTTTTTATTTTTATAAAAGTCATCGACTTACTAAAAGATATTGCAAGTAAACAATAAA
Organism: Rickettsiales bacterium; assembly: GCA_016735445.1. Classification (GTDB taxonomy): domain Bacteria; phylum Pseudomonadota; class Alphaproteobacteria; order Rickettsiales; family Deianiraeaceae; genus JAERRN01. The sequence goes on along the minus strand of JAERRN010000012.1, from coordinate 936 downwards.
ATGTATAATAGCAAATAGAGTGTAACAACTTAATATATTTTATATGTTGCAAAACACATTATATGTGCAACTACTGAAATAACATTTTTTAAACTAGTTTAATATTGCAATTTGTCAAAACAAGTACAATGGATTTTGTAAAAAACAATAAAGAGAAAGATAGTAAAAAAATAAACAAAAAAGTAACCAACAGTAGCCCTGTTAAAGCTAAGCCGAAAAAGGTAAACGCAATGGAGTGTATGGTTAGTAAAAAAGCTAACAATAGCAACGTTGGTGAACTGAGCAATCAAATCATAGATATGATTGTAAAAGTTATGGATGATTCAAAGTTGACAATGATTCTACCGTACAGGTGCAATAAAGCTTATTTTGTAGATGCCGTTATAATTGGCACTGGTACATCTACAAGACATGTTGACGGTGCGGCGCAAAAAATTATTAAAAGTTTAAAACAAGAGCAAGAAATAGTACCGCTTGTTGATAAAAAAACAAAAGAGTGGATAGTAGTGGATGCAGGTTTTGTTATAGTGCATATTATGTTAGAAAAAGAACGTGAGTATTACAATATTGACGCTCTAATGAGTGAGCGAGAAGAAAAACCTGCTGATTAGCAAATTGCGCACACAACTTTTGTCCTATAATAATTATTTCGACATTGCAATAATTGGTTTAAAAAGTTAAACAATATAAATGTGCTAACTTTATTTTAATGTGTAAACTATAACACAAACCTGTAAATTTAGTAACAACAATACAAAGTCGTAAGTTCGCTATATTTTTATACTATATTAACTTATCCGCTTTTTATTGCATATTTTTTTGATTATTTATAAAAGTATAAGAACCTGCAATATAAGATTTGGTGTTAATTTTGTAAATTATACATTGTATTTATAGGGATTATATTTTTATCTATTAACGTAAGACAGGTTCGAC
>JAERRN010000042.1 GCA_016735445.1 Rickettsiales bacterium | reverse complement strand
GTTGGCTTTAGAGTATTGATAGTTTTTTCATCTATATCAATCCTGTTTTGCATTTTGTCTATTACATTTTGTACAATATTAATTGTGTGAGCGTATGATTTATCACGTCTTTTGCTGTCCGCACTTAAAACGTCAATCATGCTTAACATTCCATCCCCAATTTTACGCCTACTTTGCCTTGGGTGACCATAATTATACCCTCTATCGCGACTAGAAAAGTTAACATGCCGCTTACGGCTACGCGTAGTTGGTTGTATGCGAAATTCTCCAGTTGTTTCTCCGGTTGTTTCTCCGGTTGTTTCTCCGTACGAGTCAGTACTGCTATCGCCTATGGGGCGATAATATACGTTAGGTTGAAACCATAATAAAGAATGTGTATAACGCATAAACGTGTATAATAAAAACAAATTGCATATTTACCATATACAATTACTAGCTGTGCGATATAAAAAGTATACTTTATATTGTTAGAAAGTCAATTTATTAAGTGGTTTATTGGTAAATTAACATTATAGTGAACCAATTTATGGTTTGCAATTATTTTACAACACTACAAAGGTTTTTGTTGTTGCAACACCTATAGTAACATTTAAGCTATACGGCAAATTACATAGTGTAATATTTGTATTTTATTTACAGTTTTACACTTACATACTTAACATAAAATATTATGCAAAATATACACTAAATTATTAGCGATATTAGCAACTTTAATCGCACAACTGTTTAAAATGCTTTATATTTTGTTACTGCGTTAAGTGTTTATCAACACGTCAGTGTGTAGTGTTTATTTTGTTTACCTTACATACTTATATTAATCACAGTTTTTACTTATTTGCTTCCATAAAATATCTATTTTCGAATTGTCTGGAAGTATAATATTTTTAATATTTTTACATTCTTCTAAGTGTAAAAATATAGGGTAACCTTGCATTGTTATACCTAACAACTTGCCTTTGTTAGAAAGTGACGGATTACAGCATTTTGCATATATACCAAGCATTTTTACACCATTACTTAATGACACAGTAACAATATTACCAAAATCCTGTTGATTTTTAGAAAGTTGTTTTTTTGCTTGTAAGCGGTTCTGGTAATCTTGTTGGTAATTTGTATTTTTTATTTGTGTTTGTTTTTTTACCTCTATAAGCTTAAAGCTGTTAATTTTTGCTGCTATTATTTCTGATACCGTTTTTTTATCTTCACTTGCTTTAATGTAAAGATCTGATATATGCAAGCCATTTATATGAGATATTAATGTTTTTAAATTTACCTCATTTTGTATAATATTGTATTGGTGAAATAACTTATAAACCGTTGTTCTACCTTTATCTCTGTTTATTTTTTCTGGCGTTTCTCTGGTTTTGTGTCTAATTATCGTTTTCGCTCTTCCTGTTACACATTTTGTTAACCAAGACAACTGTGGTTTAACCGACTCATTGGTGATGATTCTAATTTTGCTACCATTTTTTACTTCATCTTCTATTCTGTAAAGTTCACCGTTTATTTCGGCACCAAAGCATTTTAACCCTGTTTGGGTATTTACAACAAATGCAAAATCTAACATTGTTGCGCCAGATGGAAGTATTACCATTTCTCCTGTGTTCGTAAAAGCAAAAATTTGCTGTTGGTACATTTCTAGCTTTGCCGCCTCCAAAAACTCTTCTGCGTCATTTGTGTTTTGCATCATTTGAAGAACTTTATTTATCCAAATAGACGTGCGTTTGTATTTTGCAATATTGTTAATATTAGCCAAAGACCCCTGTTTGTACTGCCAATGAGAAGCAAGACCATACGTTGCCTGTACGTCCATCTCTTTTGTTCTAATTTGTATTTCTATTTTGCTATTAAAGGGGCCAAAAATTGCTGTATGAATTGACCTATACTCATTCTCTTTTGGCGTACTAACGTAATCTGTAAAGGTTTCTGGCACAGCATGGTATGCTTGGTGTACAATTCCAAGCGCTTTATAACAATCTTTAACAGAGCATGTTGTAATTCGAAAAGCAATCGCGTCACATAACTCATTAAATGATATTTTTTTATTTATTAGTTTTTGCCAAATTGAGTATTTTGACTTCTCCCTTCCTGTGACCGATATATTTTTTATACCGCCTTCTTTAAGAAGGTTTGTTAACATATTTTGTATTTCTATAATTATATTATTTGTTCCAACCTCTTTATTGTATTGTTGTTTTAACTCTTGTAAGCGGTTTGTTATAGACGAACGAGCAATAGGGTTTAACACTTTAAAAGACGCATCTTGCAATTGGTCGCATATTTCTTGCATACCAAGTCTTTCGGCAAGCGGTGCGTATACTTCTAGCGTTTCTAATGCAATTTTATTTTGCTTTTTAGGTAATTGAAATTCGATAGTTTGCACGTTGTGTAACCTATCGCAAAACTTCACTATAACAACTCTAATATCTTTTGATAAAGCAAGAAATAGTTTCCGAAAATTTTCGGATTGATAAGCTTCTGTTGTTTTAAATTCTATTTTTCTCAGCTTCGTCACACCGTCAATTAGGTCAGCAATTTGCGGTGAAAACTCTTTCGCTATTTCTTCTATTGTTAACGTTGTATCCTCTATCACATCGTGCAAAAGAGCTGTAGCAACAGTTTTTTCATCTAATTTCATGTCAACAATCATTTGCGCAACCGCTATAGGGTGTATACAGTACGGCTCACCTGATTCTCTTGTTTGACCATCATGATATTGTAAGCAATATTTATACGATTTTTTAATTAATTCCACATTAGCATTTGGCCTATACGCTAACACTTTGTTAACAATATTTTTAATTGTTAAATCTTGAAACAGCCCTATATTTTGATTTTGCTCAACTAACCGTGTTAACTCTATATCTGCCAATTTTACTAAGTATTATTTTTTTATTCCCCTCAGTTTAAAACTGTAATAGAAAAGTTATTTTTTACAATACAGATTTAATATATCTTTTACATGGTTTTTATATTAATGCGTTTTATCGCTAAATTATTAACCAAACAACATGACAACTCAGCAAAAGACGTGATAAATCATACGCTCACACAATTAATATTGTACAAAATGTAATAGACAAAATGCAAAACAGGATTGATATAGATGAAAAAACTATCAATACTCTAAAGCCAAC
>JAERRN010000003.1 GCA_016735445.1 Rickettsiales bacterium | reverse complement strand
TAAAACTCCAAAAAAACAAGAGAGGTAGTAAAATGAGCAAAAAATAAAGAAAGTTAAAAAATTAGCAATTTTTAACCTTAGTAAATGGCGGGGCGTTTAATATTTACTGTTGATTTTTTATTAACTCTATTCTATTAAACTTATTAGTTTGTTGCTCTTTTTTAATTTACATTCGTTACTGTGCAGAAAACATTATTTATGTGCCCCGGTCAGGGGTCTCAAAAATTGGGCATGGGTAAAGATTTTGCAAGCCGGTATGCTGTTGCAAAAAATGTTTTTGATGAAGTGGATGATGTTCTTGGTTTTAGATTATCTACCAAGGTTATGTGGGGCGATGACGCTGATATACTTAATGACACTTCTAATGCTCAGGTTGCTATTATGGCTACGTCTATCGCTATTGCACGGTCTTTAGAGTATCTAACTGGCAAGAGTATTTCCAAAATATCTAATGCCGTTACTGGTCACTCTTTAGGTGAGTATTCTGCGTTATGCATTGCTGGCGCCATCTCTTTGTCGGATTGCACAAAAGTATTACGCCGAAGAGGCACCGAGATGATGAAAGCGGCGTTAAAAAATAATGGCACAATGGCGGCTGTGATAGGTTTTAACAATAATGGGTTAATGAGATCGGTTGAAGAGTTGATAAAAAAAGCTTCTGGTAACGATGTGCTTGTTATCGCAAACGATAACTCTTCTAAACAAATCGTTATTAGCGGTACAAAAGAGGCGATTGGTAGAGCTAAAGAATTAAGCGGATCCTTTGAGATTAAAAGATTTATAGAACTTACCGTTAGCGGTGCTTTTCACTCTCCTTTAATGCAGCATGCTCAAGATAGTATGGTTGAAAGTATAGACTCTATGCAAATTAACACCCCTGCGGTGTCTTTGTTTTCTACTATATCTAAACAAGCTGAGAGCGATCCAGATGTTATAAAAAGCCTTCTTATCAAACAAATTACCCATTCTGTGCATTGGAGAGAGGTGGTTTTAAATTGTTTTAATGACAATTTTACAAGGATGATAGAGATTGGTTTTGGTAACGTTCTTTGCGGGTTGGTACCTCAGACGGTTCAGGGCGTAAATGTTAATTCGTGTGGCTCTGTTGAAAAAATAGAAGAGGTTGCCAAGTTGTTAGGTTAAACCGTGTTGCTACCGTATTTACTTTGCAAGTATAATTTTTGCATTATTATAACCATAGTTTTGCATTTCTTCCTTCATTATAATTGCGTCGTGTTTGCTAAACAATGGCCCAATTGACACACTGTATTCAGTCCTATTATTTTTTTGCGGTTCTAGGAGGATTTTTAGTTTCTCGTTTATCTCTTTACTTAATTTTAAAGCGCGTCCTTTCTTTTTAAAAGAGTCTATCTCGATATAATATTCTGTACCTTGTTCTTCTGGAAATGTTACATTTATAAGGTTGTTTTTTTTCTGCACTTCATTATTTATATTTTTGTTTTTTGGCTTAGCCGATACAGAAGTTGGTGATAGTGTCCGTTTAGTATTGTTTAGTTTATTTTGCTCTCTTCTATAAACTACCGTTTGACCGTCTAAAGATTGGTTATTTGCAGAAGCGGAGTTTGAGGTGTTAAGTCTGTTATTATTTACACCTGTGTAACCCTGTTGCGTTTGCGGTATTTGCCGTTTATTTACTGAATCATGGTTAAGGTTGTTTTGTTGCGCGTTATTATTTGCGTTTATTTGTTGGCGATACTGCGAGTTATCTGAATTTTTATCGTTACCTAACATTGTAAGATTGTATTCTGGTATTCTAATTGTAAGTCTTGCTGGTTTACCGTTGTTGTTTACAATTCTGTATCTACGAGATTGGTCTGTTTTATTTTTATCGGTATTTTTTGCCTTCCCCTCGGTTGCTACGATACAACAGGATATAACTGTATAGTATATTACGCAGTGCAAAAAATTTTTATATTTCATAGTAAAATTTTCATTAAACAATCATCGCTAATACAAAGCAATAAACAGTAAAAATAACTAACAAATAGGTTTTGGTAATTTAAATATAAATAAATAAAACAATATATAACATAGTATACCCGCTATGATAATTAAATTGTTACTGGTAGATTACAAAATAATTTATAAATTTAATTGTCTATTTAATTTACTACTTTTTTTGTTTGGTTTTTAATTTTTTTTTAAATGCGCGCGTTTCGTTTTCTTGCATCATGTTTTCGTTAAATACGCAAACCGTGGCAAATCCATTTCTTAATGTAAATATTGGCCCAACTCTTTCAACTATCATATAATCGCCAACCATTCTAAAGTTAACAATTCCCTCAAAGCCATCCGGGTCAACTGTAAACACTGCTGGTACTGTGTCTTCAAATTTCATATAGGTAAATATACCGTTATCAAAAACGGCAATTGGAGATATAACGCTGTCCCCTGATATTGTATAATTAAAGTTAAATTGCTCTGGTCTAGATAGGTCTGGCAATGGAATTGCGTTAAATTCGTATATTGTATTTTCCTCTTCACCGTCTTTTGCGCTACCTCCTTTACTGCTCGACTGTGGGTACCTAAATTTTACAAAAAATAAAACATTTGGGTCAAAGGGGCCATTTGGCTCCCTTGCTTGCATTTCAAAAAAGTAAGTTCTTTTGTTTGTTGTAATAGTTACCGTTGTATCAGCATTATCGCTAATTGGTTTTAAATAAAGGCGATTTCCGTTTGGTACAAAATCCCAATAATTTGGCTTAGGTAACGATATACCATTAACCGTTTCTCCTTCTTCAAACTCAATATATGTTGGTCTCGTGTAATAACCAACATGTCTAAAAACAGTATTTGGGTAGTATGTCCAAGATCGAAATCTTGGCTCTGTACCGTACGGTTGTGGTGCTACAACTTTTGCAAAAGAAGAATTTGCAAACAATGTAAGCGTTAAAACCGTTAGTAAACTAATTTGCTTTAGAAGCATAATATTAGGATATTTTATTAGGATATTTTAAATACTATAATTACACTATACAAGTATAGCAAGTGTTTTATTTGTACACAACTAACCTTTGTTAAAAGTTAAAGCAACACACTGTAATTATCTAAATAGATATACTTAAAATTCAAGATTAATTGTTATAATGCTACTTGATTATTAGTAATTGCTGTTTTACGATTTGATAATTACTTTTTTCTTGTTTAGTTTGTTTTACAATCAACTGTTATGCCGGATGAGCCTAATTCTTTTAATGAGAACAAAAAAACCTCTGTTGTAGAAAAGTTTTTACAAAATACAGACAAACATATCGCTCCCGCTTCTTTACGTGTTATTAATTCGGTTTTTAGTAAAAAAAACCCTATTAGCAATAGGGGAGCTGCGACGCTGCCTAGGGTTGTTAAAAATGGCGCTAATTCTTTGCTTATTAAAGAAGAATTAGGCAAAAATTTTACCGAGATTATGCGGTCTCAAGAGTTAAATGATAACCATAGAAGTATTTTAACTCTTATTTACGACATTGAAACAAAACCTATTAACGTTGTTACAGGTGATGTAAAAAAGGTTGACTATTTACTTAACATTATCAACCAAGATTTAGACCTGTTAGACAATGTTAGCGCCAATAAACTAGTTAACGACCCAAAGTACAGTGAGCAGGCAAAATATATTAATTCGGTTGCAACGCTAATATTACCACCAAACTCTAAACAAGCATTATTTGGTAGTAGGGTTGCA
>JAERRN010000058.1 GCA_016735445.1 Rickettsiales bacterium | reverse complement strand
GTAGAAATATGATTTGGTAGTTTTTTTTTGTGATTTGATCATTTTCGTCAGAATGTAAATCTTTAAAAGGGGTGCTTATGGGGGAGGGGGCAGTAAATAGAGTTAATATGACTCTGAGATGCCATGAATGGCAACATCACTGGTGTTTTCTACAATATATATGTACATTCAATATGATCTCATAATTCTTCAATTCAAACGTTCTCATAAATATCCAGAGTGAAGTGGATATCCTATCAGGAATCCACTCAGAGGATAGGCTATTGAAACTGATTTTTAGTAATAGTACTAATCACAATATTGGAAAGTATTTGGGAAAATTTACTTCTAGTCAACTGTATGATAACGAGGAACAACTTAATACTGAACTAGAACCTTCTAGAGCGCAGCAACAGCTTCTTGAACAACAGCAACAACAACTTAATACTGAACTAGAACTTTCTAGAGAACAGCAACAACTTGATGAACAACAGCAACAACTTGACGAACAACAACAGCTTCTTGAACAACAGCAACAACAACTTAATACTGAACTAGAACTTTCCAGAGAAGAACAACAACCTGATAACGAGGAACAACTTAATACTGAACTAGAACTTTCTAGAGCGCAGCAACTTCTTGATGAACAGCAACTTCTTGATGAACAGCAACAACTTAATGCTGAAATAGAACTTTCTAGAGCGCAGCAACAGCTTCTTGACGAACAACAACAGCTTCTTGAACAACAGCAACAACAACTTAATACTGAACTAGAACTTTCCAGAGAAGAACAACAGCCTGATAACGAGGAACAACTTAACACTGAACTAGAACTTTCTAGAGAACAGCAACAACTTGATGAACAACAGCAACAGCTTGACGAACAACAGCAACAGCTTGACGAACAACAACAGCTTCTTGAACAACAGCAACAACAACTTAATACTGAACTAGAACTTTCTAGAGAAGAACAACAACCTGATAACGAGGAAGAGCTTAGCGTTCCTGAACTAGAACTTTCCAGAGAACAACAACAGCTTCTTGAACAGCAACAGCTTGACGAACAGCAACAACAACTTGATGAACAACAACTTGACACTGAACTAGATTTTGACGATGAAGAGATTAGTATTTCTAGCCTAGATACTGAAACACAACAACCTGAACAACAATCCAACAATCAACAACCCGACACTAATATGAATCTTTCCAGAGAAGAACAACCTGACGAACGTCAAGTTAACAACCAACAACAAGCTGAACTGTTAGCTATTAGACTCCAACAACTTCTTGTGAATCAGTCGCAACTAGAGATAGACCGTGTAAAACAACAACTTGTTATAGCAAAACAACAACCTGAAGAAGACCGCTATGATAGTACAGAGGATCTAGAAGGTCGTATAAGCAAGTTAGAAAACAGAAAACGGTTAATTGGAAACCAATCTTTTATTACAGATCAGACAAAAGACATCATTGAGTCTCAACAATCTGACAGAAAACAATTAAGAGACAATATTGCTAAAGGAGAGCAACAATTTGCTATAGAGCAACAATTTGCTATAGACAAACAAGCTGCTATAGATAAACAACAAGCAAACATAGATCAACGACAGTTAGCTATAGATAAGATAAAACTAAGTTTAAAACAACAAGCTAAAAACAAAGAAGAACTTGACAGAAATAAACAACGACAAATCGCTATAAACCAGTTAGAACAACAACAAAAGCATGCTAGAAATCAACAGATTGTTACAGTTAAACTTAAAGAAGATTCTGCTGAAATCGAACAAGGTCAAGAACAACAACCTGACGAACAACAACTTGACACTGAACTAGAACTTTCCAGAGAAGAACAACAACTTGCCAATGACCAGCAACAATTTGCTAGAGAACAACAACTTGCCAATGACGAGCAACAACTCGCTAATGACCGGCAACAATTTGCTAGAGAGCAAAAACTTGCTAGAGAAAAATTGGCAAAACAAGCAGGTTCGAGGTTTGCTGCTGCAAAACCAAGAGTAAATCGTGGTAGCAGAATACCAGATACTGACGCTTTCTCACAGTCTGATCGTGACTCTAATTATACCGCAGATAGTGGATCTATTGCTGGTTTAGATCATTCAGGCGATCAAAGACGCGGTCGTCGTGGGTCAGTTGATGATTGGAGAGGGAATAATACATCTCCTATTAAGTCTAGCGACGCACATGGTAGCTTTTTTAATCCGTTTTCCGATGTTAATGATAATCCAAAAACACCTGACAGTACGGTAGAAAAATTACCTGTATTATTGTCAGTATTACATACATCTCCTTATAGTTCAGATTTAACTAAGAGCATCAGCTACGCTCAAGAGACAGCGCTTTCTTTGTTTTCGAAACAAGATTATGTTAAACAGCTTATAGTTGCTTCAGGGCCAACTGTTGAAAAAACTTTACAATTCTTGGTTCGTGATCTTCCTGTTTCTGATGGGATGAGTAGAGACGGAATTGTTAACTATATGAGTCAAAAATTTAGCAACGGCAGTGATGCTTCGAGGGTAAATATGGATGATTTAGTTAACATGTATAGTTATATTGCTAATGATTCTAATGAGATAGAGCAGAATAAAATGGGTGCCCTTATGAACCTTGCTTCTGCGTATAATGCAATGGTTGGAAAAACTAGAGACGCAACAACAGATATATCTAAGTCGTTTTTTGTCGAGTTTGATGATTTAAAAGTACAAGCGACTGACTATGTGGCTCACGTTGCTAAGATTGGTGATACCCAACAGATTAAAGATGCATTTTCTTCAATCAATAGTTCTGTTGTATGGTCATCTCATGAGCTTAAACGGAATACTTTATATCTTAAAGGTAAATCGGAAGCTAATGGTCTTAGTAAGGCAAAAATAGCTTTATCGCCTGGTGGCTATAAAAATAATTTTATGGAGTCCTACTTAGGCGGTCGTAAGGGCATTTTGAAAGATTTTAATAATCAAGTTCAAGATGTGCAGAATGCATTGATTTCTGACAGCGATCATTCGGGTGTCTCTGAAAAACTACGTGTCGCTATTGAGCAAGGTATAGAGTTGATAGGAGCGTATGAGGAGATTTTTTCTGAAGATGCTGATTTTGCTGGCGCTAGTATTGGTTTGAATGCTAGGAAGCAGATTGCTGATATTAAGGATAAAATAACCAGATTAGAGGCCTTGAGTGAGGTATTACGCCATTGTGAGCCTACTAAAGATACATATTATGCGAAAACAGATTCTGATACTAAAAAGCGACTTGCTCAGACTAAAAATATTAGAGACAATATAAGAGAGGAATTAGAGAGCGTGTTTGGTTCGTTAAAATCTGTTAGAAATATTACTTTAAAAGAAGCAGAGTTACCATTAAAGATTAATAGCGCGTTATATACGATAGCGGCAATGCTTACGTTTATAGGAGGTGTGTTAGGGTCTGTATTCTCTGCAATTAAAGCTACTGAAGTTTCTACTGATCAGGTAGCTATTGATGATAGCGTTGATACGAATGATTATTTAGATGATTTAGAAAACGTTATTGATGACAATGAATTGGTTCGGGCAGATTTTATGCCTGGTGCTGGTCAGAATAACTTTAATATTATCAAAGCTGACGGTTCTACTGTAAATATAAATGACGCGACTCCTGCTGATATTGCGTATGCTCAGGCAAATCCATCTACTAGAATTTCTGGCGTTAATGGTGAAAGTTGGTCTTCTATGTCTGGCGATCCAAGTTACACATCTGCTGTTCGTTATTGGTCTGACACCGTTGTTCCCTCTTATGAACAATATAAAATTGACATGATTACCGAAATAGACGCAGTTCCTGCAGTTGGTGATATAGGTAAAGTTACTGGTGCGGATCTTTTTGACAAAATTGAATCTGGCGATTTAACAATTGAAGAATTCAATCAAGCACAGGCTCGTCTGGATGCTATTAAAGATGAAATGACAGCCATTGAAAATGATCCATCTTTAACTGATTCGGATCGTAGTCTAAAAATTAAGGATTTACTTGTTAAATATGAAGATGAAAAAGCAAACATACAAGATGCTTTTAATTTTGATATTCCAGATAGAGAGGTAGCTATGTTTCAAGCTAACAATTCTCTAGAGTTTGGCATTGGCGTAGCTGGATCTGCAGCCTTGTTAGGAGCTTCCGCGTTAGCAGCGACAGCCGCTAGTAAAGCTATTAGTAATGAAAAGAAATTCTTTAAAAAAGACGCAGTTATACCGATTAGCAGACAAGATAGTGCTACCGCAGTGACAGATAAAGTAAAACGGATGTCATTACAGGTTCACTTAGGGAAAACAAGACCTAATTACAATTACGACTCTGGTGTGGCAATAGTATCTGTTTCTGAGAAAAACGCTAAGAAGATTCCGGTGTTAAATCCAAGAGATCCTAATTATAGAATTGTTAGTGATGACCCTGTGTTTGTGAGTGGCAATAATAAACAGGCTATTGTTATTTCTAATAACAGAACTAATAAAGCAAAATTAGGTCACAGCGGTGAAAGAGTTAAAAGGGTTACTAGTGTAGATCAGATAACAAGAAAGAATAGACAAACTTCTGAGTTAGTGCAAAAAACTGAATTTGATATAGGCGCTAGTGAAAACCGCAGCGATGATGGTAGATATAGTAAAAGTGGGAGATCTACCACTTACCGTAAACAACGTACCCATGCTAGAATACATAACAATGGTCGCCTACCCAGATCTGGTAGTCCATTACTCTAATATACAGAGTTGTAGTTATATGTAATTGTGTTTGCGGTTACGTGGGGTGTTGTAATTGCAATATTTCGCTTAGGTATGGTTATATATTTTTTATAATAGGTTTATACTTTTGTTTAGCGGGGATTTATTGTTTATACATTATAATGTGCATTATTTAACGTATAACAACTACATATATAGCTAATAAATTGTTATAGTTGTATAGATTTTTAAAATTTGTAATAATTATGTTCACAATTTATAACAAACGTGGTAAGGCGAGGTTGTCTAAATTGCATTTAAAGCATGGGGTAGTTGAGTTACCAGCTTTTATGCCAGTTGGTACATGCGGTTGTGTAAAAGGTTTAACATTTGATTTACTTAAAAGTACTGGTAGCCAAATTGTATTGGGTAATACGTATCATTTAATGTTAGGTGGCGCTGCTGAGAAAATAGATTCTTTTGGTGGATTGCAAAATTTTATGCATTGGGATGGACCTATTTTAACAGATTCTGGCGGTTTTCAGATTATGTCTTTATCTAGTTTACGTAAAATAACCGAAGAGGGTGTGCAGTTTAGATCTCATATAAATGGAGAAAAATATTTTTTAACTCCAGAGAGATCGATTAAAATACAAAAAATGTTAAATGCAGATATAACAATGGTACTTGATGAGTGCGTTGGCTATCCTGTGTCGTATAAAAAAGCTAAGGAAGCAATGACGCTTTCTACCAGATGGGCACAAAGATGCAAAGATACTTTTTGTAAAAGAGATGGTTATATGCTTTTTGGTATTGTTCAAGGTGGCATGTTTGAAGATTTACGAAGAGAATCAGCTAAACAACTAACAGAAATAGGGTTTGATGGCTATGCTGTAGGTGGTCTTGCTGTTGGGGAGGGTTTAAAAAAAATGGTTGAAGTTCTTGATTATATTCCAGATTTATTACCAGACAACAAGCCAAAATATGTAATGGGAATTGGGAAGCCGATAGATATTTTATCTGCCGTTATTAGAGGTGTTGATATGTTTGACTGTATATTACCAACTAGAAACGCAAGACATGGTCAAGTTTACACCCGTACGGGGATAGTAAGAATTGGGTCATCTAAACATACACTTATTAAGGAGCCATTAGATTTAAAATGCCGTTGCTTTGCATGCCAAAATCACAGTATTGGCTATTTACATCATCTTTTTAAAGCTAAAGAAATATTGTCGGCAACACTTTTAACTGTGCATAATTTAATGTTTTACCAAGACATGATGAAGTCTATTAGGCGGGCAATTGTCGAAGATTCTCTGGAAGATATTGTTGCTTTAACAAGTAAGGATGACTATACTTGGGTTAAATAAGTATTTGGTGTTAAATTTATCATTTTGTTATCTACCACTTGTTACGTTAAAGCATGGTTATAACTTGCAATATAAACATATTATCATTTTTATTCGTTAATCATCTGTTTATTGTTGTCCTTTTACAAAGTTGGCTTTGCAGTTTTTATAAAAAGACAACAATGTGCATATTGAACAGGTAAAGTAAATTAATAAAATTAGCATGATATTAGGTATAGAGTCATCTTGTGATGATACAGGGATTGCAGTTATTGATTTGAAAGGTAATATTGTACGAGATAGGATTATTTCACAAGTAGATGTGCATAAAGAATTTGGCGGTGTTGTGCCAGAATTTGCATCTAGGGCGCATATTTTAAATATGCAAAAAATCATTCCAGATTTTCAAGATCTTCTAATAAATAAACTGACTGGCGAAACATTAATTAAATTAATTTGCGTAACTAGCGGCCCTGGTTTGTTAGGTTCGTTATTAACAGGTGTCATGTTTGGTGCGGGATTAGCAAATTCTCTTAGTGTTCCGTTGTTAAAAATTAACCATTTAGAAGGTCATTTATTAAGTCCTTTTATAGAAAATAAAGACCTAAAATTTCCATTTTTATCTTTTATTATTTCGGGCGGAAATTGTTTAATTGTTTTTGTAAGATCTTTAGGTGATTATACTATTTTAGGACAGACAATGGATGATTCTCCTGGTGAGGTATTTGATAAGATTGGTAGAGCATTGGGTTTTGATTATCCCGCTGGTGCCACAGTTGACAAATTTGCACAAATGGGTCAGCCTAGGTTTAATTTGCCATTGCCAACTCGATCACATTCGTATGGTGCAAATATGTCTTTTTCTGGATTAAAAACTGCAACTCTAGATCTGATTAAGGCGAACCTTTGCGATAAAATGAACGATGAAGTAAAAAAGGAAGTTATTGCAGATATATGCTCTTCTTTTCAAAAAGTTATTTCGCAAACAGTATATAATAAATTAAAACTTGCTTTACTGCAGGTTGTTAATTCTTTTAGCGTACAAATTAAGCATATTGTTTTATGCGGAGGTGTGGCTGCAAATAGTGGCGTTAGAGGAGCGATTGATAACCTTGCTGAAGAATTTAATATAACAGCGGTTAAGCCATCTACACAATATTGCACTGACAACGCTGCTATGATTGCTATGTGTGGTTTGTTGCGGTGTAAGTCTTTTTGTGATAAAAATAATATTAATTATAACGAAACAAACAAGCTAAACAATTTAGATATATTTTTTAAATTAGAAGAGTTTGGTAAAGTTGCCTCTAATTGGGGTTTGGAGTCGGTAAAAAATACATACAGTAATGAGATAATAAAAAATAACGAAAAAACATAATGGTTACAAACAATGCTTTTTAAATAAAATTAATTTTACCGTATACAGACAGATATTAACCTGTTGAGCTGTTATTGTCGCTTATATAGCAATTAATTAGTGTTATTTGTATTGGGTACGAAAGTTTTAAGTATAAAAAAAAGAGTGTTATTTAGTTATTATAATCTTGTGAAATTACAAAAAATTTTATAAAAACTATAAAAGTTTGTAATATTTACTGTATTGGCTAATTGTTATATATTGTATAGTTTTACATTGCTGTTTTATTTATTATAATGGTTACATTGTGAGGTGTTGATTAGTGCAAAAGTGTAAAAACCGTTTGTAATACCGCTGTAACAGCTGTTGAAGTGCGCAATATATTGTTACTTATCAGAATTGGGATAATAATTTCTTTGTCGTTATTTTGACTATTTAAAAAAGCAACTTCGTTTTGGCTAAAACCGCCTTCTGGACCTATTAATATAGCAATGTTTTGCGTGCAATTAACAATTTTTTTAATTTTGTCAACGGATTTTAAAAATGCGTTTTCTTGCTGACTTATTGTTTCATTTGCCCAAAGTATTGGTGCGTTTATTTTACAAGCAGTAGTAACAGCGTTTTTTAATGTTTGTATTTCCATAATTTGTGGCACGTCTATCCTGTTACATTGGGCAGCAGACTGTTGTGCAATTGTTATTAGTTTATCTATTTTTAAGTGTCTACTTGATGACCGTTCTGACATTATTGGACATATGTTTGTTACCCCTAGCTGTGTAGCATTGGAAATAACATCGTGCATAGCGTTATGTTTAATACTAGATATAAAAAGATGGGTTTCAATTTTTGGCTTTACATGCGTCCTTGTACGTTTTGTTGGTATAATAACGCATTCTTGTTTATTTGGCAATAGCACTTTGCATTCCCATTCGTCTGTTTGATTAAAACAAAAAATTATTTGCTCCTCTTTAACTCGTAGTACATTTTTTAGATGGTGGGTATTTTCGTTAGATAGCGCAATTGGTTGGTGCTGGCAAATTGTATCCGCATGGTATATTCTGATTCGCATATAGTATGTATTTAACTTATTTTTTAATTTTGCTAAATCTTATATTTATATAATATATTAATTTAGTACTAAACTAAATTTTAATGCAAACTTTTAATTTTATTGGTTTAGTTTTATGTTGTTTTTTGTGTAATACTTGCTTTTAGTGTATTTATTACTATCGGTTTTGGTTTGTTTACCTATTTTAGGTTGTATAATATTTATTAATCTTTTGATGAGTAGCGATATTAAAACTAGCACCATTAGCATTGCAACATGGAACGTAAACTCAATAAGAGCTAGATTAGCATCTGTTTCTCAATGGCTTTCTAGCACATCTCCTGATATTATTTTATTGCAAGAAACAAAATGCATGGATGAGCAATTTCCTATTTCGGAAATTAATCATATGGGGTACAATGTAGATATGGTTGGTCAAAAGTCATACAATGGGGTTGCAATATTGTCTAAGCGGCAAATTTCTACTGAGTTAAAACAGCTACCACTTTACGACAGCAACATTGAGGATTTGGAAGCTCGTTATATTGAGGCTGTTATTTCGTTTGGTAGCTCTGTTGTGCGTGTTGCAAGTGTTTATGTGCCAAATGGTAGTTCTACTTTAAAACATGGCGAAAAGTTAGAGGAAAGTAAGCGGTTTAGGTATAAAATATCTTTTTTACAACGTTTAGCAAAAAGAGTACAGGAGGTTTTGCAATTTGATAATGAATATATTGTTTTTGGTGGCGATTACAACGTTGCTTTGCAAGAAATTGACCTTTATAACCCTAAAAGTTCTGCTGATGATGTTGGTTTTCATAAGGAAGAAATTAAAAACTTAAAAAAGATACTAAACTTAGGTTTGCAAGACACTTATAGGTTTTTATATCCAGATAAAATTGCATATAGTTGGTGGGACTACAGAAGAGGTAGATGGCCTGATGATAAAGGCTGGAGGATAGATTACCTTTTATCTTCTAAGCATACTTTAGAAGACACGGCAGATTGTTTAATACATAAAGATGTTAGAGGGCATGAAAAGGCATCAGACCATGTGCCGGTTGAGATAAAAATAAAAATAAGCTAGATTGGTTTATTTTTATTTCTTTTACAGGTTAAATTTGTCTTTATATTTTTATTATTTTTTTAAACTAAAGTACTTGGTTATTTAAGTAGTTTATCGTAATGTCTGTAATAAATAAAACAAACAATAACAAAATAGAAGTTTTTCTTGCAGATCCCAGAGGTTTTTGTGCAGGGGTAAATAGGGCGATAGATTGTTTGGATATTGCGTTAAAAAAGTTTGGCACTCCGTTATACGTTAGACACGCAATAGTTCACAACAAAACTGTTGTTGCCGATTTCATTAGTAAAGGAGTTGTTTTTGTTGAAGATATAAAAGACATTCCGATTGGCTCAAATATTGTTCTATCCGCTCATGGGGCTTCTGTAAGCGTTGTTAATGAAGCAAAAAATCGAGATCTAAATATTATTGACGCCACATGTCCGCTTGTTAAAAGTGTGCATAATATTGCCCGTGAATTAGAACAAATAGGTTGTAGTATTATATTAATAGGCCATAAGAAGCACCAAGAAGTTATTGGTACTGTTGGGCAGGTTAATTGTGATATTGTAATTGTTGAAGAACTTGCAGATGTTAGCAAGATTGAGCTAAAAGACATAAATAAGGTTGGTTATATAACGCAAACAACCCTTAACATAGATGATGCTAAAAATATTATTGATGCTTTAAAAATTAGATTTCCTAATATTATTGGTCCAAAAGATGGCAATATTTGTTATGCAACTAAAAATAGACAAGATATTGCCGTACAAGTTGCGCAACAGGTTGATATAGTGTTAATTCTTGGCTCTATAAATAGCTCTAATTCTAACCATTTAAAAGACATATGTGGTACGTTTGTGAAGTCGTACTTAATAGACTCTTATAAAGATATAAAAGATGAATGGTTTATAGGTGTTTGTAAAATAGGAATTAGCGCAGGCGCTTCTGTACCGGAGTTTTTAATGACAGAGGTATTGATTTATTTAAACAAATATTTTAGCGGTACTGTTGTACATACTGTTAAGGGAGCAGATGAAGAAATCTCCTTTTTATTGCCGAGTTCGCTTTTAGATTAATATTTTAGTTTTTTTATTTATTATTTTACACAACATATTGCATAACTAAAATGTTTAATCGGTTTCTTCTTTTGCGTAAAACGATGTACCACATTTACATTTGCTTGTTTCATTTGGATTGCTAAATTTAAAACCATACTCTATACCGTCATCCTCATAGTTTATTTGTAAACCAAACAGCACAAAACTACCGTTTGGATCTATTAATATATTAACATTGTTTGACAATTGTACTAGGTCGTCTTTTGGGCTTATGTTAACATTATTATATGCATATTCTATATTATAAGAAAACGCCCCACAAGATCCTGTTGTAAGTGATATTTTTATTCCTACTAAGTTATTTTCCTTCTCTTTATTTTGTTTGTTTTCTTCTAGTTGCTCAGTTAGTGAGTTAAGTAATTGCTGTTGTGCGTTTTCTGTAATACTAATATAATTAACTGTAACATGGTTATATAGGGATTTTGCAAACATAGCTGAGTTTGCTTCTTTTTTATTATTGTTCGACATTGTGTTACAAATATATTATGGTCGTTTATAAATTACCTAACTAGTTATATATGATAACCACCCTGCATAAACTGGCAGCAGTCATGAGAGGCCACCGCCTATGAAC
>JAERRN010000004.1 GCA_016735445.1 Rickettsiales bacterium | reverse complement strand
ATAGTCCAGACACTTTAACAAATTTAAGCAGCGACTTAAACATGGTTGAAAGTTATAGCTCAACAGGTATTTCTTTATTAGATTCTAATTCAAAGCGCTTTGCGTCGATTTTAAAATCAGCTAACACAATAATATCTAAACAACACACTATATTACTAATATAACGCACTGTAAACAAATGAAGCAAAACAATATTAACAACAACGTAAACAGTAAAAATAAACACTTTATTGCCCCATTTACACTAAGAAATAACGACTTCTTACCAGTACAAGGTAAAGGTAGTTACCTGTTTAACGAGCAAAATCAAAAAAAACTAGACTACCTATGCGGTATAGGGGTTTTGCTGTTAGGTCATTGTCATCCATTACTTGTAAAAACTTTAAGTGTGCAACTAAAAAAACAATGGTGTGTTAGTAATTTATACTACACTAAACCACTAATAGATTGTGCAAAAACTCTTTGTAATTTAACATTTGCTACAAATTGCTTTTTTGTAAATTCTGGCACAGAGGCCAATGAATTAGCGATTAAAATTGCCCGTAAATACCATATACAAAAAGGTATAAATAAGTTAGAGTTTATTAGCTTTAATAACGGATTTCACGGTAGAACAATTGGAGCAATGTCTGTATCTAATGGGTCGGAAAAAACACAACTTGAATTCGGTCCAATGGTTCCACATTGTAAAATTGCAGCATTTAACAACATTAATAGCGTAAAAAAATTAATATCACCAACAACGGCAGCTATAATAATAGAGCCAGTACAAGGTAAATTTGGCCCAAAAATTGCAGATAATAATTTTTTAAAACAACTTCGTCAAATTTGCGATGAAAATGATATTATTTTAATATTTGACGAAGTGCAATCTGGTTGCGGTAGGACAGGACATTTATTTTATTACCAACATGCAAACGTTGAACCAGACATATTATGTGCTGGCAAGGGTCTTGGTGGCGGTTTGCCAATAGGGGCGGTATTGTTTGGAAAAAAGGTACAAATCGCAGTACAACCAAACGTACATGGGTCAACTTTCGCAAACAATCCAATGGTAACATCGGTAGCAAATAAAGTGTTAAACATTATATCTAATGTACAGTTTTTGCAAAATGTAGTAGATATGGGAGAATTTTTTAAACATAAATTGCAAAAAATATCAGCACAATATCCATCAGTTTTTTCCGAGGTAGAAGGTATAGGACTTACAATTGGGTTAAAAACCAAAAAAGAGATTCTTCCTCTTTTAGTTAGTAAAATACTGCAAAATGGCGCAATTTGCATGCAAGGTAACGGGATGATTAGACTATTCCCGCCGCTTAATACAAATCTAAAAGAGATAAATCTTTTTATATCAATACTTGAAAAATCTGTAAAAACATTACTTGTGTAAAAGTTTCGCAATACTACAGTGTAAAATTGCCAAAAGCTTTAGCATTAACGTTAACGGTAACCTTACAAGATATTACAAATGTTACAATGTGTCGCAAATGTTACAAGATGTTATTATTGCAAGACGTTGTAAATATTGCAAAATGTTGTTATTACAGGGTGTAATTATTATAGGATGTTGTAAATGTTGCATGTTTGACAAACAAATATATTATGCCGCAACTAAAGTATACCGTAGTTAAAATATATTTACTAATTATATGTCGCTAACGGCTTTAACAATAACCTATCAGAACGCAAGTAAAGTAAGGTAAATTAAATTAACAACACAAAATCCTACAAATCTCATGTCCCATAAATCCTACAAGGTAAACACGGTAACATGGCTAAGCTTATTGTTTTTTTTCTTTTTTTGCCTGTACAAGTTTAGTTCTCTCAATTACAGATTTTAAAAACGGACCTGTAACACTGTTTTTATTCTCCATAACCTCCCTTGGTGTACCTTGCGCAACTATTTCACCGCCCCTTTTACCTCCGACAGGACCAATATCAACAACATAATCAGCAACTTTAACAACGTCCAAATTATGTTCTATCACCAATACAGTGTTACCTTTGTCAACAAGATCTTGTAATACCTTTATTAACCTACGTATATCAACACTGTGTAAACCAGTTGTTGGTTCATCTAAAATATACACCGCATCACCAAGTGTTTTTTTAGACAACTCCCTAGAAAGCTTAACCCTCTGCGCTTCACCACCGGACACAGTTGTTGAAGATTGACCAATTTCTATATAGCCTAAACCAACGCGTTCTAAACAAATTAATTTCTCTTTTATTGTTGGTATATTTTTAAAAAATACTAGCGCATCAGACACCATCATCGACAACACATCTGCTATGTTTTTACCGTCACTTTTAATTTCCAAGGTTTCTTTGCTATACCTTTTACCTTTACAAACATCACATTGTACATAAACGTCTGGCAATAATACCATTTCAACTTTAATTACGCCATCGCCTTTACAGTTTTCGCATCGTCCACCTTTAACGTTAAAAGAAAAACGGCTCGACTTGTACCCTCTCATTCTAGATTCAGGCAATGCGGCAAACCAGTCCCTAACTAAAACAAACAAACCTGTATAAGTTGCAGGATTAGATCTTGGAGTTCTGCCAATAGGAGATTGATCTATCTCTATAACGCGAGATACACTTTCCCAACCAAGTAACTCGCTATACGCGCCTGTTAACCTAGATGAGCCATTAATTTTATTGCTTAACGCTTTGTATAATGTGTCTATAATTAAGGTAGACTTACCACCACCAGATACCCCTGTTATAACGGTAAATGTACCTAGCGGTATTTTTAAGTGTACATTTTTTAAGTTATTTGCTCTAGCACCAATTAATTCTAAATAACGCTTTCTACAAAAACCTCTTTCCGCTTTTGGCATTTCAATAACTTCTTTGCCAGATAAAAAACGACCTGTAATACTTTTGGGGTTGTTCATAATTTCGTCAACAGAGCCATGTGCAATTATATACCCACCATCTTTACCAGCTTTTGGACCAGTATCTATTATATAATCTGCTGCCATTATTGTATCGCTGTCATGCTCAACAACAATAACTGTATTCTGTAAGTCTCTAAGTCTTTTTAAAGAATTGATAAGCTTGTTGTTGTCCGCACTATGTAAACCAATAGATGGCTCATCTAAAACATAAACAACCCCACACAAGCCAGAGCCGATTTGTGAAGCTAAACGAATCCTTTGAGACTCACCACCAGACAACGTACGGGTTTCCCTTAGTAAAGTTAAGTAATCTAAACCAACATTAAGTAAAAATGACAATTTTGCCATTACCTCAGTAATAAGCTGATCAGCAATAAGTAATTGGTTTTTTGACAAACGACCAGATAACTGTTTAAACCATTCAAGTAATTCGTCAATAAACATAAAGCAAACTTCGCCAATGTTTTTATTGTCAATTTTAAAACATAAAGATTCTTTTTTCAATCTATACCCATTACATACGTTACAAGGAATATAATCCCTATAACGAGCAACACCATAAACGTCATCTTCATCATCATCCTCACTATTCTGTAAATCTGCAATAATGCCAATAAATTTAATCTTGGACTTGCCAACATCGTATCCTTCAGTAAAAGAAATAGATATCACCTCATTAGGTAAGCCGTTGAAAAGCACATCTTTTACCTCTTGTTTTAGATCTTCAAATGGTTCATTTAACGAAAAATCCATACGTTTAGCTAAACCCTTAAGTATTTGTAAATAATACCTACTATTACGCCTATGCCAAGGTTCAATTGCGCCATCTGTTAAACTTTTGGTTGTATCTGGAACAATTAAAGACTTTCTAAAGGAGATTTCTTTACCAAGCCCATTACAGCTTTTACAAGCACCATAAGGACTATTAAAAGAAAAAAGTCTTGGCTCGCATTTTTCTATGTACATACCAGACTCTTTACATATTAAAGCACTTGACAACCTGTTTGTTTCGCCAACCTTTGCAACCTGATCTACCTCTTTCATTTCCCAAGATTCAATACCGCTTGGTAACTCAACAATGTCAACATCTACAGAGTAGCCAGATATTGTCATAGCGTTTTCAACAGAGCTTGCAATCCTTGCTTTAGAATCATCAGATATCATTATCCGATCAATTATAACCTCAATATTGTATGGTTGTATAGGGCTTAATTTTGGCATCAAAGACAAATCTGCAAGTTTACCATTGATTTTAATTTTAGCAAAACCCCTACGTTGTAACTCAATAATTTTTTCTTGCGCAACACCTGCGGTGTTTCTTACAACAGGCGCACAAATACGTACCTTTGTACCGCTTGGTAAAGAGGTAATAGACTGTATGATACTTGATATATTATTTCTTATTATTGGCTTATTTGTTGACGAAGAATAAGGCACACCTATACGTGCAAACATTACCCTTATATAGTCGTATATTTCCGTCATCGTCCCAACGGTAGATCTAACGTTTCTTGAGGTAGTTTTTTGGTCGATAGCAATCGCAGGAGAAAGACCGGATATAGAATCAAGGTCAGGCTTGCCGTAATTTGCAATAAACTGCCTTGCGTAACCAGATAAACTCTCAACATACCTACGCTGACCCTCAGCGTATATTGTGTCAAACGCAAGAGAAGACTTACCACTTCCGCTTGGACCAGTAATAACTGTTATTTTGTTATGAGGTATGTCAACATCGACAGATTTTAAATTATGAACCCTTACCCCTCGAGCAGATATAAATTTAATTTGATTCATCGCTAGTTGTTAATATTATTTTCTCGCAATAAAACTAGTTTACACAAAACTAAAGGAGTATATAGTATAAAAAAAGCAAGTTAAAATTTTACCAGCCAATCGCAATGCGTTAAATAACGGTAAATAAAAAAGTAAAAAGTCGTTTATAACAACAAAGCTAGCAATTAATTAAAAGCTGTAACCACAAAATATAAAGTGCTATCATGCAATTATAAATATTTGTAAGGTATTTAACAGCGCTTTGTTAAACAACCATTGTTAAGAGTTGTTTACCATATCTATTAATAAAGATTTATCATTATTTGTACCTGTTAGTAATAAATCAATATTAAGCAAAATAGTGCTAATTTTTTGTTGCAATACTTCAATCTCTGCCTCGCATAATTTACCCAATACAAACTTAGATATATCCATTTTTTTAGCATTTTCTACAATAACAGCATTATTATTGTCAGCAACACTGCCAAAACCGCTATTATTATTTGTATTTTTATCGCCAACATTTATAATGCTTGGTTTTAAGCCAAATTTAACCTGCGTGTAACCTGAGCCAATGCAGTTAGTAATAGACTTAATTCCGTTATGCCCGCCACTGGAACCAGAGTTAACAATTTTAATCTTACCAAGTGGTACAGATATGTCATCGTAAAATACAAAAACTTCGCTATTGCTTAACTTGTAAAAGCTTTTCCAAAATTGCACCGCAATACCGCTTAAGTTTACAAAAGTGCGTGGCTTAATAATGTATATAGTTTTATTACCGTAAATGCATTTACTGTAATCCGAATTAAACTTTTTAGAATAACTACTCGTCAGTACACCAAACAGTCGCGATAACTCATCAACCAACCAAAATCCAACATTGTGACGTGTTCTAAAGTATTTATCGCCAACATTACCAATGCCAACAAATAGCAAGATTTCCCTACCCATCTTATAATAAAAATATAAACAAACAACAAGCAGAAAATGTAGAAAAAATATTAAAATAATTAACACCAACTAGTGTAAAGTAAAATAACATCGTTGTTAAATAAAGCTATTTACATTTATACTTAATTTTTTTTTCTACAAATAACGTCTGTAAACTTTTATCTCTTTTCATCCTAGATACATTATCGTAACCGCCAACATATTTGTCGCAAACAAAAATTTGTGGCACAGTGCGTAGCTTTTTATCCTCATTCTCTAAAAGCATCTCCACCCTTTCCCTGTCGTGATCAATACTTATGTCGTGAAATACATATTTAACACCGCATCCAGAAAACAACCTCTCTGCCATTACACAATATAAACAATTTGATTTACCATATATATGGACAAAACAAACAAGCATAAATAACCGCCTAAAAACAACCATAAACCTAGAGAAAAACATAACAAAAACCTTTAATCACTATAGTAACACAGCGTAATATTGATAACAAATAGTAAGGTAAAAAAAATTGCTATTGTTATATGTAATAAAACCTACTTTAGTAAAGCATCCAGTTTACCATCTTTATCAAGAGCAGAAAGGTCATCAAAGCCACCTATTAAATTTCCGTTAATTAAAATTTGAGGGACAGTTCTTGCGCCTTTTGCATCAATAGCAAACTCTTTTAACGTTAAATTGCTACTAGCTATATCTTTAACCTCGTACTTTACACCTTTCGAGTTAAGTAAAGATTTAGCTCTGTCACAAAAGGGACAATATTTTTTGTAGTAAACTATAATTTTAGCTTCGTTTGGCATATGGGGACAATTTTAATTTAGGTAAAATTATATAAATTGTTAAACACTAATAAACATATAGTGCAATTTATTTTTTTAACTCAGTATGTTTTATAAAAGTATAAAATACCATAGAAATAACAGACATAGCAAGCATAATTAAAGAAAAACCAATAAAACCAAACCGAGTTATTGCCAAGACTAAAATACCGCATAAAATACCAACCAACCCAACCGCACTAGACAACAACGCAGACGCTTGTGAAACAATATTCGGCACAACCTCAATTGCTAGCCTGTTTAAAGACCCGTTGCTTAAATTAACACCAGCAATAGACACAATAAGGATAGCAATAAACGCAGGTAACCCGCCATAATTGTTAATAGATTGAAACACTATAAGGATAGAAGAGATAAGATGAACGCCAATACCAATTTTTATAATTTTTTTGATAGAAAAGTTATATTTTAACATCTTATTAAGCGCAATTGTTCCAATTGGAAAACCAAGACAAGTAATTAATTGCACTAAACCAAATTCTAATTCGGTTTTTCCAGCAGTAGACACAATTAAAAATGGTCCAGCAAGTATCCATAACAAAACAGAGGCGAAACGAAAACAATAAACCATCGTAAGTATAACAAAATCTTTATTTTTTAATATTAAGATGTAATCTTTAACAACCTGAAGGGTGCTTATTTTTTTAATATTTTTTAAATTTTCGTAAGGTGTTGTTTTGTAAATTGCTATAGTAGAAATTAAACCGCCGATACCAAGCGTTACAAATATAAAACGCCAGTTGCTAAAATAAGAAATACCAGAGCCAAAAACAGGACCAAAAGCGGGACCAACAATTGCAAAAGTACTCATAATCGACAATATCTTTATAACGGCTTTCCCAGAATAACTCTCATGCACAATTGAATATCCAACAGTTACAATAAAACCTATTCCAGAACCTTGTAAAAACCTAAAAAACATAATGCCATAAAAACTATCGATACAAATGCAGCAAAAACAAGAAATTGTAAACAATACCATGCCAAATACTAACAAGTGTAGTTTTTTAACAAACCTATACACCCCCCCAATAAAAAACTGAAAAGCGCTAGCGCCAACAAACCAACTCGTCATTATTGCTGATACCTGCTCGTTTGTAATACCAAGGTCATTTTGCATAGAAACCACACCGCCAAGGTACATATCGTTAGAAAAGTAAACCATTATCTCGGCAAAAATAATGGACATATAAAACCACTTGTCGGCCTTACCTCTGTTAACAAAAAAACTAAAGAAGTTTTTTTTTGCTTTTTTTGCAAAAATAGCCATATAAAGGTATAAAATAGTAAACATGTAACAACGCAAAACCATGCGTAAAACAAAAGTGTTTTAATTTATAAAATTATTTTCAACCATAAATATGGCGATGATAAAAACAAATAACATTATTTGTAAATTATTCACTCTTTAAAGCTGGTAAAGTTTAAAAATAACAGTTATTAACTAAGAAACATATAACCATTTAAAAGAGCAAAAAAATAATTTATGTTAAAAAAATTGATTGTAATAATTACAACACTACTATAAAACTCTATCATAAAAACTCAATTAGTTTTTTAATTAAAAGAACCAATAAAAATATTGGCCATGACTGTAAAAATAAAAGTTTCTAAAATATTTATTTGTTTAGTATTTGCCGTAAGTATACCGTTACTAATAAACCGCTCAACTGTATTTTTTGGCATATTGGTTGTTGCTTACTGTGTGTTTTTATTGTCAATATCTATTAACGTTTCCAATCACAACAGTAAGTCAGTAACGGCAGTTTATTATAAATCAATGTTTGGTAGCAAATCCATACACAATATCGAGTCAATAGAAATAACAGACCTACTGTTTGTTAACTCAGTTATATTTATTGGCAATGGAGGGTCTAAAATAAATATAAATAATGTTAGCAATATAAGCAAACTTAAAAAAATACCATACAAAATAAAAACCACATAACTACCTTATCATTCTTCCTTAGTATTCCGCATAAAGCTCATTATATTTTATACAGTTTATTGTAAGAACCAATTATAAAGCTTTCTTAGCGTTCTGCGCAACTTGTTATGTTCTGCGCAACTTGTTGTAAAAACTCGTTGTTTTCAGATTCAATATAAATCCTGATTTTTTTCTCAGTACCAGATGGGCGTATTATAATTTTGGTGTCAAAATGACCAAAGCTACATAATTACCTTTAATATCTCTTCCTTAACATTCTGCGCAACTTGTTGTAAAAACTCGTTGTTTTCAGATTCAATATAAATCCTGATTTTTTTCTCAGTACCAGATGGGCGTATTATAATTTTGGTGTCAAAATGACCTTTTTCACGAAAAGCAAGCTTGTATTTTTCTTGTAATCTGTTAAGCATTATCTTACTATTGGAGTCAATAGAGTGTAAACAGTCAATGTTAAATTTTTTGTACGAAGCCAATTTTGGCTCTATAACTATACTACTAACTGTTTGCTTAGAGTTTAAAACGATACGTAAAAAAGCAACCGCACTAACAAAACCATCGCTAACCGGTAATATATCTTTTAATATCACATGACCAGACTCTTCACCTCCAAGATTAGAGCCTTCTTTAATCATATTTTCCAGCACAAACCCATCCCCAACTTCGCACTCAAAAACATCAAAATCGTTTTTTGTTAAATATTGTTTTAAACAAGAATTGGACGCAATAGTTGTTACAATAGACTTTGATAAATTGTATAACTTATTGTTATTTTTTAGACCAAGCGATAAAGATGCTAAAAACTTCTCACCCTCAACAATCTTTCCTTTTTCGTCTATAACAAGAATCCTGTCCCCATCACCGTCAAAGCAAAAACCAAAATCTGCAGAATTACTAATAACAGCTTGCTTAGCAGAGATAGGATTCATAACACCGCAACGCATATTAATGTTTACACCATTTGGGGAGTTGTTTATAAGTATAGGTTTTATTCCAATACTTCCAAAAATATGATTTGCCACAAAAGAGGTGGCACCATTGGCGCAATCTACAACAATTTTTATATTTCTAAAACTATTTTTATTAATTTTAAAAAATAGCGGTTTGGACTTTAAAAAAGATAAATAAGTTTTTACCGCAACAGTAACGCTAAGTTTTTTAACACTACCAATGCCATTAAATGGCATTTTCCAGCCAAAATTTAATATATTTAAATATTTTACTATCTCCTCTCTAATTTCGTTATTAATCTTGCAACCAAATGAATCAAAAAACTTTAAACCGTTATCGTGGTAAGGGTTATGAGACGCGGAAATCATTATTGCACCATCTACACACTCCAGCGAGTTAGAGATAATAGAAGCGCTAATTACACCAATATGGACAGTGCCGTAATCAATAACATCACACCCGTATCCGGTTATTCCGGCAATAATAGCGTTATACATTGGCATGCAAGATTCACGTGAGTCTTGTGCGATAATAATTTTTAAAGCCTTTTTTGAAGATTTTTTACCAGTTACAACGGAGTTTTTTTTGCTTATTTTGTTGTGTTTTTTTTTGCAATCTTCCAATGCCATGCAAAAAGCGGTTGCTATTTTTACACAAGAAATAGGGTTAATTTTTTCTCCAAAAGCAAAACCTCTTATTCCATCAGTGCCAAAAATACAACTGTCAGACCTCATAAAAAAATAAAAAAAATAATTAAAAAACACAACCAGTTAATAAATAGCAAACCTGTAATCGCTATTAAAATCAAGAATAAAACAGTTAAAGCACATAAACGTACAAACCAACGTTAGTAAAAATAATAAATATTTATAAATAAATAAACGACACATTTCCGTTATATTTTGATACCACATCTGCATTTTGACTTTTATGTCTAAAAGAAGAAAATGAAACGTCTTTAAATGTATCAATACAACAATCAGTAACTTTAGTAAAGTTTGTATACTTACTTATAACAAAAGATCTATTATCAAAATATATCACACCGTTTTTTTTACTAAAAAATCTATTATTTTTAATAGATTTTTTAGTAAAAAAAGAATATAAATCTTCTTTCACTTCGTAATTATCTCGCGATATTGAAGGAGCGATAAAAACCTCTAACGATCCAATATTGCAACCTCTACTTTTTAAAGCTCTTAACATTGCTTCATTAACACCACGTAAGCTACCCTTCCAGCCCGAATGTAATACACCAATAAAATCAGGTTTTTTATGCCTTACAATAACAGTAACGCAATCTGAAGAATACGCCGTTAACATAACGCCTTTTAAGGATGTAAAAACGCCATCGTACGCAATTAACTTATCATTGTCAATGTTAGTACTGGCACTATATTTGTTAATATTTTCATTGCTAATCTCTTGCACATTGTTGGTATGCATTTGATTACATTGTACAACCTTAACGCCAATTTTGTTGCCAATTTTATGTAATGTAGAAAAACGTACACTTTTTGCTGTATTTAATATGCTGTTTATTTTGTTCTTTGGTAAGTTAAATAATTTTATATCGTTTAATACGCCATAATTGCAATCTAGCGTATTGTTGTAATCAACTACATAAGAGTTTAAAATAAAATCATCCTGTTGCTGTGACAAAGATAAAGGATTGTTAGTATTACTAACTAAGTTACGCCAGCAAAATTGTGTATTATTTAAAATAATCGTATTCACCATAAAACAAAACCTACCACAACCTTTATTATCGCCAAATCACATATGGAATTAATTTTATCTTCCATAATTAGATTATTCAAGTTAATCATTCACTGACCAAATTTTTGTTTTTCCATCTTCAAATAACAAATAATAAAATTTATCAATTCTAAAAGTACTTTTAGTTGACAAATCTTGATTGTCTTGGTTAGCAAAAGATATAGTCTTTTCTATTTCATTCTCTTGTACACGATACACCCTGTCGTATTTAATTAAATCTTCCCATTCAATATCAGTAAAACCAAATAACTTATTAAGAAGGTTCATAATATCAAAAGCTTTTGTTTGCTTACTGTACAATCCTGTTGAAACAATATCGTTTTGGCTTTGCACTAATTTAACTTTCATATACCCTTTGTTAATTTCAATTGTACAACTTTTAATTTGCACTTTAGGGCGTATTTTACTAAGGTTTTGCAAATAGCAATTTAAAACAAACAAACTCTCTGCCATATTTAATACATACCTAGGATCGTTTTTTTTACCATAAAGTAATAAGTTTTTGCTTATACTTCTTTTATAATCTACAATATACTTTGATAAATTTACATCTTTTACCATCGATAGTAAAATTTCTTCATTTTCAAGGCTAATCTTGTATTGGGCAAATACCTTGTTAAGGTTAGCGATTTTAACATCTAAATTACTACTATCTAATGCAATAACTTTTAGTTGGATGCTCATCTCGTCATTTATTACAGTGTTCATCTTTTTTAAAGATAAATTAAAAATAGTTGCATCTCTCTTTGGCGTTTTGCTTTAATAAACAAGCATAGTTACACCTTAACATTTTATTGTTACCATAAGGTATTTTAAATACCTTAAATAAGTATATTAATAAATAAAAATTAACTTCTCCAAAACTTTTTTAAATTT
>JAERRN010000039.1 GCA_016735445.1 Rickettsiales bacterium | reverse complement strand
AAAATTAGTGAATCAGATTATAGAACTGAAGAAATTATATTATGGAAAAAATAAATTATTACAAAGTAAAGTAAAGATTGTTTTTTAATAAAACTTTCTTTTTGCCAATGTTTTGTTAAAATTATTAGTTATTAAATTTTATAGATTTTGGTATATATTAAAAAATAATAAAAGTTCTACCTTTTACCGTTAAGTAGATAATTGAGATTGGCGAAGTGTTGCGCAGTAAAAGGTACTACGTAAGAGTATGTAACTGGAAGTTTAGTTAACTTTTTGCAGGTTGTTTTTTACCGTTATTTATATCAGCGGTAGCGTTGATTTTGTTTTTTATTCCATCGTTAATTTTATTTTTAACTAGCAGTACAGCTGTGTTAATTGCGCTTAAAAATGCTTCTTTATTTGCGTTACCGTGGCTTTTAACACAAATTCCATTTAAGCCAACAAACATAGCACCATTGTTTTTATTTGGGCTCATGATGCTAAGATTTTTTTTAATACTGTTTTTAACCATAAGGTAGGCAATTTTGGTTATTATGTTTGTTTTGAATGCATTTTGCAATCGCTCTAAAGTTAATTTTACAGAGCTTTCTGCCATTTTTAGCGCTATATTACTGCTAAAGCCATCTGTTACTAAAACGTCACATTTTCCTTGAATTGCGCGACTTGATTCGACAAAACCAATAAACTTACCACCTGTATTTTTTGTATTTTCTATTATTTCCTTCGCTTCTTTTACTGCGTTTGTGCCTTTGTGTGTTTCTGTTCCAACATTAAGCAGACCAAAAATAGGCGTTTTTATACCGCAATAACACGAACAAAACGCATTACCCATAATCGCGAATTGCAACGCTTGTTTTGGCGTCATTGTTACATTTGCACCCATGTCTAAAATTACAAAAGGCTTACTTGCTGATGGCCATAAAGCGCATATTGCAGGTCGCTCTATTCCTTTAATCATTCCAAGATGTATTTTACCAATTGCCATTAACGCACCTGTGTTACCAGATGAGACTGCAGCGTTAGCGAGCCCTTCTTTAACAGCTATTATCGCGCCACCCATGCTTGTACTTTTTGCCCTTCTAACTATTATAGATGGTTTATCTTCTGGTTTTACTATAGATTCGTAATGGTTTAGTTTAATTTTATCACTGTTTACTGTTATTTTTTTTAGTAATCTTTTTGGAATTTTATTTTTATTCCCAAATATGGTAAAATTTACATCATGATACTTTTTAATGGCACACAGTACTGCCTCAATTGATGCAACGGGATCTTTGTCACCACTCATTACGTCAATTGCAATTGTGATATTGCCCATTTATATTAAATATTTAATTAGCTATATTTAAGCACTAAACATATTTAGCATTTAAACAATGAATAAACAATGAGGCCGAGATGGGATTCGAACCCATGGTAAAAAAGCTTTGCAGGCTTTCGCATTAGACCGCTCTGCCACTCGACCATCTAATGTAAAGACTTGTATTGCAAAAGTTAAAAGTCAAATTAGTATTATTACCGTTTAATAGCAAAGTAAGCGTTTTATTTGTCTATTGATAAATATTTTGACTTAGTTATTACGATTTTACAACGGTAGTTTTGTGATGATTGTAAATTAATTTATATATTTATTTACAGTTTATACATGTGTGTAAAATGTATTTTTCTACTTAAGATTGTGTAATTTTTATATAAAATATATCTTTTGCGAGGTCTTGATTTTAATAATGGTGTTAATAATATACTATATTAGCGTATCGTTTTTTCTATTTCTTGTTGTTTTATTTACATATGTATGTCTGGGTTTAATATTGACAATTTTACAAATAAAGCAAAAGAGGTTTTACAGAGTGCTCAAGTTTACGCAACAAGTCAAAATCATCAATATTTTGGTTCAGAGCATATTTTGCACGAAATGTTGTCCGATAAGGACTCTATAATATACGACTTAATATCTATAGCGGGTGGCGATATTGAGGTATTGCGTGATGGTATGATGAAGATTTTAAAAAATATACCAGCGGTTACAGGTAGCGGGAGTTCAGTATCATACTCGTCTAAAGAGTTAATGGCAACCATGTATAATGCGCAGAAGTTAGCAAAAACAAATAAAGACGATTATGTGACACAGGAGAGACTTTTCCAAAGTATGTTGCAATCTGGCGGGTTATTGGCTGACGCGATTAGTCGTAGCGGTATACGGGCTGATGGGTTAGATAATGCGGTTCAAAAAATAAGAGGCAGCGGAGGTGTTTCGTCTAAAGACGCAGAAGCAAGTTATAGGGCGTTAAATAAGTACACTATTAACTTAGCAAAAATGTGCGAGCAGGGCAAGATAGACCCCGTAATTGGTAGAGATGAGGAGATTAGAAGGACGATTCAAATTTTGTCTCGTAGGGTTAAAAATAATCCTGTAATTATTGGCGAGCCTGGTGTTGGTAAAACTGCAATAGTTGAAGGGTTGGCGCTTAGAATATACAGAAAGGATGTTCCTGATAGTTTAAAAGATAAGGTTATTATGTCTCTTGATATGGGTTCTTTAATTGCTGGTGCAAAGTATCAAGGAGAGTTTGAAGAAAGAATGAAAGCTGTGATTAAGGAGGTATCTATAAGTGATAATAAAGTTATATTATTTATAGACGAAATACACACCCTTGTTGGCGCTGGGTCTGCTGGCGGTGGCGCAATGGATGCGGCAAATTTGCTTAAACCCGCATTAGCAAGGGGAGAGTTGCATTGTATTGGCGCGACAACACTTAACGAATATAAAAAATATATAGAGAAAGATCAAGCGTTAGAAAGACGTTTTCAAATTGTTATGGTCGAAGAGCCTAATGTTGAAGATGCGATCTCTATTTTACGCGGTATCAAACAGTTTTATGAGAACCATCATGGCGTTAAAATATCCGATAATGCCGTTGTTTCGTGCGTCACTTTGTCTGACAGATATGTTACAAACAAATTTTTACCAGATAAAGCAATTGACGTAATGGACGAAGCGGCGAGTATGCTGAACATGCAAATATACAGTAAACCCGAATATATTGATAAAATGGAGAGACAAAGTATAAAGTTTAGGATTGAAAAAGAAGCTTTAAAAAAGGAGGAAGGTGACGCGTTTATTGGCAGACTTGCAGAACTTGACGGTGACATTGCTGATTTAGATAGTAAAGTCAGATTTGAGACTGCAAAGTGGCAGTCTGCAAAAGCAAAATTAGAGAAAGTTAAAGATATAAAAGAACGAATACAAGCATTGCAATTTGACGCAGAAAATGCCCAAAGAGATGGCAATTTAGAACTTGCGTCTAGACTTACATATGCCAGTATACCAAACCTTAAAAAAGAATTACAATCTTTAGAGGCACAAAGTAATAGCGACAGCAAAGGTGGTAAGGCTGGCAACGGTAGCGGTGACTTACATAACGTTGTTACTCCAGACGATATTGCTTATGTTGTTGCAAAAATGACTGGTATCCCTGTAAACAAAATGATGGCAAGCGAGATAGAAAAGGTACTACACGTAGAAGATTTTTTATTAAGTAGAATTATTGGGCAAAGTCACGCAGTGCGTGCAATTGCTAACGCTATTAAGCGATCTAGGTCTGGCTTGGGTAACGAAAATAAACCAATGGGCTCGTTTTTGTTTTTAGGCACAACTGGCGTTGGTAAAACAGAGCTAGCGAAGTCTATGGCAGAGTTTTTGTTTGACGATAAAAAAGCTATGTTACGTATAGATTGTTCTGAGTATATGGAAAAGCATTCTGTTGCTAGGTTAATTGGGGCACCTCCAGGGTACGTTGGTTACGAAGAAGGCGGTCTTTTAACTGATTCTTTAAGAAGAAGACCTTATCAGGTTGTTTTGTTTGATGAAGTCGAAAAAGCGCATAAGGATGTTTTTAATATACTTTTACAAGTATTAGACGATGGAAGGATTATGGACAGCAAAGGTAGGGTAGTTAATTGCACAAATTGCATTATAATTTTAACTTCTAATCTTGGATCGGGACATTTTTCTAACAATTTTGACGATGTAAAAGTTAGAAACTTAGTAATGCAAGATTTAATGCATTTTTTTAGACCAGAGTTTATTAATAGGTTGGATGAGTTAGTTTTTTTCAATAAGTTGTCTAAAAAAGATATGATTAATATTTTTCATATTCGTATTGCTGGTTTAGTAAAAAAAATACAGGATAAATCTATGGATTTGGTTATTCATGAATCTGCAGAAAATTACGTTACTGACCGTATATCTGATTTGGAATTTGGAGCTAGACCGATAAACAGACTGATAACGGAATTGTTTGAAAACAGACTGTCTGAAGAAATTTTAAGCGGTAATTTACGCGCTGGTGAAGGTGTCGTGTTTTACGTTAACGACGAAGGTAGACTTGATTGCGCTATAATGCCAATAGAAAAACTGAGAAAATTTTCTTAGTTTTTACTAGCTTTGTTTTATACTGCGTTTGATGTTTACGTGGTAATGGTAAAATATGTTTTTCTTTAACTTTGTTGACTGGTATGTAAATTTTGTTTATACTAACAAGTAGCTTTTTTAAGGGTTAGGATTTTTTGTTTATGAATAGATTAGATGTAGGCGCTTTTATTGTAGCGTTTGTATTATTTTTGTTAATGGTTTTTTTTATTATTGCTTTATCTTCCTTAAAAGGGACAGTTCACAATGTTAGAAGCGAAATTAAAGATTTAAATTTGAAGATTACCGTTATGCGTCAAGATATTGACATTTCTGAGGTTAATAAGGTTCTTTCGACAGACTCTGCAAAGGTAAAAGTTTTAGCAGATAAATATCTACATATGTCTTTTGCTAGTTCGAGCCAAATTATAATGATAAAAGATTTAAACATCAATTAGCATTATTATTGTGTGCTGATTATTATTTTGTTACATTCATATGTCTAAAAAAAAACCTATACGCAAAAAGGATGACAAAGACGACGAGTTAGATTTAGGTATTGTTAGTGTATTGTGTAACTTTAACGGCTCTAATTCTCCTTTTGATTTTTACATAGGTATTCCTGAAAGCGGTCATCATCCCGTTCATTTTCAAAACACTTGGTTATCTAGTGCAAAAGGTGGCGCTGCGCCAAGTGAGTGGTTAACTTCTTTACAAGAGTTACATGATATTTCGTTACGTAATGGTGTTAATTTTAAAGAACTTGTTATGTACGTTATGTCTGTCGGTGATAACAAAAAAGTTATCGAATAAACGCAATTTTCTTTATTGTGCGTTGCAATATATACAGCGTATGTATCTTTTTACCTCTTCTGTTTTTTAGCAATTATATTATTAATCTTTTTTAAAGAACCGTATTTTATAAGCGGATTACCTTCTGGACACAATTGAGCATGTGGGTAATCTTTTATATTTTGGAAAAAACCACCAGATGTTAAACCGTGATCAACAACTATTTGTGCGTAAACATAATACCCTTGCACTTCTTTACCGTTAATTATCCTACTTTCATCGGCAAAATTAACAATTTGACCATTAAAAAACCACATACAGTCAACAGCTGCGGCAAGTTGGTGCCAAGAAAGACCCGGTATAGCATTTGAAACAATATTGCCTTGTGCAGGGGCGGGAGAGTTCTCAATGCAGGAAGCGAGAAAATCGCACTCTTCTTTTTTTAACTCTTCAATTTTTTTGTCAATATCGCTTTTTTTTCTACCTTGTTTCCATATTGTACCTTGCGACATTGGGCTACGTAGCCCACTAAAAGGAACCATGTTAATTCCTCTTTTTGTACAATTTTCTAAAACTAAAACAATCTTTTTAACAAGATCGGGATCGAGTTTGGATAGAATACTATTTTGTTTATATGTGGAATCGCTTAAACTTGTAATAGTGAATAAAT
>JAERRN010000034.1 GCA_016735445.1 Rickettsiales bacterium | reverse complement strand
GTTAGATAGTTATAAAATATAAAACAAAACTATTACCAAGCTATATATGCTTTCGATTTTTATTAAAAAACAAACTATTTATAATAGTACAAATTAACACTTAACTATATTGTAAATAACTATACAACAATTTGTTATATAAAAATCGAAAGCATATATAGCTTGGTAATAGTTTTGTTTTATATTTTATAACTATCTAACAATTAAGTAGTTAAGTTAAGGGTAAAATCTTACACAAGATGGTTGTTTGGTAAAATATTTATGTTTTAGTTTGTCATATTTATTATTACCAGTTTATTAGTTGGCGTGCACTTTAATGCAGTTTTGCTTACAAATCTTTTTTTGTTTGCATTGTCTATTTAATTTATTTTGTTTTAGTGGTGAAAAAAAGTTGTCTCATGGGTGTAATTACCTTTTGTAGTTTAATTATCCTTCCTTCCTTTCCTTCTGTTTGCCTGTGTCATCAAAAAAGTGATAAATTTCACAAAACAGACAATAAGGTTATCGCTTTTATTAACAAAGGTAGAAAACATTGTAGCGGTAGAAATAGTTACGGTTGTTACGATTTAGAGCATGCAAAAAAAAGAAAATCTTTGGATAAAATTAAGTTTGAGTCAGTATTAAATATTGTCGATATAATGAATCTTGAATGCGATATTGATGCTGAGTTTAGATATAAAGACACCATTAACCGTAAATCAACATCCGTTATTGGGGTTACAGATGCGCAAATTTTTTTATCTTACGCTAAAGATTACGGTATTTTATACAAAGACATTGTTAAAAGTGTTTTGTTTGGTAAAAAAAAGATCGACGAAGCTAAGTTGGAAGAGTATTTGATTCATGCTCAAAATGTTTTAGAGTTAAAAAAAGTTTCACATAATGCAAAAAAATGCTCTACTAAGTCATCTATGTATGCAAAAAAACTTATTAAACAGGGCGTTAATATTGACGAAAGAAACCTACTGTCAAGATTTCAGACAAAAGACTTTTGTTACGATTTACAGCAAATGGAAGGTCCAGGTGGGCGTAAGACGGCAAACCTAAATGCTTCCGAGATTCGTAAAGACTGTTTCTACCTTAGGAAGGAGTTAAAAGTTGTGGAAAAAACTTCTCGAGGCGTCATTGCTTTGGTAAGTGATTTTGACTTAGAAAAAGACATTATGTTGAAAAAACTTGTTTTTGTTAGCTGTAATTCAAAAAATCTATCTATCGACCAGACATTTGATGGAATTCTAAAGTATACCGGTTATTATCAGTATTATTTACCGAATGGTACAAAAATCATACCTTCCTTTATAATGATCGATGTGTCGCAATACCCTTACTTTTTTACTTTTGTAAAACCAGAGTACGCAGATTAAGATTTATACACTATTTAATAGCGGATTTTAAGCCATTGTGTTGGTTGCAGTGTTTTATTCAAGCTTATATACTTTAACGCAGTAGAGGAGGTAGGGCGGTTTTTTATTAATAGCGTTAACGGTGTGAGGTTTTATTTTAGACTGCGTAATATTTATTACTCACACTTATTTTGGTTGACTGCTGATGTTAATAATGATGTCTTGTAACGTGATGTTTACGCTATAATATCTACCTACTTTTGCGGTATATTGCAGTGTAATTTGTCATTAAGTTGTTTAATTATTTTTATTATTAATGCCAAAGATTTACGATCCAGATCTGCGCGAGAGGATTATGAAAAATGCCGCAGGTCTATTTTTGGTCTATTTTGGCACTATTGTAGCGGTATTTTATATTTCTACCGCGGTAATGCTGTTTGCCGTAAACGGTAAGGATGGCGTCCTTCGTCTTTTTTCGTTGGATTTTTTCCAACAAGTGGTTTTTATAGTTAAAGTATTAAGAAAATATTTTTCTTGGTGGTACACCAATTGGGAGCAGGTAGGCTTAACTGGGTTTAACTATTTTACGTTTCGCTTATTTAGTCCATTTGTTGTATTTTTTGGTATTTTATTTGGTATCGTTATAAAATTTTGGTACCAAATTTTAGATTTTCGTATTACAAAAAAAGAAAGCTCTCTGTATGGTGACGCTCATTGGTCAACCCAATCTGAAATTAGAAAGGTAGGTTTAAGAGCAAAAAAAGGACTTTTAGTAGGTGTTGATAAAAAAGGTTACTTAATTGCTGACGGTTATCAGCATATTTTACTTTTTGCA
Source organism: Rickettsiales bacterium (assembly GCA_016735445.1). GTDB lineage: Bacteria > Pseudomonadota > Alphaproteobacteria > Rickettsiales > Deianiraeaceae > JAERRN01. The sequence continues at coordinate 3,744 of JAERRN010000034.1, read as the reverse complement.
CCAACGGGCGCTGGTAAAGGTGTTGGGTTTGTAATACCAAATTTATTGTTCTGGGATAACTCTGCTTTTTGTCACGATATTAAATTGGAAAACTACGAATTAACAAGCGGGTGGAGAGCTAATTATTTAAAGCAAAAAGTATTTGTTTGGGAACCTTCCAACCCCTCTGGTGTTACAAATGCTTACAATCCAATAGATTGGCTTTCTAACGAACCTGGTCAAATGGTGGATGATGTGCAGAAGTTTGCAAACCTTATACTGCAAAAGAAAGAGTTTTGGGAAAATGAAGCTAGGACTTTATTGGTTGGAGTTTTACTTTATTTAGTTGCCGATAAAACAAAAATAAAAAGCTTTGGCGAGGTTGTAAGGACATTAAGAGGTGACGATTTTGCTTATACTGTTGCCGTTGCTTTGGACACACTTGGCGACGTAATGCATCCGGTTGGTTATATGAATTTGGCAGCTTTTTTACAGAAGGCTGACAAAGAAAGGTCCGGCTGTGTCTCGACTCTTAATTCTGGCTTAGAGTTATGGGCAAACCCAATTATTGATGCTGCTACCGCTAGTAGCGATTTTGATATTAGAACTTTTAGAAAGGTTAGGTCAACGGTGTACGTTGGCTTAACACCGGACAATATACAGCGTTTAAGGTCTTTAATGAGCATGTTTTACCAACAAGCGACAGACTTTTTAAGTAATAAAATGCCAGCAAAAGATGAGCCATATGGTGTTTTATTCTTAATGGATGAGTTTCCAACTTTAGGTAAAATGGAGCAGTTTTTAGCTGGAATTGCGTATTTTCGTGGTTACAGAGTTCGTCTTTTTTTAATTGTACAAGACACTCAACAACTTAAGGGAGCGTACGAGGATTCTGGGATGAACTCATTTTTATCTAACTCTACTTACAGGATTACATTTGCCGCAAACAACATAGAAACCGCTAGACTGATATCTGATTTAGTTGGTAACTACACAGCTGTATCTGAGTCCAGAAGTAAGAGTAAAATATTTTCTTTAGGATCTAGCGGTAGTAGTGGTGGTAGTATTTCTGCAACCCAAAGGGCTTTATTGTTACCTCAGGAAGTTATTTCTTTACCAAGGACAGATCAAATAATACTAATTGAGGCTGCTCCACCAATACAGACAAGGAAAATTTTGTATTATAAAGATAAAAGGTTCACTTCTAAACTTTGGGATCAAATTAAGCTACCTAAACAAAAACCTATTGTTATTAGACGGCCACCAGCAAAAGATGTTTCAGCTGATGAAAAAAACAATGATCAAGATAGCAACGAGCAACAAGGTGACGTACCTGAGCATTCTCAGCCGTTACTTCAAAATGAGACTGGAGAGGTTAACAACGAAAGCGATACCGATGTGATGCCTGAGAGTCCTAAAAATGTTAACAACGACGAAGAACCGCTTGAAGGGTAAAGCGCTACATAAGATAACAATAAGTGTTAAAAGTGAATTTTTTACGTTGGTAAGATGCTGACAATTTAAACGTTTAAACAGACATGCGGTTGTTAAAAATGAAAAATACTTACTTTTGGTTTTATCTTGTTTAAAACAGTTTGAGGCCGCTTGTTGTGCGGTAGTTAAGTTAAAAAATGCTATCACTTGTATTGTTTGTTGTCAAAATAACTAAAATAAATGAATGTTTGATAAATAATTTATAATTTACTTTTTTTGATAAAAAGTTATTAATTTAAACCGTTGTTTACACCGATGCACATTATACTATATGACTGTTTAACGTTTATGTAAGTGTAAAATATATAACGTAAAGTATGTTTTATTTTGGCAAGTTAGCATATTAAGTTTACGCTTACGCCGTCGGTACGGCGTTTAAAAGGTATGTAAAATGCCAAATACGGTTGCTAATTTTTTTATTTCTACAATTAAATTATTTTACCGTTGTTATCAATTGTGTAATTGATTATGCGTAATTACGTTATACAATTGTGTTAAGCGTTAAGACTTACATCTTACCGTTGCATAGTTTTATGTTTATGTTTCTTTGTAAGTTTTGCAAAATAAAGACCTAAGATTTTACTGTAGAACTTCTTTTGTCTTTTTACTCGATCTTGCGATCTCGTATATTATTAACGCTAACACCATTGCCGCCATTATCCATGCGCCAACCATGTAAGTGCTTCTAGGGTTTGTAACATTTAATTTGTTACTTAAAAAGTGCAACCAAATAGAGCAAGAGAATTTACCTAAATAAATTGCAGAATAAAACGCACTCATCACTATACCAATGTGTCTTTTGGGGGTTTCGCTTATTATCCATATTGTTACATTTGGCATCATCATTCCCATAGCGAAGCCGTATAATGGCATTAAGGCCAAAACGGCAATATATGTACTTGAAACGCTAAGCAATTTATAACAACTTATCATAAGTATTAAGGCAAAAATACCCATTATGCTAAAACGGTTTATTTTTTTACTTATTCTAGAGTAAACACTCCCACCTATAGCAGAAAACAATGTTTCCATACTTAAGGCGACGGATATTTTGCTCGCAATCATGCTTGGAAAAGACGCTAAAAAGAACGGTAACTGTAGCGGTATCATGTAGTACATCATCATGTTAACAAATACCAACAACAGTATAAAAAATAGCAACCATATCCGATAGGTTTTTTTGGTTTTAACGTTTGTAGATTTCTTTTTTAATTTTAAGAGAGCTTCTTTGCTTTCTTGTAATTTATTATTTTTTATTATTTTCCTAATAGGATATAGATATATAACGCTTAATGGTAAAAAAATTGAAGGTATAGCGTATAGTAAAAAGTTGTATCTCCAGCCGACTTTGTCGGTAATATAACCACTAAGTAAATTATATGTTATTGTTCCAATAGACATAATTGTTGTTTGCAAACCAATAGTTCTTTTCCTTTCTTGCCCATCTAGTAGGTCTGCTATTAAAGTAGATGACGTGGATAGGACGACAGAGATGCACACACCCAATAAAGCGCGCAACGCTATAATGTAATATATTTTTTCTACCCAAAAACATAGTGTCCCAAATATTGCATATGCAAAAAAAGACCAAGACATTATGGCGATTTTGTCTTTTTTTGCGAGCAAAAAGCTTATAGGTATAGAAAATATACAAACCACCAAATGTGGCGCTGTTATTACAAAGCGCATTAAGAACTTTGAATTTACAAGGTAAGAGTAGTGCTTTGCCATGTATGGTAACGATGGAGCTATTGCCCCAGTACACATAATTGACACCATTGACGCTGTAAGCAATATAGCTTTTACGATATTACGATTTGGGATGTACAAAGTGATAGCGATGGTAAAACACAACCAACCAATCTACAATTAAGTATCAAGGTGACACCCTAAGTATGTAACTGGATTGCAATATATGTATAAGTCAATAATATATTACAGATATATTACAGATAAAATACTTAACATGTTATAAGTATTTGTGATTAAATTATACACGAGTTTAATATACCTTTTTAAGTTTTAAAACTAGATTTGACAGACTTTTATATTGCATGCCATTGCGTACGTAAAACACCTGTATGTAACGTGAAGTTTTAGATTTTGCCTTTAAAAAAGGCGACAGTTGCCACTAGCGGGCGGTTGTTACCTAGTTTGTTTTTACCAAGGTAAGAATAAAACAAGAAGGTTAAAAAATTGCAACACAACCAATATGAAGTTCGGTTTGTGCAAATATTCCAATTGGCGCAATAACTCCTTTATCTAATGGGT
>JAERRN010000032.1 GCA_016735445.1 Rickettsiales bacterium | reverse complement strand
CTTTTGCTGTAAAGTTTTTTATTATTTTAGTTGCCAATTTTTAAACTATGTTGTTTTTTAAATTAATACAATAGTTGGCTGTAATCTGTAAAAATTTTTATAAACGGGATATTGTTTTTGTAAATTTACTTTTCTTAAATAACAAACTTCAGCTAATAATGGTTAAATATTACTATATTTAACATGTGATTATGTATGTTTTGCGAATTTGTAAAATACACCATTGCGACAATGTAAATATACAATACTTATGTGCGATCTGTGTTAAATAAAGTAGATTATATAGCAATGTTAAGTTAAGGTAGTTAAAATTTAGCTTACCGTTAAAATAAACGATTTTAATGTTACTAACTGTTAAAATTACGACTCTTACAAGAACGTATAACGGTAACAGTATGGTAAAAAATATTAACATTGTATAGTTATTCTTTATATATTTTACAATATATTAGCTTAATCGTTTTAACATAAACAAAAGTAGTTGAAAATTAGTTTTAATCTGTAAAATTTTATTAACCTTTTTAGGCGGTATACTAATTTAGATAGCATCTATATCTCTAACAGAAATAAAAGAAACGGTCCTAGACTAAACGAATTCATCACTTCTCCTGAGGTACGGTTGCTGTCAGAATCGGGCGAGATGTTGGGAGTTTTTTCGATTACTGATGCAATGTTAAAAGCTGACTCTTTAAGTGTTGACTTAATAGAGGTTTCGCCAAATGTTTCTCCTCCTGTTTGTAAATTAATGCGTTTTAGTAAATATACATATCTTGCCGGCAAGAAGAGTTCTTCAAATAGCTCAGGTTCGAAAAAGACAAAAGAGATTAAAATGGGCATTAGTATAGGTGTTAGAGATTTGGAAATTAAAGTAAAAAAAGGGATAGATTTTTTACAGTCTGGTCATGCTTTAAAAGTTAGCATTAGAATGCGCGGTCGTGAACTTGCTCATAAAGATATTGCCGATACTTTAATGAAAAAAATTGCTGAAGATTTTTTGGAAGTTTCTAGATTAAACGATAGAATTTGCCGTCTTCATAATACTGTTCATGCAATTTTTATACCTGTTAACAAGTCTGCAACTGCCGACATTGGTGTTGCAGTTAAATCTTCTAACAGTCTACCTTTAAAACCTTTAAGATGACGCTATTTTGTTAACCAATATACGCTAGCGCGACGACGCACAACATGTGTTGTTTAATTTAATAGGGGGATAATATGTATAGTTAATGTTGAATACTCACGCAAAACGTATTTACGTCGTTTTTAAGTATAAAATATTTTACAACTTTACATTATTATTTATTGCGACTATATAACTATTAAAAAGTCGTGTTGCTGTGTCATTATTTGTATACTTTGTTATTTCTGTTGCAATATTCAGTTTATATATTTAATAGGTTATATTAAATTTTTTCTTTATGAGATTTTTTACAGCACCGTTATTTATTGCGGTTATGTTATGTTTAGCTTTTGCTCTAAACAGCTGCTCTCCCTCTAAGCATGTTAACGAACTATACGTTTCAAACATCTGCAAATCACAAGATAAGTCTGATGTTGTGCCATGGGTTGGTAATCCTTATATTTTTCACGACACAGTTAGCGATAAGGGGATTTTTTTTGTCGGTCGCTCTGCTGGTGTTGCTAATGCTGCATTTCAGCCTTTTATTGCCGCAGAAAATGACGCTAGATTCCAATTTAACGACAACCTTCGTCGTCTTGTTATCGTTGCAACTGGTGAAACCGTACGTGACTCTGGTTATCCAAAAATAGCTAAAATGTATTTTTATTCTCGTATTAAACGCAGTGTCACAGTAAGTGGTTTGCACTCCTTAATATTGTCTTTTGTTAAAATGTTTGACGTGTTTTATTCTTGCGATAAAAATATTATACATGTTAGGTCTGGGGTGCTATTTGAGCAATTAAAACCTGACCTTTGTGGTATTTTATTTAGACATGCGCATCTATTAGATGTTGAATTATCTATTGACGATGTTGGTAAGATAGCGGATCTTTTTATGTCAAATTTATCACGGATTGCTTTAGAATTACAAAATTACGGGTCTTTACCTAGTATCACCGTTAAAGATGTTGAAATGGGTTTTACTGTTAAAGATGGAAAAATTAGCAAAAAGCAACTTTAACATTATATTTACATTGTTAAAACTGTAAAACTTTGTTACAAAAAAATATTTTTGCGTTAATATTGTTGTTCATATTTGTAACATATATTGCGCATTTGATGGTCTTTTTATTTTATTGTTTTACTTTTCTATAAATATCTAATTGATTGTTATTTTATAACATACCACATATTCTTTATTGGTTTTTAGACAATATTGAAGGGGCATAGCTTAATCGGCAGAGTACCGGTCTCCAAAACCGATGGTGAGGGTTCGATTCCTTCTGCCCCTGCATTAAAAGAAGTATTTATTTTTTATTACTATGGAATATTTTAAAAAAACCTTAGATGAGCTTAAAAAGGTTAAAGCTCCTGAAAAACGTGAGGTATTAATGATATCTTCGGTTGTAATTTTATCGGTGTTGTTTTTTGGTTTACTATTGTATTTTTTAGATTTACTTTTTTGGTTTGTTATAGATAAACTAATAATAGGGTTTTGAGTAAGTTTTTGGTATTTAATTTGAATTTGGTCGTCTTTGTATGAATAGTGTTACTGAAAATAATAAACCGATGTGGTACATAGTACAGGTTTATTCTGGTTTTGAAAAGTCTGTGATTGAACATATTAAAAATATGGCGAATCTAGAAGGGTACGCCGATAGCTTTATTGAGCTTTACTATCCCTTTATAGAGGAGGACGCTATTGTTGGCGGTGAGGTTAAAAAGAAGCAGCGTTCTTTGTATCCTGGTTATATTTTTACAAATATATTATTAAGCCAGAAGGTATGGGAAATTATCTCCAATGTGCCTAGGGTGATTGGTTTTGTAGGTTCTGATAGATTGGCGCCAAAACCAATGACAGAACTGGAGTATCAAAAAATGCTAAAAGACGTTTCTGAGCCTATATCTATTATTGAGGAAGTTGATTTTTCTTTTGGTGACGTTGTTAGAATTAAAAGTGGCTCTTTTGAATCTTTAAATGGTACTGTTAGCGGTGTTGACAGAGAAAGAAAGATGGTTACAATTTTATTATTAATATTTGACAGAGAAACAACTCTTGACCTTGAGTGGTCTCAGATTGAAAAGGTAGATAAATAATTGTTGCTTAACTTAGTGGTGCTAGTTTTTGGTTGCGGGTAGTTTTAAAATATAAAACAATGCTAATCCCATTTTAGGTTAATACCTAGTTTTGATAATGCTGTTTTTCGCACCAGCTCTCCAAGCCGCTCTATATCCTCAGTTGTTGCGTTGCCGTTGTTAATTATAAAATTTGCGTGCTTACTTGACACACTTGCCCCGCCTATTGCCTTACCTTGAAGTCCACATTGTTTTACAACTTGCCAAGCTTTTATATTTGGTGGGTTGGTAAATGTGCTACCTGACGTTCTGCAATTTTGTGGTTGGGTTTCTATTCGATGATTCTGGTGTTGTTTCATTTTTGCTAAAATTTCTTCTTTTTTCCCAATAACACCATGTAGGGTTGCTTGCGTAAAAACAATATTATGCGGCATTGGGTTTGTTCTGTAGCTAAAATTTATATCTTTTGCTAATGATGTAAATTTATTACCATCCATGTCGATCCATTCTATCTCTTTTAGAACTTTACTTAATTCATTGTTGTAACAGCCGGCGTTCATTCTTACATTACCTCCAATTGTGCCCGGTATGGTGCATAAAAACTCTAGCCCTGTAATGTTGTTGTTTGCACAATGATTTGCAAGAATAACGTCCTGTGTTGCGCATCCGCATTTTATTTCTACAGTGTTTTTTACTTTACAGGCATTTATATCGGTTATTTTTGCAAACTCACCTGACAGAATAACTAACACAATGTCAGATTCGTCATCACGAAAAATTACATTTGAACCATTACCGAGAAAAAAGACTTTATTTTTTAACGGGAAGTTGCGCAAAAACCTTATAAGATCTATTTCGTTATTTGGTTTAAACAATGCCGTTATATTGCCGCCGCATTTCATCCAAGTTATATTTTTTGCTTTTACGTTGTATGTAATTTTATCTTTAAGGCTAGCAAAGTTGTCTGATTGTAATATTTGATAAATTTGCGTATTTTTCTTGCTCATTTGTGCTGTTCGAATAATATGTATGGCTTATTTTTTATTTTACTTATTGCTAATAATGTATAATTTATATAAACAATTTACTTTTACTATAACTTTATTTTAATTTGCAGTTTTTTATTGTTTAGGTTATTTTATTTTTATATAACAGCATATTTATGGTTACAAACGTGATTAAACAAGAAAAAAAGAAACTTTTTTTTAGTGTATTTGGCAATATGTTTGAGTGGTATGATTACACTTTGTACTCTGCTTTTATTCCTGTTTTTACACAAAAATTCTTTCCTCAATTTAATGGCAATTTTGGCAGTTTTATTGCCGCTTTTGGTGTTTTTGCAATTGGTTATATTGCAAGACCAATTGGTGGGTTACTTTTTGGCTATATAGGTGATTCAGTTAGTAGGTTATTTGCGTTAAAGATGTCCGTATGGGGCATGACGATTTCTGCATCTTTGATGGGTTTGTTGCCAACTTATGAGTCGGTAGGTTCTTTAGCAACTGTTTTGTTGGTATTGTTAAGGGTATGTCAGGGTATTTCTATTGGTGGCGAGTTTGGCTCTTCTTCTGCGTACCTTGTAGAAAATGCACCAAAGGGTAGGAAAAACTTATATGGTTCATTTGTTATGCTTTCTTTAGCCGCTGGGGTTACAATGGGTAGCGTAATGTTTTTGATTGTTAATTTTATTTTTACAAAGGAAGAGTTATTTAATTGGGCATGGAGGTTACCGTTTTTATTTAGTATTCTTTTAGGGTTAATTTTGGTTAAAATTAGAAGCGATGTTAAAGATGACAATGCATCTAACAACGACACTGATTTAATTAACGCTGTAGACAGTAATAACAAATTGCACTCTATACAAAAACTTAAAACAAACTCCATACAGGGATTGATAAAAAAAGAGTCAAAAAAACAAAAACAACACACTGCTAATTCTTTTCATTCACAAAAAATTAAAAGTATATGGCTTGATTTTAAGAGGAATAAAAAAAATGCACTGATTGCATTTTGCGCTTCCCTTGGTGATGGAGTGCCGTTTTATATTCTTACAATTACGTTTAGCAGCACATTAGAATCGGTTCTACAATACAGTTACATACGTGCGTCATCTGTGTTTATTCTTACAATGTTTAGTTACGGTATAGCTACGCTGCTTTCGGGTTTTTTAGGTGACCGTTTTAGTACAAAAAGAATGATGCAAATTGGTTCGTTACTTTTGTGCGTTATACCTTTTATTTCGTTTCAAGCTTTTTCTGTTAATATTTTTTTGGTTACTTGTGTGCTATCTTGCATTGGCGGTTTTATTGTTGGAATTTACCACGGTTCTTTACCGTATTTTTTACTTCAATTATTTCCCGCAGAGTCACGAACAACAATTATGTCACTTACGTACGGGGTTGGTATGGCATTTTTTGGCTCTACCGCACCAATGGTTTTTTATGTTTTATTAAGTAAGTTTAATAATTGGTTGTTATTGGTGCCGTTGTTTGTTTCTGTAAGTTCTTTAATTGCGTTTGTGGCTATTAATTTACAGGTAAAGAGGTTTCGTTGTTAGGTATTTTTACAAACTTACAGTTTAACTACTTATAATTTAGCAAATTTGGTTATTTGTTAAAATTACAATAATTGCATTAGTTGTTACATTAACCAGATTGTGTTACATGTTTAATATATTTAAAATATTTTAAGTTACACTGTACCAAGTTACACTGTGCACCGTCTTTTTTTGTTAAATTTATTACCCCATTTTGCGTAAGTTTTTATAAACTTACATGACATATATGGTCGTTACGTTCTTTTTAACGCCCGCTTTAAACTTGTTCTAAATGTATTATGAGTTTGTGATGTAAATAAGTCTTGATTATTATTGACTTTGATTCAAAGCTTCATCTGTTTGTTGCTGGTTATTTCCCAGTTGCCCTTTTAATTATTATATTTTTTTATGAGCACAAAGAGCGAATCTGACTTAGGTTTTGGTAAATTACGTGCTTTGCTTTGGCCTATAAAGGGTAGTGAGGCTAAAAGGTTTCTTTTGTTAGCCTTTGTTATGTCGTGTATATTGTTTAATTACACCATTTGTAGAAACACAAAAGACACTCTAATTGTTAGTTCTGCTGGTGCGGGTACAATTACATTTTTAAAGTTATACCTTGTTACACCTGCTGCTATTTTATTTTTGGTTGCTTTCACAGCTTTATCTAACGTGTTAAATAGAGAGCGAATGTTTTATGCATTAGTTACTCCGTTTCTAATTTTCTTTGCTTGCTTTGGTTTATTTTTAAATCCAAATCTTACCTCTATTCAGCCGGATCCCGCAAGAGTTGCTGATTTGATTTTAAAACACCCTAGCTTTACTGGTTTTTTGCAAATTTATGGTAACTGGGTTTACTCGTTATTTTTCGTCATGGCCGAGTTATGGGGTACGGTTGTGCTTTCTCTTGCGTTTTGGGGTTTTGTAAATCAAACAACACCAATGAAGGTTGCTAAGAGATTTTACGGTATGTTTTCCGTTGTTGGTAACTTAGCTTTAATTCTTTGTGGTTATGCCGTTTCTTCTTCAACAGATTTTGCAATTAAATATCTTTTACCACAGGGTTCGTCAGAGGCGGCTATTTGGCAATCTACAGTTAGTGTTTTGATGTCAATGGTTGTTTTTGTATGTTTACTTTGTATGGCTGTTTTTCGTTATTTACACGTTACAGATATTAACAAACAATTAGATTCTACCGAAACTAATAAAAAGAAAAAGAAAAAACCTGGCCTTCTTGAAAGTGCAAAGCTTATTTTTACATCTAGAGATCTTGGGCTGATTGTAATGTTGGTTGTCTGTTACGGCATCACCATTAACTTAGTTGAGGTACAGTGGAAAAACCAAGTTGCATTGAGATTTGCAGGTAACAAAGCAAGTATGAATGCGTTTTTTGGTAAGTATTCTTTCTGGACAGGTATGGTTACAGTTTTCTTTGCTTGGTTTATTGGGTCAAATATCTTAAGAAAATTTGGTTGGTTATTTGGTGCTCTTTTTACTCCAGTTGTAATATTATTATTAGGTAGTTCATTTTTCTTTGTTATATTTGGTCTAAAATATGCACCTAATTTTATTGGTAACTTATTTAACGATCCAGTATTATTTACAACCTTAAGCGGTGCGGCGGTTATAATTTTATCTAAAGCGTCTAAGTATTGCTTATTCGACCCTACTAAAGAAATGGCATATATTCCATTAGATAATGAGCTACGTTCAAAAGGTAAGGCAGCTGTTGATGTTGTAGGTGGCAGACTTGGTAAATCTGGCGGCGCGTTTGTTCAGTCAACTTTGTTATTACTTATGGGAACAACTGACGTTGCTCAAATAGCTTTTATAGCTATATTTGTATTTATAATTATGTGCTTTGTATGGTTAACTTCTGTCAAGTCTTTGGGAAAAAGAATCGCAGACAAGGAAGCTGAACAATCTAGCAAAATTGCTTAGTGTGTTAATTTGTTGTACGTTGCGGATGTACGGTTTACTTTCGAGTATTTATTACTCTTGTTTATTTCCGCTTCGTACTTGTGTTTATTCTTTACAAGATTTACGGTATGGCTGATGAAAATGGTTCGATTGCGGACAGAAATGGTATTAGAAATATAGCTATTATTGCCCATGTTGACCATGGTAAAACAACGTTAATAGATTCTTTTTTAAAACAGAGCGGAGCTATGGGCAGAGATGCTGATAGCACACATGACAGAATAATGGATAGCAATGATTTAGAAAAGGAGAGAGGAATTACCATTTTAGCAAAATGTACATCTGTTATTTGGGACGATATTAGAATTAACATTATCGATACTCCGGGTCATGCTGATTTTGGCGGTGAAGTAGAAAGGGTTTTACAAATGGTTGACAGCGTTGTATTACTTGTTGACAGCGCCGAAGGCGTAATGCCGCAGACAAAGTTTGTACTATCTAAAGCGTTAGCAATTGGTTTAAAACCTATTGTTGTAATAAACAAGATTGACAGATCTGACCAAAGAATGAAAGAGGTTTTAGATGAAGCTTTTGATTTATTTGTTTCTCTTGACGCAAGCGATGAACAGCTTGATTTTCCTATAGTGTATGCGTCTGGTAGGAGTGGTTATGCGATTTTAGACTTAAATGAACCAAAAAAGGGTGACTTAAAGCCTTTATTTGACGTTATTGTAAAACATGCCCAACCGCCATCTGTTTTACCTAGCGATGAGTTTGCTTTTTTAGGTACTATTTTAGAAGTTGATGAATTTGTAGGAAGGACATTAACAGGTAAAATTTACAGTGGTGTAGCAAAAGTTGGAGCAACTGTTAAAGTTATGAACAGATTAGGTGAAGTGATTGAAAGAGGAAAAATCACCCGTTTGCAAACTTTTAATGGTGTGGATAGGGTTTCTACTGAAGAAGCTATGGCTGGTGACATAATTAGGTTGTCGGGTTTAAAAATTGCTTCTGTATCTGACACAATATGTACAGAGGCTGTTGAGGAAGCGATTCCTTCTGATTCAATAGATCCTCCTACAATAGCTATGACTATTGGTGTCAACACATCGCCGCTTGCTGGTCAAAACGGATCTAAATTAACATCTACCATAATTAGACAGAGACTTGAGAGAGAAGCGGAAGTTAATATTGCGATTACTCTATCTGAGTCTGAACAAAAGGATGCTTTTGAAATTGGTGGTCGAGGTGAGTTGCAGTTAGGTGTTCTTATTGAAACCATGAGAAGGGAAGGTTTTGAACTTTCTGTTTCTAGACCTAGAGTGATATTTAGAGAAGAAAATGGTAAAAAAACAGAACCTTTGGAAGAGGTTGTTATTGATGTTGATGATGAATATAGTGGCTCGGTTGTTGAAAAACTTGGCTTAAGAAGAGGCGAGATGTCTGACATGAAACCTTCCGTCAATGGTAAAACGAGGATGAAGTTTATAGTACCTTCTAGGGGTTTGATTGGTTACAGAAATGAGTTTTTAACAGATACTAGAGGTACGGGTATTTTAAACAGACTGTTTCATTCGTATGGCCCTTATAGGGGTGATATTAAGCGTTACAGAAATGGTGTACTTACCTCAACTGAGTCTGGTAAAGCTGTTGCGTATGCGTTGTTTAACTTACAGGAGAGAGGGATGATGTTTGTAAAACCTCAGGATCTTGTTTATCAGGGTATGATTGTTGGCGAGCATAACAGAGGGAATGATTTACAGATAAATGTTGTTAAAACAAAACAGTTAACAAACATGAGGGCTTCTGGTAGTGATGAAAATGTTAAATTGCAACCTGCAAAAATTATGACTTTGGAAGATATGATGTCTTATATTGCAGAAGATGAGATGATAGAGGTTACACGATCAACAATAAGAATGCGCAAGATTCACCTAAATCCATCTGATCGCAAACGCACTACTGGTAAATAGCAACATTAATTAGCCTTAAGCTTAAGCTTTATGATTACTGTAAAAATCGGTGGTGTATTGGTTGGTACAAAGACGGGAATAGATGAGCTTTTACAGTTTATTAATGACAATATAGATCATTCACCTGTTATTGTGACTAGCGCGGTTAAGTCGTGCACTAATTTACTGGTTGATATAGTTCATGAGGTTGCTGAGCGAATATTAAGCGTTGACCATGCTGTTTCTAAGTTTGCAAATGTTCATAGCGATTTGGTAAACGATTTAAAATTGGATCCAAATTTACTGAAAGATATTTATCTTAACCTTAAAAAGGTTTTAAGTATTATTTACGACAAGAAAAAAACCGTAAGATCCGATATTGACTCTGTACTTAGATTTGGCGAAGATGCTGCCGTTTGTATTATATCTAATTATTTTAAGGCAAATAATATTGATATTATCCCTTTTTATGGGGAGGATACATTAATTACAACCAATGATAGTTTTGGCTCTGCAGAGGTTATAATGGAAAAGACTATATCAAATATTAAAAACTGTACAAATCTTACAAGTGGCGCCGTTCCGATAATTACTGGTTTTGTTGGGAAAACGACTGATGGTAGAGTTTCAACTACTGGTCGTAATAGTAGCGATTATACGGCGTGTATTATTGCTGGCGCACTTGGTTGTGACGCAGTTTATATTTTTAAGGATGTCTGCGGAATTATGAGTGCAGACCCTGCGATTGTTTCTGATGCAAATAGAATATCTCATGTTTCTTTTAATGAAGCTTTGGAAATATCGGAGTTAGGGGGGCGCGTTATACACCCAAAAGCTGTTCGTGTGTGTTCAGATTTTGGCATAAAGGTGCAAATATCTAAGCCAAACGAGAACGATATCTGTGGCACAATTATATCCGCACAAAGCTATAATAGGGCAGATTTTTTAGCAATTGGTTGTAAGAAAAACATTTCTATTATTAATATTTCCTCCTCATTAATGGTTGGTGCATATGGTTTTTTAGAGAGAATATTTAGGGTTTTTACCTTTCACAGGGTTGTTGTTGACGTTGTGTCAACTTCTCAGTCAAGCGTTTCTGTTACTGTGGATAATTATTCAAAAATGAACAAGAATTTAATAGATAAATTATTAGAAGATTTAAGAGAAATTGGCGATGTTAAAATTTTTGACAACTGTGCGACTATTGGCGTTGTTTCAAATTGGCAATATTTATCTAATTCTTCTAAATTATTACAAATTTTTGGCGTTTTACAGCATTTAGACGTTGATGTTAAAATTATTTCCCAATCTGTGTCGGGCGCTAGTGTGTCTTTTGTTGTTGATTCGAATAAATGTGATCAAGTTGTTTGTAAATTGCATAAAACATTATTTAGCACAGAATCTTTGCGTAAAATAAAATAATGCCACACAGGCGGTGTTATTTTATTTTACGCAAAATACAACCATACTTTATTGTAAGTTTGTCTGGTTGGGTTTTGTAATTTTGTATGATTATTTTTGCTATATAAAAAACATTACCTTTGTGTAACTTTATTTTAATAATTTCACTACCTTTGCATTGGGATCTTGTTTTTTATTTAATTTACGTTTATATTTATAGCGTTTATTTTAGTTGCCGGACTAGCTCAGTTGGTAGAGCATCCGCCTTGTAAGCGGGGGGTCGATAGTTCGAATCTGTCGTCCGGCACCATTGATATATTTTAGTATGGATTTTAATAAGGTGTTAGAACAGTACGGTTCCATGATGGGAGCTGTTAATAACTCTAACAATAATACAAGTGGCGGTTCTGGGCGGCCTGTTTCTAAATTTCGCAGATACCGAAACATTCTTTTAATAGTTATCGCTGTTACCGTTGTAATGCAGCTTTTACACTATAGATCTGTAAACAAACTAATGATGCGGTATTCTGATGTAAATTATGAAACCACAATTGTACATCCTTATAATCATTGTATAGAGATATTGTCGTCTCAGATGGTTAAGTCTGGTACTAAATTAGAGTTAGACAAGATTGAATCTGTTTGCAAAACTTTACAGAGAGACGGCAAGACAGCTAAACACAATAAGGTAAATATTTAATATTTGCAGTTTTTGCAATATTTTATAATCACTATAAAGTTTTATTTAAATAAAGCCTTTAGACCTCTATTAAGTTTGGTGTAAAATACACGGCTTTACTGTTATTGTTTACCGTTTTATGCGTTAACGTTATGTGCGTTTTTGTTATACATAACGTTAATGCGGTATTGCGTTGTATTTACTATAACCCATTACATGTAAACTTTAAAAGTGTTTACAAAATTACAAAAGCAAAATACAATTATAGAATATTATTTTTTTGATTTTTTTGCAACTTGTTGTCGCTTATCTCGTTTTCTTTTTTACTTTCGTTATGTTTTTCTTGAGAGATTATTTTTTGTGACAATAAATAGTAACTTATTTTTATTACTGGGTAAGACAATAATACAAATATAAATTTAGGAAAGAAAACCTCTACACCTATAAATGGGATTGTGATTAAAATAAGCGATGCGTTGCTAAGGCATATAATTGCTAAAACAAATAACCATATAAACAATATTACCATTTTTGCTTTTAAACCTATATTTAAGAGGAAGCATTTTACTATTTTTGCTAATTTTAACATAAATACCAATTATAAAAAATATTTGCTTATTGCAATTCTACTATAAACGCTAATTATAAAAGTCTATCTTTGCAGTTGTGTAATTATATAATAATACGTTGTTATAGTTGCTAAACAGACAAATAGGGTTGTGTAATTTATTATATATTGAGTATAAAAAATAGTTGTTAAACAAACAGACAAATAGGGTTGGACAACTTATCGCATATTGAGTCTAAAAATTTTGCAGCATCTGCGCCGTCAACAATTCTATGATCTGCAGATATTGTTATATTCATTACTTTACCAACAGATATATTACCGTTATTGTCGATGATTGGTAACTCTTTTGTTCTTCCTATTCCGATAATTGACGATTGAGGTGGGTTGATGATTGGAAAAAATTCATCAATACCCATCATTCCCATATTAGATATACTAATACTACCGCCTGTAAGTTCGTCAGGAGTAATTTTGCCCGATTTTGCTCTTTGTATTATGTCTTTAGATTCTTGTGATATTGTTAAAATATTCTTCAAGTTTACATCGCATATTTTGGGGACAATTAACCCATTGTTTATTGATATCGCTACGCATATATCTATTGTTTGATTTTGGACTATTTCATCCCCGTCTAGAAATACATTAATATTTTTGTTTTCTTCCATAGCTAGGGCGACGGCTTTTAGTATTACATCGTTAACAGAAACCCTATACGATGAGTTGCTGTATTTTTGCACAATGTAAGAGTTAAATTCGTTTCTACTTTGTATAAGGTTTGACATTTTACATTGTATACTTAAGTAAAAATGTGGTATATTGGATTTTGATTCTGTTAGTTTTTTTGCAATTATTTTTCTCATGCTAGACATTTTAACCCTAGTGCGATCTGCGGGGTTTGATATGCGACCAATTTGACCAATTTTGCCATATGCGCTAAAGTCTGCTGTTTGATCTGATTTTGCAGAGAACGTTTCGACATCTCTTTTTACAATCCTACTTCCAATACCGGTGCCAAAAACTTTTGACAACTCTACTCCTCTTTTAATAGCTATTTTTCTAGCAAGCGGGCTTGCTTTATATTTTGGGTTAAAAGTTGATTTTTGACTCTCATCGATTGGGACAGGGTGGTTTTGACTTTGTTGAAAAAACTGTGATTGTTCTTTGTTGGTTTGCTGTTTTTCTTGCGATATTTCTGTAGTGTGCGTTGTTGTAATTGGTGCGTCAGCTTGGTTGGTGATTGCAATTTTTTTTTGCTCTACTTTAGGGCTATCTTGGTTTTGTTGAGAAAATGGCGCGCTAGACAATTTATAGTTTTTTATTACATCTTTATTTTCGCCATCTTTTAACATAAGCGCAATTATGCAACCCACTTTTATATCTTCCGTCCCTTCATCTGCGTAAATTTTAACAAGCGTTCCTTTGTCTATGGACTCAACTTCTATCATTGCTTTATCCGTTTCTACCTCCAGCATTATGTCGCCAGGTTTGACTTTATCTCCAATTTTAACGATCCACTTTGCAAGGTTACCACTTTCCATTGTTGGTGACATAGCGGGCATTTTTATTTCAATTGGCATATGAGGTAAGTTAAGTTAAGTTTTTAGACTATCGCTAGCTACTATTAGCAATATAACGTTTGTATTTAAATCGCATTATTATTAATAAATTAACGATGTTTTTTACAAAAGTATGTATGTAAGGCTATAAAATAGTTTTTTATAATTTTCAACAAATCTTATAAATTGCGATGCTAGTTTGTTGTATATTATATTTATTGTAGATATTTATTTACTTTACATTGCATACACACGTTGCGTGTAAATATGTAATTATGTTATATACTTACATGTTGTAGCATTATTATAGTTGTGTGCAATTGTGTTTAATTTGCACTATTTACGTATTGCAAAATATTGGTAGGTTTGTTAAACAATAATAATATTTTACCTTTAGAGCATAAGAGGTTACCAATTGTAACATTCTATTGTTATATCTTTTTATGCGTCTTTTTAGCTTTTATTTGTTAAATTTATATTGTAACAAACGCAAAAAAAACACTATAACGTTAACGTTTTTACTAAGTAAAGTAACAATATTTAAAC
>JAERRN010000037.1 GCA_016735445.1 Rickettsiales bacterium | reverse complement strand
TTCTAATTCTTGCCTTGTCATTTTTTGTTCTAATTCTTGTATTTCTTTTTCTCGCGCTTCTTTTGTTAGCTTTGAATCTTTCAATTGTTGTTCCAATTGTTGTTCTGTAACGTCAACAAAGTCAGTTTGTGCTCCATCGCGCATCCGTGTTTCTTGCTCTGCTATTTCTTGTTCTAATTCTTGCATTTCTAATTCTTGCCTTGTCATTTTTTGTTCTAATTCTTGTATTTCTTTTTCTCGCGCTTCTTTTGTTAGCTTTGAATCTTTCAATTTATCTTCTGTAACGTCAGCAAAGTCAGTTTGCATTCCCTTGAGCATCTGTGTTTGCATCTGCATTTCTAATTCTTGCCTTGTCATTTTTTGCGCTTCTATTCTTTCCTCTGATTCTTGAATTTCTTTTGTTAACTTTAAAGTTTCCAATTGTTCCTCTTCGCTGTCGGTAAGGTCAGTTCGCATTCCCTTGCGCGTCTGTGTTTTTTGTTTCTGTGCTTCTTTTTCTAACGCCAACCGCTCTTCTAGTTCTTTTAGTTTTTTATCGTCACCATAGTAATCGGAGTGTTTAAAATTGGCATCTAATTGCCGTGACAATGCTAAAGATGAAGATACATTAAATATATTATCTCTGTTCCTTACCATTGAAAAACTTAGCTTAGCTTCATTGCTGTGTTTTATTTTTGCTTTATCAGCATGCTCTATATTCTTTCCTGAGGCAATATTTGTGCATTCTTGCAAAAGTAAATCAATTCTATCAACTGTTGATTTTACCGCGATGTGTTCACTGTCAATAGTTCTAATTTTATTAGGGATTTTTTTCGTGTATGTAATATATTTTTCTAGTTTCTTTTCGCTTGTTATAGTTTCAAATACTTTACATATTTCAGTAAATTTATTTACAGCCCATCTCTTAGCAAGATGAGAATCGTAAACATAATCACTACTCTGATTTGCTGTTAACGATCTACCGCTAATTCCGTTACGTAATTTCTCACTACCTGTTAGCAACTTTTTAATCTTTTTTAAGTCATTCTCTATTTTTTGTGCTAATAACTCTTTTTCTTCCTGTCTACTTTTTAAGCTTCCAATTTCCTGTGTAGTTTGTTTACTTTTTAATTTTTCTGCTTTAGATAAGTTTTTTCCAATACTTTTTTTAACTTGTTCAATATTACGCAGAATACCAACCATCTGCTCTGCTCTCCAGTTAAACACTCTTTTCTCGTGCTTCTTACGCATTATACTGACCGTTTCACCAAAAGACCCTTTAATTTTTGGGAACTTTTCTTCATTTCTTCTAATATTACTTTTGGTTTGTGAGCTTGTTTCGGCTATATCTTTATAAAATAACCTCTCACTAACTTTACCTGTCATACTTAAACTGGGCAACATCTCTGCTGTTAGATTTTTTGAAAAAATACATTCTTGAAAAAAATCACTTTGAGCATATGAGAGTTCAACATTTTTAAAAAATGTTACAGCTTCTTTTGGGTTAAATATCTCTTTGTTTTTAATTATATCATTTCCAACTGAAACCCTTTCCCCGTTGGGCTTTGTAACTTTAAACTGTTTCCCATACACTGAAACGGCTTTATAAAAATAACCATTTTTTCCAAGTAGATACTGTAATACATCTTTCTGTTTACTTTCCAACATCTTAACTGTTGCATTGTTTACTATCTTACTTTGATTATCTTCTTTTGTTTTAAGAATATATTCTTTAAAGAGTTCTATTTTTTCCAACATAAGTCTTGTTTCTCCTGCTTTTGTTGCAATATAATGCATAAAGCGCATTTGCTCTATAATGTTACGATCGTCTTTGAATTTTTGTTTTAATTTTTCATGTACTTTATTGTCTTGATAATTCGATGGTGGGACAAATATAAGTCTAGATTGTTTTTTAGAGTAACTTTGAACCGGTTTCTCGGGAAATAAAAGTTCCACTGTAAAATCTTCTATTTCCTTTTCATATTTAAGAGCTAATAAGTGATTGATGGTACTTTTTTTAATTACCTTTGTTTCCACAGACTCTGCTATTTCTGTATCTTTATCAAATACTATTTCGCCTCTTTTGTACAAATTAGGCATTAGCTCTAATGAAGAAATAAAATTTTTAAAATTGTCACTTCTAGCGTATGCGGTTTCAATCTTTCTTAAAAACAACATGGCGCTACTTGGGCTGAGTTCGTCTTTCTTTGTCGATAAAGTTATGTCATGTTTATCTTGAGGGTCGCCCTGATGATTTGCTATTCTAAACATTTCATCTCCTTCCCTTGCAAAAAAAGCCATAGCTTTATTAAAAGGGCCATTTTCTCTAAGTAGGGTATCAAATAATTTACCTTGTTCTAATTCTATTTCTTGAGACAAACTAAAAAGTCTATCGTCTTCTTCTCTATCTTTACCAGGTATAGAAAGTGACTCTTTAAAAATTTCCAATTTTTCCATCAAAATTCTTACCCTTCCCGCTTCTTGCGCAACGCAATGTGCGAAACGTATTTTTTCTACAACATTGCTATCGTCTTTAGATTGTAGTTTTAATTGTTCACGAACGTCATCATCTTGATAATTTAATGGTGCAGTAAATGTAAACCTAGTTAAATTTTTATCTGATACTAATGCTTTATCGAGGTCTTCAAGCTCGTCTATGGTATCTTCTACTTCTTCAAAATATCTTTTACGCAATGTGTCATTAACAATACGTCTGTCAATAATTTTTGTTTTTATATTTGTTTTTATATTTATATGATTTGGGTTTTTTATTTTTTTCAAATCTTCTTGTAGCGCAACTGCTCCGCTAACAGTGCTGTATTTTAATTGTCGTTGTAAGTTATCTTTTTCAACAACGTCATGGTCAATATATACGTCTTCTACGCTGCGAAGAAACTGTCTAGCTACGGACAAGTCGAAACGAACAAAGTCATCCCTTAAAAAAGTTACATTATCGTTAACTGAGAAATGTTTAGTGCCATCTTTGCTATTTTTCTCAAACATACTGCCGTCCATCCAATGTTTTGTCTCAATGTTTGACTTTTTAGCACCGTAAGTTAGGCCTGTGATTGTTGTTTGCAATTTCCGTTCTGTTTCTTTTATTTTATAAGGTAACACATCGAGCCAACTTTTTCCTATTGTACCGCCGATATTAAAAATCTGCTTATCGATTGCAAATTTTACTGCCGAATTGGTTGCAATTTTAAAGGCTTCTAGTTTTTCCACTAAAACTCTCACTTCTCCTGTTTTTTCTGCAATATAGTGTGCAAAACGTATTTTTTTTACGTCTTTCTTATCGTGCGATTTTAGCACTTCTTGCAATGCACTATCGTTATAGTTTTCTGGAAAGTTAAATTGCATTTCACCTGAGTTGGCGAATGTTATTCTGCTTCTTATTTTATCTTCGTTAAGTTCTTGTGTGATTTTGTTTATTTCTGCAAAAATTTGTTTGCTAACTTTCTCAACGTCACCAGTGCTAGCGTCACGAATACTTTTATACGCATCTCCGTACTCATGTCTGTTTGAAATAAAATCTCTACCTGCTCCACCATTTTGTAAATGATTTTTTACGTCTAAAGATTTTATATTTAAACCCTCAACTCCTTCTGTGTTAACAATGTCAGAATGCGCTCCTGAATTGTATAATGTATGTCTTTTAATTCCAACCCTATCAACGGCAAATGAGCTTATAAGTTTATTTCTAACCTCTATTCCTTTTGACTCCTTTCTTGGGATTAATAACCTGTTTGGAATTACACTTTTGTCACTTGCACCTATGGAAGGGCCAATTGGTGCAACTTTTTCCGTTTTGTTAAAAACGTCCATAGCCCAACCGTATCCAAAAGTTAAAATACGAGATAATCTATCTAGCACTTTACATCTATCAATTTCCAGCTTGTCTAATACAGAAAGGTTATCTAATACAGACTGTCTGCATTCCATGAAAGCAACCTTGTCTTTCATTAATCTTTTGTCTGATTCAACTTGCTCAAGTAAGCTTAACATTTTAGAGCGTAAATCTGCTATTACCGCACCAAGGCCATAAGCGTCTGCGTTACCTTTTTTACCAGATTCTGATAAATAAGAAATTGATTTTACCCCATATCCGAATGCTGCTGACTGGGTTTTAGATTCTTTTGTATCAAAGTTTTTTGTAACATTTAATGGTAATTTTGTATTAGGTAATATAGACAGTAGATTTCTCCTACCAACTTCAATATCAATACCGCCAACGAGTTTCATTAACTCGGCTATCTCCCCTACTTCTTTTTCTTCAAGCAATCTATTGTCACTGTTGCCTCTTTTAACAAATAAACCAAAGTTAGATGGGTTTTCGCTATACAAACCCTCTTTAGACTTAATAACGGATGCATTCAATACGTGTTGTAATGTATCGGCAACCGCAGCGATTGACTCAACTGCGCATGAGTAATCGTTACTATAATTAACACCCTTGTTTTTGCTTTTTCTATACTGTAGTAAAGAGTTTGATCCGGTTGTGATATTGTTAATTTCTACACCACTACCAATTACTTGTAAATTGCCATAAGAGAACACACCGCTTTTAAAATCGGATAAGAATTTACGATCAAGACTCACCTGCTCAAAGGTTCGCTGTTTACCCATTACAAGGTCAGCTGATTCTTTTAAGACATGTTTTTTATTTTTGGTATTACTGTATTTTTCATCAGCAACTTTCATTGATTCGGATTTAACAAAAAAAGCTAAGAAATTTTTCTTCTTTTTTTTTATTTTTATGATATCAGATATTTTTTCTTTGTATGTGTTTTCGTCGTATTTACGCTTAAGTAACCCTTCTCTATCGTGCGCTACTATGTTGTCTTTTACTTGTAGGTTTATAAAGTCAAAACTTGGCGCTAGTTCGCCTGCTTCCGATAGTGACCCGCGAGTTTCCTTTGGAAATGCTCCATTTGGAAACAAAGCTTCGCTCCAATGTTTTTCCTGACCTGTTACATTCGATTGTCTACCTGTTATCCCGTGTAAATTAGGCAAACCAAATAATGCATTAGTGCATGCGGCAACGTCAGTTGATGTGCCAGATAGTTTGTATCCTGGTGTTTTTTCCAACGGAACACTGCCTAATACGCTTTTAACTGTTATTTTTTGGTTATTTTTTTTGACTTTACAATCTGCATTTTTTAAGGCGACACGGTATTCTGAGCTTTCTTTTTTTTGTAGGAAATTACAAATTACACCTGCCCTCTGGTTAATAAATGCGCGAAAAGGTCTTATATTAACTGAAATATCGTTTATTGTAACCTCCGACGTACCAGCCATATTGCCGCTTTTTTCCATTGCGACGCAAAGCTTATCAAGGCTAGACACGCATCTAACCAATGTAACTACGTCCTCTTTGGATAATGTTTCAAGATCGTTACGGCAAGTTAAGTCAACAAAAGCCGCCGCGCTTGCGGCTGCGATTGCTACTTCTTCTTTGCAAGATATATGACGAGCTAAATCCTTTGCAAAACTATCTGGTCGTAAAAATACATACTGCTCCCCTTCTGTTTCAATGTTTAGTTGCGATTTGTCTACTTTTGCTGTCTGCTTGTTTTTAAGTTTTTGTTTGATTACTTTTTTACTCTTCATATTGATAATATTATGATTATTTAAACAACTACTAGCGCAATCTGTGCATATGGTAATATATTGTAAATAAAATAACTTATAATTATTGAATTGCAAGAAAAATAATTTATCGATTGGTGAATTTTAATTTTATAAAATTTAATCTATTGTACAAAAACTGTATACGGTGCAATGTTGTTAACTTATTGTATTGTAGTTCTAATATTTATATTTTATGTTGTTTTTAATTTTTAAACTTTATCTTATTACTTGTTTGATCTTCCTTTAGAATTGTTAGCTATCTTAGCAATTTGTTGTTTTTTGCTTTCTTACAAGCGTAAAACTAGGTTGTGTGTTTTGTTTTAAATATTGTGTTAAATAAAAATGGTATTAACCAAAAGCGCTATTGAAAGGATTAACTTTTTAAGATTAAAACTTGGATCTGATCACTTGCTACATGTAACTGTTGTTTCTGGTGGTTGTTCTGGTAAGAAGTACCAATTTTGTTTATCTAAATTAAAAAGTGGTTTTTCTGTTGTTTGCGACGGTAACAACGAAATGGTTGCGATAGATTGTGACTTTTTAGCCTTTTTTAAAGAGTCTATTTTAAGCTTTTCCAAAAGTATAAGCGCGGGAAGGTTTACATTAACAAATATAACGACTAGTGCACCTTGTCGTTGTGGAAGGTCTTTTTTATAGAATTTTAATTTATATATTATGAATTTTATTTTTATTTCGTCTATTAAGCGGTTACTGTTGTTAAAAATAAAACTAATATACTGTTGTGTAAATAAGTTTCGGTTTCTTTTTTTAATTGCATTATTGCCGATTTTTCCATTTTATACCGCATATGCTAACGATGTTGTATTGGATGTGCAAAACATACCAAGCGGTACAACTAGGCTTTTTATCCGCCTATATAACAAAAACAGTGAGGCCGCTTTTAATAACAACCAAAGCAACGAAAATATACATATATTTAAAGAATCTGTACATGGTAAAAAAGTTACAGTACATTTATCGGGAAAAAATTTTGTTGATGGTCAATTTTATGCAATTTCTGTCTGTCGTAGTTTAACTGATGTTAAAAATTGCGCCCATCAGTACAAATTAAACACACGGCCAAGTTTTAGAAGAATATCTTTTCTTTACCACAACAATCACACCTATAATATTCCTTTTTGTTTTTAACAGCAATGTTGCAATGGGTTAATTTGTGTTTTCCGGTTTTCTATTCGTACTTTTATCGCCTTGTGTTAGCTCTGCGCTTGTTGTAAAAATAAGGCATTTACATTATTTATTATTTTTACCTTGGCACGCAAAAATAACTCCTTTATACCTAAAATGGTTTTTCATGTTATAAAACAGGCCATTTCTACCCTTTTGTCTCGCCTTAGTGGGTTAATACGCGATGTTGTAACCGCATATTACCTTGGGGCAGATCGTACTAGTGATGCATTTTTTGCATCTTTTAGAGTACCAAACTCTATTAGGAAACTAATAGGCGAAGGTCCGTTGTCTGCAAGTTTTGTGCCAATTTTTATAGATCAATCAATTAAAAATAAAAAAAGGGCGCGTGAGTTTGCGGGCACAACCTTAGTTGTAATAACCTTGGTTGGCTTTATTGTTGCAACAGTTCTTTTTATTTTTATGGATTCTTTTTTAAGCTTAATTGTACCTGGTTTAATAAACGAACCAGAGGTATTTGCTACCGCAGTTAGGTTGTCTAGGGTTAGTGTGCCTTTTATGGGTTTAACCTGCTGTGTTGCGGTTTTAGGTGGCATTACAAACGCAAACCAGTCTTTTTTTTCCTTTGGCATAACGCCTATGATATTAAATTTCTCGATGATTGGGTGCGTTCTGGTATTTGGAAAATTATTTCCAAATACTGCCTTTGCTTTATCTTTCGGGATTGTACTTGGCGGTATGCTGCAAATTTTATTTATGTTGCGTGCTTGTCAAAAAATCGGCATGTTACCAATTATAAAGTTTAAAAATCCAACCTCTGTACGTCTTGCTACAAGAAAAATGTTTACTAAATTAGTGGCAATTGTTTTTGGGCAAGGGATTTTTCAAATTAATATGTTTGTAGACGGTATTTTTGCAAGTTTTACAGCTAAAACGCAATCTTACCTGTATTATTCGGAACGATTAAGTCAGTTTGTTATTACTCTTATTGGACATACTCTTGGCATGGTGTCGCTTCCAATGTTGTCTATGTATATAAAAAAAAATAAACCACAAGAGGCGTTACAAGTGCAAAACAAATGCATTTCTTGGTTAACCTTGTGGAGTATACCGGCTGCTGTTTCTTTGTTTTATTTATCTCATGATATTGTTAAAATGATATATTGCAGAGGTAGTTTTTTAACGGAAGATGTTTTTTACGTTGGTAATATGTTAAAAATTACCTGTTGTGTTATACCAATTTACGCAATTAATAAAATCCTCTACTCTTCTATATATTCTTTAGAAAAAGTTGGCTTTGCCGTTATTGCTGGACTAGTAGCTGTGTCCGTTAATTTAGCGATAAATTTACTACTTATAAATAGAATTCAGCATTATTATGTTGTTATTTCTAGCGCTGTGTCAGCTGTTGTGGAATGTGCAATATTATTATTTGTGTTAAAATATAAATATAAATTTTTACTCTTCCTAAAAAAAGATTTTGTTACTTTGTTAATTGTTATTCCAGTGTCTTTTGCTGTTGGTTCTTTGTCTTTTCTTTGTTTTAATGCAATGCCGTACAGTATATGGCTAAAACTGTTAATAATAATACCAATTACAATTTTTGTTTATACAGTTATTGTGTCACTTTTTGGTATTATTAATATAATAAGTCTTTTACGTAGCGTAAAAAAACATGTATACGCAAGCAAATCAGGGTAAGAATAAGTTTAAGTTTAAAATAAAAACACGTGACGCACGTTAATTTACATATTGGTTATTTTGGTTATTTTTAAATTAATATAATCAGAAAGGAAAAATACTAAAAAGTTAGACTGTGTAAGTTTTAGCACAAACTAAATATAAAAATAAAAAGTAGGCAATATGGGTGACGAGAAAAGCAACAATAAAAGCGATATATTAAATATACATATTTTTACCGACTCAACTGGGGAAACAACTTTAAATATTTGCAATGTAACAATGTCGCAATTTCCAAATGTGCAGTACAAATTATTTTGCTGGCCATTTATAAAAACAATAAACGACGCAAGTGATAGCCTTGACGCGGTTAAAAAACACCCTGGGGTAATAGTTTACACAATATTACCTCAAAATGTAATATCATACATAAAGGATCAAATAAAAAACGATAAAAACATAACAATAGTACCAGCGTTAGAAAAGGTAATTCAGGCATTTACAAATCATACTGGAATAAAAGTAGAACATTTAAAATCTAGAGAATCCGTTATCGATCCAGAGTATAACAAAAAAATGGAAGCAATTCAGTACGCAATGAATCATGACGACGGAAAAATTGTTAATGATCTAGAAAGTGCAGATATTATTATTCTTGGCGTTTCTAGGGCATCAAAAACGCCAACCAGTTTATATTTGGCGTACAGGGGTTTTAAAGTTATAAATATACCATACTTTATTGGCTCAATAATGCCAAAAGAAATATACTCTGTTAAAAAGCCAATAATAATTGGCCTACTTATAGACTCTCTTCGTTTGTTACATTTGCGTAAACATAGAGAACTTGGAGGGGTAAGAGATAGTATTGGTGACAAGTATACAGACTTACAAATAATAGAGGAGGAGATGGAATCTTGTAGATACTTATTTGGTAGGCTTTCTTGTCCAGTTGTTGATGTTACAAATAAATCTGTTGAGGAAGTTTCTGCGCATATTATTAAAATTTATAATTTTTTACGCGATTAACGGTTTAGTCTTTACGTATAATTAACCTACCGCAATATACGTTATATAGTGTAAAACAACACAGCAACGCACATTAACACATTTGCACCTGACAGCGACGCGATTATGTATTTTAATAAAATTTTAGCTATTAACGGTGTTATAATAATTTGGTAAATATAAATTTTATATTACCAAATTATGCTATGTTATAAACTACAAAGGTAACTATTTTTTTACTTCACACAACTACATAAGGGTAACGGAAGATAACAAACATGCGTTTTACGCTTTATGCGTTATGCGCTGCAAAGGCAACATATATACTAATGTAATCTTTTACCTTTGCAAGGTTACACCGTTATAATTGTGTCTAAAATGGACATGCGTAACTAATGTGTATTTATAGCGTTGTTTTTGTTGCTACTGTTTAATTTTGGTTATTTATAAGTTTTAATAATGCTATAATAGTATATTGTAGGTAATTAAACAAAAAAACACGAAGATAAAGTTTGTTAACAAACTCCTAAAAAATTACTGTAAAAAACTTTTTATAGTAATTTATGTGTTTGTTTTTGCTATATTTTTAT